>NZ_JCAXEW010000004.1:0-337962 GCF_059759275.1 Ferdinandcohnia sp. GQ5
TTTTCCGACTCGACCTTGTCTGAAGTTCATACAACTTCGGACACTATCTTGCTTTTCCGCCCCGTCCTTGTCCGAAGTTCATACAACTTCGGACACTATCTTGCTTTTCCGCCCCGTCCCTGCCCGAAGTTCATACAGCTTCGGACACACTCTTGCTTTTTCGACTCGATCTTGTCCGAAGTTCACACAGCTTCAGACAAATGAGTTTGGAAAAAACAATGCACCTTCCACTACTATTTTAGAACTGGTTCACCCAAGGGTATCCTGTTGAAATCCACGACATCGTCCCCGTTATAGATGAATCGATGTTCATAGCTCGTCTCGTCTTGTAAGATTTCTTGTAAATAATATTTCAAATTTGCTAAGCCTACGTTCTTCGGATGCATGATCCAGGATAGGTCTTTCCAATCCAAAATACCTTCATCGGTTTTGAGTGGAGTAGTATAGTGATAGGACTCAGGCAGCTCGGCCACATAAACGTACATTCCGTCAAAATAAGAATGAGATGGGTTTGTCCATGTAATATTACCTTTATGCCGTACGTTTTGAGGTTCCATCTCAATCCCCGTTTCTTCTCTTATCTCTCGAATGATACATTCAAAGGGGTTTTCGCCTTTCTCTAATTTGCCGCCAACGCCATTCCAAATTCCCATCCACTCAGGGGATTCGCGATTAAGAAGAAGTATTTTATTCCCTTGTTTAATAAAACAAATTGTATATGAAAACATTTTAATTCCTCCGTTAAATAATACTTGTATTATGAATTCAACAAAAATTATCATTAATCCTTTTATAACTAGTTTATTAAACCAATCTTATGGCATTTGTGGAAAAAACTTACTGTTTTTATGTTAAACTGTTAATAGTGAATTGGTTTATGGAGGTAAAATAATGAAAGAAACAATCGGAACATTTCTTATTCTACAATCTATACTAACTTATTTAACTATCGATATACTTTATGATCCTTTCCCTTACCAGTTAGAAATAAACGATTGGAATTCGGGAATTACTACTACTACAATATTGTTTAATCACCCTTTTTGGTATTACGTTATTCATGTCATGTTAATTATTACTTTTATGCTTGGCCTGTACTTAGTTTTAAATAAAGTAATAGACAAGAGTATATTTCATCTTAAACGGGTGCTTTGGTATTACAAAAATAGATAATACATACACAAAAACCACCTTATTAATGTCGGTGGTTTGTCGTGTGAAGTTTATGTACTTTCATTTAGTCCATCCTACACTAGCTTTCTTGATTCAGCACTCATTCCCGATATATATCCTTTACCATCTTCCCTATAGCTTTGTGTATGTACAACCCTTATCTTTCACACATGAAAGGCCTGTCTCGTCCAATGCGTTGAAGATGGAAAAATAGCTTGCGCCTATTTGAAACCCAATTCCGTTTAAAATGCCTAGAGATGCCTCAATGATCTCGACTTTTTCTATTTTCTCTCCAATCAGTGATGTCACAATTTCAACCATGTTTTTTTGCCACTCAAGCTGTAAATTCTGACTTCCGTACCAGTCTAAACCTTCATTCACATCTATTTCATCCCAGGTAACAGAAACACAATCTTTAAAGGAACAAAACTCTACTTGTTTTCCTCCGATAACTAAAATAACCGGACAGTCCGACCAAAACTCACCATCTTTCACATGATGTACAGTGATAATTGCCTCAAGTTGCGAACCTTTTAATCTCCTTAACCCTTCTCCATGCTCTCTCATAAACTCATTTTTATCCGAAAAGAAAGTTGGTTCATACCCTTTAATCCCAAGCATACTCAACCTTCATCCTTTTTAAGTGACGAACCAAAACTCCTTAATGTGTGAAGTCTGCCCGTTAAAATAAATAACTCGTCGTAGTTTCTCACGACGTATTCCTCAATCACATCCAAACCCTTTTGAACATCATCAACTAATAAAATTGTGTACTTTTCGTTCCAAGAAAATCGGTTTATTCTCCTAAGTTCGGATGCGTTTAGTTGAAACTTAAATTCTTCAATTAGTAGTTTCACTTGGTACCATTTATCCGGATTTTCTATGTAGGTTTTATGTTTATTTTCATAGTTTTGTTGAACGAGTTGAATAAAACCATCAATTTGATCAGCCAGCATCGTCGCGATTCTCATCTTGTAATTCATTTTGCCATCTCCCCTCAGATACCTGACTTAGAAACATGAGGACTACACACCTAAATATATGTTTCTATTATACATTCATGAAGGGTAAACAATAAATCAAATCCAGACAATAAAATTAAGTTACAAAAAGCGATCGCCTACTTTCGCAATCGCTGTCGTTTTTGATTATTCTGCTCTGTTTTTTAAAAATTCCTTCCAAGCCGTAATTCCACCCTCTAATACAGCAACATTGTATTCTTGATTTGAAAGGATGTTTGCACATTTTGTGGCGGAGTTTCCAGTTGTGCATGTTACGACTATTTCTTTATCTTTTGGTAAGGATCCAACTGCATTACTCTTGTTTTCTTCTGATTTAAAAATTTCCTCTTTATGAATGTTTTGACTCTCAACACCTTGGCCTTCAATATGAAAATCATTGTATTTCTCTTCTGCTCTTACGTCTAAAAGGGTAATCTTTTCCTGAGTATTCATTTGCTGAAATAACTCTTCAGGTGTAATCTTTTTAAGGGGCATTTTTATTCCTCCTTTTACGAATAGCTTCCTGGTCCTGTTAAAACCAATCCTACTCCATTTTCAGTTTCCTCTTTGTCTAATGTTAAGACTTCCGTCCCAGTTACACTTGGATCAAAGGCTACTTTAATTCCTTTAATCGTTTGAACACGGTCAAACTCATGTGGTTCATCTAGCGCTAAAGCAATTTGTGGACCATGTTCCTGACTAGGAACTGTGAAAAGACGAATTCCCACAGCACCTGAATTTTCCAATAATTGTTTCGCCTCGTCTGTTATGTACATCATTTTCTCCTCCTATCCATCAACACATTCATTATAAACCTTATCTTTATTAGACCCAACCCTATTGGGTTGTTTTTATATCCGAATCATCTTTTTCGAAACCGCAAAATAAGGACAGGTGGAATCTCGAGCCAATCAAATTTATCGGTCACATTTTGGAAACTCGGCTCTTCCATACCGTCCAATACAAAATTAGCCTCGAAAAATAGATTGTGATAGTACGATAACGGACGATGGAACATGAGATGTGGGCTGGACTGACCTTTTATGCCAATGGCTTGGTAGGGTTCTGGGTTGAGATATTTTGATAGTTGAATACTATTTGTAGTGATCACATTTCCATCCCTTTCTTCTGTCTCCGTAACTTTACGGACACCAGGGGGTTGAAAACATGGATGCGTGATAGAAAAGACGAAAACTCCATTTGGCTTTAACATCTTATGTAAGGATTGGACCAAGGGCGTAATATCCGCAATATCCATTAAAGCCATATTGGCTACTGCACTATCAAATTGTTCAGTTCCCAGTTCAGACAATTCCTCGTAACTGGTTGCGTCCACAACTTTATAATCGATTTGATTTATGTATTCCTTCGTTCTCATTTTTGCCCGCTCTATCATTTTTTCAGAGTAATCAAAGGCAATAACATCTGCTCCTAATTCTGCAAGTCTCCTTGAAAAGTTTCCGTTACCGCAAGCAATGTCTAATATGGTCTGGCCTTCTTTTATGTTTAATAATTTTTCAGTATAAGGGCGAATCAGTTCACGGTGATATCGATTACTCTCATACCCCATATAATCATCCCAAAGTTCCGCATTCTCTTCCCATCTTGCGTGTGAATCTTTGATTAGATCCTTCCATTCACTCAATCGGCATTCCCCTTTCGACCCTTTCAATAAAACGATGAGTTCACCCCATATTTTTACAATACATGTTAAAATAACCATTAGCAATGAGTAATTAATGTGGGGAAGGGGTTATGACGTGTATGGAATTTCGAGGAGCAAGTGCATACGATCACGAGGACTTTTTTTCAAATTATATGAAGCGGAGAGGCAGAAAGGATAGTCCCAATAATGCAATCGAAGCCCCGATTATTTATGAGCTAATCGGTGATTTTCAAAATAAAAGTATTCTAGATTTAGGTTGTGGTGATGCATCCTTTGGCAATGACCTACTGAGTCAAGGTGCATCCTATTACACGGGTGTAGAAGGTTCCGAGCAGATGGTTTCAGCTGCAAAACTTAATCTTAACAGTGAGTCTGGAACCATTTATCATGAAAACTTAGAAACATACAGCTTTCCTTCAAACCACTTTGATATCGTCACCTCACGCTTCGCGATACACTATATTTCAGACATTCGGTCTCTTTTTCAAAACGCGTATCATGCATTAAAAACGAATGGAAAATTCGTGTTCAGTGTCCAGCATCCCCTCACAACTTCCTCTTTTATAAGCAAACAAGCAGGAGATAAGCGTGGGAACTGGGTAATTGATGATTATTTTCTTGAAGGTGAAAGAAAAGAACCTTGGATAGATCAAATCGTTGTAAAATATCACAGGACGATTGAGCAATACTTCCGGGGTCTTACTGAGACTGGTTTTAGAATCGATAATTTACGTGAAGGGTCTCCCCAGCGAGAACATTTTTCAAGTGATGCTGAGTATAAAAGAAGACAACGAATTCCAGTCGTATTGATATTTTCTTGTAGGAAGTGACCGCCACTTTTACTAAGAAAACAAACTAAGGGACAGTGGCCCTGTCCCACTTTATTGGCAAACTCCTAATGGATTCGGTTACGTTTAGATCTCTTACAAAGCTACTGCGTAAATACGCGAACTCGTTCCCCACGGATGATAGCCTGTACCAATATGGTTGAACCCGTATTTTTCATATAAACCAATGTGATCTGTGCAAAGATATAAGTTTGAAAAACCTCCAGCTTTTGCATCATTTTTAGCTCGTTCTAACAGGAGTGACCCATAATTATTACCTCTGTACTCTTCTTCAATGTATATAGCACACACCCAAGGATACAGGTCCATCCGGCTTATAAAATCATTTGTAATCAGGCCAGCACAGCCAATTACTTTTTCTTCATCCATCAAAAGATACCATTGTGGCAATGGGTTCGTGTTCGAAATGCAATGTTCGATACAATCTTCATATACCTTCAAGCTTTGTTCACTAGCCCATTTGCTTTGAATATAGGTTATCGCACTTTTCATATGTTCTGGATTTTCTTTAATAGAGATTATTTTCATTTTCCGCATCCTCCGGTTATAGAATAACTAAATTTGTTATATTTCAAGGGAGTTGTATATTTCACCAATAATACCCTCCATTTGGTGAATACCTAATTCAGCGTTTGTCATGATCACCGCACCGGACTCCCTTTGCGGAAATGCCACCATCATACATTGAAACCCTATTCCCCAACCAAGTGAGGAAATTTCAAGCTCTGTTTCTTGCCCGTTTAAAAACACTCCCAATCCGCACCACTTCTTATCTCTTTGAGGGCTTATCATTTCCTTTGCTTTACTCGCAGAAATGCCAATTTTACTTTCACCTTTTAAAGCATTCATTAATTCCAGAGTTAAACGACTTAAATCTGCAGTGGTTGTCCATAAACCTGAAGCCGCGGGGTATGGATATATTGGATATTTTTCATGAACGATTTCGCCATTTTTATTATGTCCACTAGAAATGTTTGCTTTTCTTATATCCGTGGTTTGCATAACAAATAAGCTATTCTCCATTCTTAATGGTTTAAATAATAGTTCGTTCACAACCTGGTCAAATGGCAATTTAGTAATGTCTTCTGTTAGCTGCTGAATAATACAAAAACCTGCATCCGAATAATGAGATTCACTCTCAGGTTCATATTTTACTTCAATTGGTTCGTTGCAATAAGGTGTTCTTCCCTCTAATAGGTCAACCATTGAAGGTAGACCTATGTCCACTGTTAACTCTGTGAAGCTATATTTAGGGTCGACAAGTCCCGATTGATGACTTAGTAAGTTTCGTAATGTAACCTTTTTATTTTTCGTATATTCATTTTCAGGTACATTCCATGATTCAAGTTTTATGTTAACATCTTCATCTAAAACAAGGAGTCCCTGTTCGGTTAGAGTTATAACGAGCATTCCTGTTAGAAACTTACTAATCGAACAAGAATTAAAAATCGAGTTTTCGGCTACTTTTTTAGTAGTCCCTGCTTGTAAGACACCACAGTTCTCTATTTTACTGATTTGACCTTTTTCAATTAATGCAATGCTCAAACCAGGTACATGATATTGTTCCATAAGCTCTAGAATATCACGATTTTTTAATTTCATAAGATAGCTCCGTTTCTATTGCTAATCCTGTTTTTCACCATTATTTTGTTTGTATATTTTCTTAAGCGTGGAGTTTATATTATTCAAAGCTAGTAATATAAACCCTAACATGATAAAAGTTACGATTTCACCGGTAAAAAAGGATACCACCCCTAAAACTAAAAAGTAAAAGCCATACCACCAATTATTCATTTTCATACTCTCTCTCCTGTAAAAAAGCTTTTTAAAATATAATTAATTGATTACATTCGAATTCCCTTCAACAACTGTCTCTATTAATTCATCAATAGTCCCAATACACTTTTCAACTTCAGGTAAATGATAAAACGTACTTGTTGTTTCAAAATGATTTATTTGATCATCCGGGGAATAAAGATAGATTTTCTTACCTTGCCCAAGTGCTATTCCAAGTTCAATGTGACTGCCTTTTCCTGCAGGGATTAGGACTATTAGTAAATCCGATTCTAATACTGCATTTTTTTCTTCCGTCCCAATAACTTTTAAATCCTCGAATGTTGAAGCTCTTTCATTTTTTGTCCAGTCATAAGTATATATAAAACCTTTTTTTACTAATTGTCGTGCAACATAACGAACTGATTCTAGGTTCTTAAAACTTGATGCAACATAAAACTTTTTCATATTTCCCCCTGTTTTTTTGCTTTTATTACCAATTCTCCTATTCGATTAGAGAATCCTTCTGAATCCTTGCACTTTTTCCAAAGAATAAAAAAAAGCACAACTTGAAAGAAAATCAAATTGCGCTCCTGGTTTTATACGTATCCTTTTCCTTGCTCCTTACAGAAATAACTACTGTAATGAGTGATAAGATAATAAATATTCCACCTGCAAACGGGTTTACTGTAACCGAAAGTGTATCTACGATTCCAGCTCCAATCACGGACCCGACAGCCACACCTAAGTGAAGGGCTGAGTTATTCAGGCTTTGTTGAATTTCCGACGATTCAGGGGCTATTTCAATCAGATAAGATTGCATGGCTGGTGAAATCGCCCAACTGAGAATTCCCCAAACAATTAGGACAATGAAAAACACGAGATACAAATCTGCCGAGTATGGAAATACAAAGAATAATGCACTAAAAATTACTAGTGAAATAACCATTGTTTTTCTTGAGCCCAATAAATCTGCCAAGACACCGCCAAGACCCCCACCACTTACTGCTGCAAAACCAAAAATGAAATAGATAACACTAATCCACGTCGCGTTAAAATCAGTGGTAACTTCTAGATATGGCTTAAAATAGGCATACATGATCGTATGACCTGTCATATACAGAAAAGTCGTTGTTAGCCCTAGAGTAATTTTGTGATTTTTCAAGGTAGCCAGCTGTTTCTTTAATGGAATTTGAGGCTTTGGTTGTACTCTACTCATTAATAGATGAACGCCAATGATAGATAATCCCGTCAAAACCGTAATAAGTACGAAAGGTGCTCTCCAGCCAAAACTATTACCCATGATAAGACCGATTGGTACCCCTAAAACTAAAGAAGCACTTACTCCCATGGACACAATCCCGATTGCCCTGCCTTTATACTTTTCCCCTACTAAGCTAGGCGCCATAACCAAGCACAAGATGATTAATAACGCTCCACTCAGAGCAAGGATAATTCTTCCTATAAACAAAATTGAAAAAGTCGGTGCGAGCACGGTTACGATACAACCGATGAAAAAGATGTATAAGCATATTAAGGTAAGCCTTTTTCTTTCTATTTTAGCAGTCATAACAAGTAAAATTGGTGATGCCACTGCAAAAATGACAGCAAATACAGTAATCAGCAAGCCAACTTGTCCGATGCTTACCTCTAAATCCTCTGCAATTAAATCTAAGATGCCGCTAATGATAAGTTCAACTAACCCAATGATAAAGGAAATGATCATTAAAAAATAAATACGTTTATCCATGTTGTCTTCCTTCCTAATAATGTTCCAAACTCTATAGTATCTGTTGATGAAAACTTACTCAAGAAAAATAATCTCATCTATATTATTTGATTTCGTCCAATTCACAATTAGCTTAAAATTTTCCTGAAAGTATGAGGTGTTGACCTGTAGGGATGTTTCGACTATAGGCATACTGATTTCAAGGAGGGATGTCGGAATGAAAGGGGAATTCTGACAAATTTCTGGATGAAAGGGGCTTACGTGCCCGAATATGTGATGGATTCGGACTGCTTCCAATATTCCAAGGGCGGGTGCGTCCGAATGCATGCTGGATTGGGACAGCTTTTATGGTCATATAGGCAGCTGGGTCCGAATGCACTCTGGATTCGGAGTGCTTTCTGGATCCAAGGAGCAGCCGTGTCCGAATACACTCTGGATTCGGACTGCTTTCATGAGCACAGGAGCAGCATTGTCCGAATGCACTCTGGATTCGGACAGTTTTCATGGGCACAGGAGCAGCCGTGTCCGAATACACTATGGATTTTGACAACATTCATGGGCATAAGAGCGACTGTGTCCAAATGCCCGCTAGATTTGGACAGTTTTCATGGGCACAGGAGCAGCCGTGTCCGAATACACTCTGGATTCGGACTGCTTTCATGAGCACAGGAGCAGCATTGTCCGAATGCACTATGGATTCGGACAGTTTTCATGGGCACAGTAGCAGCTGTGTCCCAATGCATGCTGAATTCAGACAACTTTCATGACCACAGGAGCAGCATTGTCCGAATGCCCGCTTGATTCGGACTACTTTCATGGGCATAGGAGCAGCTGGGTCCGAATGCATGCTGGTTTCGGAAAGTTTTCATGGAAACAGGAGCTTCCGTGTCCGAAATGAACGTATTTGAATGATAGCTCAAAGTGTTATGAACGACAACCAAGTTCATATCACCCCTGGCCATCAGTGTTGTACAAAGTATATACAAAGCTTACTAAATAAAACAAAAAAGTGTGTTAATCCCGCTAAGGATCAACACACCATGATAGCTGTAACAATATGAGGTTTTTTAAGAAAGGTACTTTATTTTTTCTTGAATAGATGTTCGTTCTTTTGCATCTTTAATTTCAGCAGGATATCCGACACCAAATACTCCAATGACATCATAACCGTCTGGAACTCCTAAGATATCACGAATTTTTTGGGCATTAGCGATTGATGACCAGAAAGCACCTACACCATCTGCCCAAGCAGCAAGGAGAAAGTTTTGCACAAAACAAGAGGTTGCAATTGCATTTTCGTACGTCTCTGCTTCTGATGCACCATGTCTCGATAATACAGCAAGTACTAATGGTGCATTACCGAAGTTCGTTTTATGATTTACTTTTTTCCTTGTCTCCGGACCGACAACATACACTTCCCAAGGTTCCGTCATTCGATGGTTCGGGGCCATCGAACCTGCTTGTAACCATTTATATATCTGCTCCATTTCAATTTGATCCTGTTTAAAACTCTTTATATTACGACGTGCCTTAATTACCTCTATTATACTCAAGTCAATACCTCCTTGTGTGATCATATACACTTATACTTCATAATGTATGCTCATGCTTCGAATAATCTTCTCCCTAAGTTCGTTCAAATCCATGAGTTCATTTGATAATAGGTGAAAAGCCTCTTCATTTCTTTCATCTAGAGATTCATTTAGCTTGTATTCTAGATAGTTTAATTTTAGATCTAAATCTATAAACGAACAGAACATATTTTCAAAATAATATTTTTCAAAGTCATGGATGTTTATGTATACTTGGAATTTATCATCAAAATCAATTAACACATACCAGCCAAGGTTATCAACATATTTCCTATCTGGAGTTATGGTTAATATAGTCCCTTTTTTTACTTCTATTTTTTTCATACCCTCGCATTTGGTGCAAGGACATTCTACTTCTATTACACTGGTTCTTAATAAAACAAAGCGATGCTTCATGACATTCACCTTCCCTAAGCCAATCTTTATCCCTTCATCAGCAGGGTGGAGGAACTAGCGCTTATTTATGGTTTAATTATGGAGACTATAATTAAAAGGGGATATCACTTATGTTCCTCCGATTTCAAATGAGAATACCTCTCAATTAATACTATAAATGAAAATGATTCTCATTGTCAAACGATGTTTAGAGATAAATGGATGATGATACTTTATTCCTGTAAAAAAGCACAAAGAGGTTCCCCCTTTGTGCTTGCTTACCTACATTATTTTTATCTACCTTAATTAGCTACACTGGGCTTCACTTGTTTTACCGTTTTTTCTTGTTTCCGCCAGAATAGGGTTAAAATAATCCCGAAAGCAAGTATCACTGTTGCAAAGTAGTAAGGATAATTGATGTCGATATCGAATAGCATACCGCCTAAAATTGGGCCACTAACGTTTGCTAAACTTGTGAACATTGAGTTCATTCCACCAGCCCATCCCTGTTCATTCCCTGCGTTATTCGAAAGATATGAAGTAACAGCTGGTCGGAATAAATCAAACCCGACAAACAGAATAAATGTAACGAGCAAAATTGCGAAATAGGAATGAACGGCGGTCATTAGGAAGACAAGTAAGGCTGACAAGATTAAACTATAACGAATGAGTTTAATTTCACCCCAAATCCGCGTTAACCGATCAAACAAAAGAACTTGAGACACTGCGCCAAAAATGGCACCACCGGTAATTACAATGGCTATATCAGCTGGTGTAAATTGAAATTTGTGGTCCACAAATAAACTAAAAAATGATTCAAAAGCTGCTAAACCAAACGAAGCAATAAAAATTAAGATAAACGCAATGAAATATTTTGGAGCAAACATCCGTTTAAACCCAACTTGGTCTTCCGATGGTTGTTCGTGATTTTCTGTCTGACGTTCGGGTTCAGATAATAAAATGATCGAAAGAATCGCTGCGATCGTACCAAGTCCCGCTGCAAAAAAGAATGGAATTCGCGTCCCCAATTCAGCAAGAAATCCACCTATACCTGGACCAATAATAAACCCTGTGCTTATGGCCGCAGACATATAACCGAGTGCTTTCGGACGAGTCTCCAAAGTCGTAATATCCGCAATAAAGGCTGTAACTGCTGGCATGATGAATGCGGCACTAATTCCGCCAAAAATACGCGAAATAAATAATATCTCAATTCCTTTCCCTATCCCAAATAAGAATTCTGAGAAGCCGAATATAAATAAGCCTATGACAATCATTATTTTTCTTCCATACTTATCTACAGCCTTACCTGCAAATGGTGAGGCAATCAATTGAGCAATCGCGAACACAGCAGTTAAATAGCCAACTGTTGTACCGGTTAAACCTAATTCATTCATTAACGTTGGTAATACAGGAATGACAAGGCCAATTCCCAAAAATGCAATGAATAAATTCATTAATAATAACCATAAAGTGACTTTATATGTCTTCATCAATTTCACACTCCTTAAACAAAACAAATACCATTAGACTTTTCATTTGTTTACAGATTTTATCGTAGTGTATATAGTTACTATATAGTCAAGAATGGAGTTGTAAAAAATGAATGAAAAAAATGTAAAGTATTTAACGACTGGTGAATTCGCAAAGCTTTGCAAGGTTAACAAACAAACTCTCTTTTACTATGATCAAATCGGACTTTTGTCTCCAGTATATAAAAATGAAAAAGGATACCGATTTTATTCCATTAATCAAATGGAGTTATTTTATGTAATTGATTTATTAAAAGATCTCGATATGTCACTACACGACATTCAACAATACACACAAAATAAATCCCCTGAAAGCTTTTTACGTTTAATGTATCAAAAACGGGAAGAAATCGTGAAAAAGCGCCAAGAAATTGAAATGAAGGAAAAGCTAATTGAGGCTAAAATAGGATTAATGGAAGAGGCCGCACAAATTAACTTTGACCAAATTACCCTTGAACACTTACCTGAAGCCACACTTTATTTAAGTAGAAATATCGAAAATATTTCGGATGAAGAATTTGTAGAAGTCATTTCTGAATTTATTGACGAATTAAATGAATCACAACTTGACACTGGCCACCCTATAGGTGGTATAACCAAACGGGAGCAAGTATTAAATGGAGAATTCTCTAAATATAGCTACTTATATATGGAACAACCTAATCCCAAAGAGGGTTATCCTTATTTCCAAGCTGTAAAAGGTGATTTCCTTATCGGATACCATGTCGGTGATGATAAAACAATACATAAAACATATAAACGACTTCTTTCGGAAATGGAACGATTAAATCTAACCTTAGGAAATTATGTGTTTGAAGAGTATGTTTACGATACGGTTGTAACGAATCAAAAAGAAGAATATATAACAAAGATTATGGTAGAAGTATTTAAACCTGATAAATAAGTTTGAACCAAACTATTTGTTTAAACAATGGAGTTGAGTATATGGAAGCCATTTTACATGGGATTATCTTAGCATTTGGTCTAATTTTACCTTTAGGTGTACAAAATGTATTTGTATTTTCGCAAGGGGCAACACAGCCAAAACTACTGCGGGCGTTTCCTGCAACTATTACAGCTGGTTTGTGCGATACACTGTTAATCCTTTTAGCTGTGTTTGGTTTGTCAGCAATCGTTCTACAATTTGAATGGTTGCGGATTAGTCTGATGAGTGCGGGGATTTTGTTTTTACTATATATGGGATACGCAATTTGGCGGTCTTCACCGACAACAAATGAAACGAACAAAGCTTTGCCTATCCGGCAACAAATCATCTTTGCTTTATCCGTTTCCTTGCTAAATCCGCATGCCATCCTAGATATCGTCGGGGTGATTGGAACAAGTGCATTAAAATATGTCGGAACAGAACAAATGCTATTTACCGTTTCTTGTATTTTTATATCTTGGATATGGTTCTTTGGATTAATGCTGGCTGGTGCGGTTATGAAAAGATTAGATGGTACTGGAGTTTTAATGAAGGTATTCAATAAATGCTCTGCGATCTTTATATGGGGAACAGCTATTTATCTTTTGGTTGGGTTAATTTGAGTTAAATAGAGATGAAAAAGCCATATAATAATTTCACTTATATGGCCGAATGTATTGTGTATTTAGTTTTTCTTTAAATCTACGAAAAAAAGCAAAACATTTTAATCACTAACCATTCAGCTTACTTTACAGGCCATACGTCTCATATGGTTTACATAGATAGCGTTCGATGAACTCAGCTAATCCATCATTTTGGTGGTGCCCTGTAACAAAATCAGCTACTGCTTTTACATCATTATCTGCATTCCCCATAGCCACACCAGTACCGACATGACGAAGCATTTGGATATCATTTGGTCCGTCACCAATGGCGACAACTTCTTTTGGGTTAATGCGATAAGCATGAATTAAGCTTTTTATAGCAGACCATTTCGAAACTTTAGGTGCAACTAATTCAAACCCATCATTCCAGTCAATGACTTCTGCTTCCTTTTTAAATATAGAAGATAACTCTGGACTTGCTGTTCCTGTTCGAACACTATATTTAAGTACATCTTGGTACTGAGCCTGTCTTAAATCTCCAATATATGTTGGTGGAGATTGCCCAACTTTTGTCCAATAATCGATTTCTTCATCTGTTTCCTTACAATAGAGCCCATCTACTGTATGAACGATAACATTACAAGGTCTATCAGCAGTCAGAAGGTGAAATCGCTCCTCATTTATGTTGACGGTTCTCTTTTGTAACGCTTTTCCCGTCCATGCATCATGAATAGAGGCGCCATTCAAACAAATCATGGGTGTTCGTAATCCGATTTCTTTATGGTAGGGAGCCGTTACTTCGTAGTGTCGGCCAGTTGCTAGAAAAACCTTTACTCCCTGATTAATCAGTCTATAAATGGCTTCTAAATTCCGTTGGGAAATATTGTTTGAAGCTGTTAGCAATGTACCATCCATATCAATAAATAGTGCACGTACATTCATTTATAATGCCTCCTCATTCGTTGATAAATCAATCATATCATCTGAATATTAAAGCCAAGTAAATGTTGTGTACAGATAATATAAAGTTTATCGGGAAACTTAAGGCAAATCTAAATCCTTTTCTACTTACTTCACTCGTGAATGCCTTTTATCAGCAGCACTTAAAACAAATAAGGTGGCAATACCCCAGACAATACCTTGGATAATCATTGTCATCCAATTATCTATAGGGAATAATAGCGAAAATAGAAATAATAATAATGGACTGATTATAATAATTGACATGCCGATCATGAATGCTTTTTTCTCGGGTAGTGCTTTAATCTTAGCTAACATTATTTCACCCCGTTCCTTTTTTACCTTTTCTCCTATTGTCCAAAACATGAGCAATGGCACCAAATATATTCTCAAGAATTGTATAAATCGCTTCCATCAAGACCATCCCTTTAGTTCATCTTACATGTGTATACGAAATTAAAAAGAGAAAGTTTCTAATACATTAAAAAAAGGTGCTATTGGAGAGCACCTTTTATATACTTAATCAAGTATTTTGATCTCTTTGATTGGCCAGACTACAAGATTTGTAGTTCCAACCACACTATCTATTGGAATCGCCCCAATGTGACGACTGTCCATACTATTTCGACGGTTATCCCCCATCACAAACAAATGTCCTTCTGGAACTACATCACTACCCACAGGAGTTTCCCGTAATGTGAATGAATTTGTTAATGGGCCATTGATTAGCTCTTGTTTACTCTTGTCTAAATAGGGCTCATCGTATGGTTTTCCATTAATGTACAATGTATCATCTTTATACTCGATGCGATCTCCCGGCAAACCAATCACTCTTTTAATATAGTCTTTTTCCTTAGTTGCGTGAAAAACGACAACATCAAATCTTTTCGGTTCACCAACTTTTGTAACAATCATTCGATTTTGGTCTTGCAAAGTAGGCTGCATCGAGGCACCTTCAACAATAGCAGGTGTAAAGAAAAATACACGAATAATAAAAGCTATTAAGAGTGCAATAAAAAGGGCTTTAATCCATTCCCAAAACTCACTTCTAGTATCAACCACATTTTCACCTTCCTACATACTCTCCATCGTATTTCGCCTTTATTCTCTGGTATTAAGAATACTTTGGAAATCTATTTTAATAAATATATTCCACAAAAACACCCCAAATTCCTTCTTGGACCAACAAGCTATAACCAATCTTCACAAACATGGGACACAGGGACAGGTCCCTTGTCCCACCCTCATCGTGAAACAATTTTTTGGAGAACTTTAAAAGCAGAGATACTTACTTTCATCCAAATCCAGCTATACAATAAGCAAAAAGCAAATATCGCTAATAGAACCACACTATCAAAACGTAGTGATACGGATGGCCCTAGTATAGGAAACTTAATTACATATAATAAAAGACTTATACCTAACGTCAAATTTAATGCTGCAAACGCAACTGTTAATACGCTCTTCTTTAAATACTTAAGCCCAATGCCTAAACTGAGCCCTAATAATCCTGTGGTAAAGAGAAATACCAATAGTTCACTTGGCTGGAGCATAACCAATAGAAATGCGGATACGAAATATGTCATCACACCAATTTTAAGTGACATTAGGCTTGCAAGTACAAGAGGGCCCGTACTCATCATACTTAGGATAAAACCGATCCCCGTAAAAACCCCTGCAGACTGAAAAATGACGGCCGCTGAACCTAATAATCCACCTACTACTAGCCTCATTGACTTTGGATAACCGTCAATTGATAGGTTTGTCTTATCTACCCAAACTTTCTTAATAAATGACCGCATGTGACACCCCCATAATAGGTAGATGCAGTAAGAAAGAAGTTTATGCTAGAAATTGTTGTTCTAGACCAGCAGTCATTTTTATTTGGTACTATTAGAAATCTTCGACTCATATTCTAAAGTGATACTTCAATCAGGGGGCATTCTTTCCCCACTGATTGTTAGTTGAACCAATCGGGCTTTTATGGGCAGTTGCCACCTCTGAAAGAGGGCTTACAGCCCGTTAATGCAGGGCTAGAAGAAAGCAATGAGAAGGGGTGTAAAGTTTGTTGAGCAAAGTGAAGGTTCGTTTACGTCCCATTGTACAACGGATTAATTTACCCACTGTTTTGAAGACCGCTTTTTTACCAGGTGACTCAATTGAACGATTATTTATTGCAACCCAAGTTGGAGAAATCTTTTACATAGGAAACGGTGAGATTCGAACTTTTTTAGATATTCGATCTCGAATCCTTAAACTAGGTACTAACGGCGGATATGATGAGAGAGGTTTGCTTGGACTAGCGTTTCATCCCAGATTTAATTATAACGGCTTATTTTATCTTCATTATTCAGTAGCTGGAACACAAGGTCCAGGTGCTCTTCCAGAACCTTATGCTCCGAACCCGTGTGATACCAACACATTAAACCTTAGATGGACAAATCGAGATACTCTCTTTGACCATATTGATACTGTAGAAGAATGGATATTACAACCGAATGGCCAGCCCCAAAAGAGGCGAACTTTACTTAATCTAAGAAGGCCATTTTCAAATCATAATGGTGTTAACAGCTTAAACTTTTCACCCGAAACAGGAAAACTTGTTTTAACAACCGGGGATGGTGGTTCAGGGTATGACCCGTTTAATTTAAGCCAAAATGATATGGAAATCGCGGGGAAAATCATTGAAATCGATGTTGGTAGAAATACGTCAATCCATAATCCGTCCGTCGTCACTCGTTTTAGTGAACTATCTGTACCTATTCAGGAAACGCTCACGGTTATAGCCAAAGGCGTTCGTAATATACCAGGCATTTCCTATCAACGGTATAATAATCAGTTTATCAAATACGTGGGAAATGTCGGTCAGGATTTAGTTGAGTCCATTTTTTCATTCGTTCAAATTAAACCATTTCCTGTTACTCAGCTTACGGGGCAGAGTTCCTCTTTCCAAATGGAGGCAGGAAATCCTCGTCCTCTCGAACAAGAAGGTTTTATTAATTTTGGTTGGCGTGGGTGGGAAGGTGATTTGCCTACTTCGATTATTAGAAACTGTACATCTAGCCAAGATGTAAATGAGAAAATTTTTGCCTATTACAATGAGGTAATTGAAACATCAGTGAGTCGGATTCATCCTTTAACTAGTTATTATCATCAAGATCACCGACCTGATAAGTTTAGTGGGACGGCGCTCACAGGAGTGCAAGCCTATATGGGGAATGGCATTCCTGACTTAACAGGAAGTGTCGTATTTATTGATTTCGCCCGAAAGGACAAATCACAACCTCCAGTCAGAGGGGCCTTAGCTTATACGAGGGCACGAATAGATGGTAAACCAAATGATTATAGCATTATTGAAACCAATTATAACTCCGGCACTCAATCAGCATATTACGTTAGCCTAGGAACAAATCTAAATCAAACCAGATTATACCTAGGAGCTTATGGCTCTACGAAAGTGACTGACTTTAACCAAGGAACAGTCTTTGAAATTGTTCAATAAGTGGGACACGAAGGACAGGTCCGTCGTCCCAGCTGGGACAGGGGACCTGTCCCCGTGTCCCATAAATACAAAGGGGAAATAAACATGGATAAACTTAGCGATGAAGCTATTAAAGAAAAACTAGCAGAACATCCAGACTGGAAGCTAGTCGATGGAAAATGGATTCAACGGAAATATCGATTTAAGGACTATCTAAACGGAATAGAATTTGTTCAGAATGTCGCCCAGCTGTCAGAGAAAATAAATCACCATCCCTTTATCTCCATTGACTATAAACTGATTTCGATTAAGATTACATCGTGGAGAGCAAGGGGACTAACAGCTTTGGATTTTACATTAGCCGAAAAATATGATGAGTTGTATTTACACATAAAAAAATAGGTGATCAATAAAATGATCACCTAATCTTGCCCTCTATCATTGTTTGAAGTTCAATCCTAATCACCTATTATAATTCTTAACTCTAACACCATTTGTAAAACCAATTTGATTTAGGACCAATCAACGCCATCCCAAGTGGATTGCAACTTCCGTAACAGAACAATTTGGCCAAGATGATACGTATCGTGCATCATGATATGGCTTAGTAAACGCTCAATAGAGTATCTGTCAGCAGCATAAGGAGCTTTTAACTTTTCATCGTCAAGATCCGCAATAACCGTTTTTAAATGATTCATGACTTCATTAAGGCGCTGCATTGTCTGAGCCCACCCATTTACGTCTTCTGGATCCCCTGTGTTTCCAAAGGTCTCTTCATTGTCTTCTGCCTTTTGCGGGTTTTCTGTGCCCTTAATTCGATGGATTACATCTTCATTCCAAAAGATCAAATGGTTAACAATCTGCCAAATTGAATTGCTGTTTCCCGAACTTGTCCATGCTGCCTCAGTCGCGGTGACTCCACGAAGCGCCTGATCCATGGATGCAAACCAATCATTTTTATGATAATTCATCTCAAGTTGTTCTAAAAACATGTTAGTTACAACTTTCATTCAACCAATCTCCTTACTGTTTAGAATATCTTTCAATGTTAAAGACTTTTTTCTAAAAGATTGCTGCTTTTTGTTAAACCAAGTTGATTGGAGCGTAAGGTGGCGACTCCAGATTTTGAAAATAAAACAAAACCTTAAACACTATGATTTATTCGGCTCATCCAGCTTTTATTCCTTCTTCATTAAATATAAATTACCCTATCGGACTAGACATTTTTTTAATAACTACGAGGCTACCTACCTTACAAAGGAAAGAGGCACCTTTTAAACTACTGCGTTTTTCATTAAAGTTTCATATGTTTCCCCTTACGATGTTAAACGCGTGGGTGAACATCAAAAAAGAAACACTTTTCCTTTTACATTTAAATGGAATCAGTGTTTCTTCGTGTTTAATTATTATTTCCGCAAAATTTTCTCCATTGCTTTTCCTTTTGCTAACTCATCGATTAGCTTATCCATATAGCGAACTTCCTTCATCAACGGGTCTTCAATTTCTTCTATGCGGACTCCACAGATCACACCTTTGATCAAAGCACGTGAAGGATTTAATTTCGGTGCTTCGGCAAAAAGATCTTCAAAGTTTGTCTTATTTTCTATATGCGCTTCTAACTCTTCCTGACTATACCCTGTTAACCAACAAATGATTTCATCGACTTCTTGTTTCGTACGCCCTTTTTTCTCGGCCTTCGTAATATAGTGAGGATAGACACCTGCAAAACTCATTGTATAAATCCGATGTTTAGTCATAATACTTCCTTCCTTCTATGTTTTCTTTATTATAGTTGGAAAAAAAGTTGGTTTCAAACAAAGTAACCGACTAGTGTTCTAGTTTACCTCTTCAATGGTAGATTTCCCTTCAGTTTGTTCATTATCATGCCATTTCCAACTCTCGTGTAGTCTAATTCTACCGTCTGGAAGTAATTCGGGAGTTGAATAACATTGCCCTCCCCGTATCTCATTCCTTATATTCACATGGTTATATCTAAAATGTAAACTACCATTCTCTTCAACTATACCGATAAGTGTACCTTTAACGATTTCGCCACCACTATAAGAGGCTGAAAGGATATTTCCATCTTGTTCATAATCAAAAAAAGTCTTTGAAGAAACTTCTCCATTCTCAGTGTTAGCAATTGAAACAAATCTTTTCCCATTGTAATTAATCATAAAGCCCCCGCTAGTTCTAATTCATAATGATAAAATTGAGAATCCCTTTTGTAGCCATTCTTTTCATATAATCTTTGCGCTGAATCATTGTCTGGTGCCGTGCTGAGACTGATGCTTTTAGCACCTGTTTCAATGGCATATTCTTTTGCTTTCTGTAAAAGCATATCTCCTATGCCTTGTTTTCTTGCATTTGAATCAACATATAAGTCATTTAAGATCCAAGCTCTTTTCATATATATAGATGAAAAAGTAGGATAAAGTTGTGTAAAGCCAATATAGTTTTCGTGGTCTTTCACGACAAATATGACGGACTCCTTGCACTCCATACGTTCTTCTATGTATGCCTTAGCCCCTTCTATATCAGATTCTTGTTGATAAAACATTCGATATGAATTAAATAATTTTGATACTCCATCAAGGTCTTCCATTGTTGCCTGGACTATTTTCATAGTTTCCCACCCCATTAAAAATGACTTCATGAGTTAACTTTATACTAATATTGAGATTTTTTCTTTAGTCTCTTTTCTAAAAGATTGTTGCTTTTATATGTAGGGTGATTTCCGCTCCTGGTACTCGCTTTCCGCGGGCAATCCGCAAGCCTCCTCAACGAAATGTGAAGGCGGCTTGCACAGAAACGAGAAAATTGGCCGACTAAAGCGCCACGTCGTGTGCCTCGGAGACTCCGACAAAGAGGCGTATTTTGCCTCTGAAGGAGGAGTTGAAATTTCTCGAGTTTCTAGCCGCTGCAACTGGACAAGTCGTTATGTCACTGCGGGGTCTCGCTTGGCTCGCTATTCCCGCAGGACGTTGGATTGCTTCCTTGAAACTACACCGCACGAAGAAAATGCAAGCATTTTCGAGGATCTCGTACCATCCACTGAAATCACTGAATGGACAATAATCTATCCCTATCATACTCGGATCAAAAAGCAACAAAGTTTACGAAAATAGCCTTTCATTAAATTAATATAGTATGAAGACAATATTATGAAAAGTTGAATCTATCATATGATGGCTTATAAACCAAAATCATGAAAAAACAAGGTGAAAATTAAAACAAAAAGGAGTAGTAGCTACCCCTTAAGCCTTCATTTTTAAGTATTCCAACACATATTAAGTTAATAACCACGGGATATTTAGTTGCATCTCCATTTGAATTGTTGGCATTGGAAATCCATCTGGAACTAACGATAAATCTTCAGTAAAACTTATTTCAAAACCATGAACGTTAACAAATAAAAGTGGCGAATCTTCGCCATTCTTCTTAGTAGGCTGTGAATGCTCGGGGCGCTCAATGATTTTGCCAACAAGATGATAAAAGGCAATATATATATGTGTTCCATCCTCGTTCTTCATAAACTCAGAAACCTCTCCCTCTTTTCGAGGATCAATACCTAGTGTATGAAAAAGGTCTGTTACCTCTGGAGAGAACGTGTCACAAGCTAAAACAAAATTCGTACAATAATCACAACCGCAATCTTCGGTGATAAAATGATACGTTTCATAGAATTCCTTTGTTTTTGCAATATCAATCTCAATCAACCAAGAATCAATATTCATTTGTTTCATAGAGTCCACCTCTGTAACTGCCCTATTGATGCCATTCCCATAACAGGGTCATAAATAATGGCTGTTTTCATAAACTTTGTTGCTCTTTTGTCTGATTTTACAAAGGAGCACATCATGGTTATAGAAACCACTCACCTTGAGCTATTTTTATGACTCTCCCACCTACATAAACATTCATTTTCTCGTTGCGCTCATTCGCTTTTAGAAATAATAACGACTTCCGACCTATTTCATATCCTTGTTCTACACGAATGTTAATTTCACTCTTATTGAAGTACTTATATTTCACAAGGTATGCAGCTAAGCATCCATTCGAACTTCCCGTAGCCGCATCTTCTGGAATACCATAGTAATCTGCAAAGTCTCGAACATTAATATTATTTTCAGAGTGATAGGTTTCTGGTGAAAAAACTAGAATTCCTTTCGCTTCCAAGTGTTCAATTAATGTATAATACTTTTCTTTATTTATATTGACTTTCTTTACAGCCTCTAAAGACTTTAAAGGGACAATTATGGACGGAAGTCCTGTTGAAACCTCTTGAATTGGAAAATCATCTTCTATGTATTCATGACCAATGTTTAAAACATCAGAAACTATTTTTTTATCTAAAAGTGGACCAAAAGTTGGTTCATTTTGTTTCATCCAAATAACTTCATCTTGATCAATTAAATGATACTGGGATTTTACCAGCCTTATAATTTAGAATCAGTTGTTCTACGGGTTCCTCTACTAATTCGTTTTGAATAATAAAAGCAGTTCCTAAAGTAGGGTGACCAGCAAAAGGAATCTCTTCATTCGGTGTAAAGATTCGAACATCATACCCACCGGTATTTTTTACATCAGACAAGATAAAAGTAGTTTCGGAGTAATTAATTTCTTTAGCTATTTGTTGCATTTCTTTATCAGGAAGATTTCCAGTGTTTTTAAATACCGCAAGTGGATTTCCTGTATATTTTCCTTGTGAAAACACATCAACAATGGAATATTTAATTTTCATTATTTTCTCCCCCAGAAAAAGGCGACATCCTCACTTAAAAAGTTAACCTATCTGTCTTTTCACTAGAATATATTGAACGACTGGATTAATGGTATACGCTAAGCACAAAGCAATAAAAAGTGGATAGTTATGTTCATTCCCAATAAATAAATAGTCTATGATCCAAATAATTAATAATGCTATAAAAAGAATGTTATAACTTATGTTATTGCTTTTTTTAATTATCTCTTTACCCATTTCATCTTTTTGAACCTCTCTGCGTGACCCCCAAGTTATGAACTCCGACCAGGCAATAACGAGTCCGATAACAACCAAATATTCAGGAATCCCAAATGTATCCCCAATATAAAAGTAGCTGACTAATGTGAATCCAATATATACCGTGATTCCCGTTAAAACAATTAACCAAATGATATCTTTCTTCTTCACGTTTTATCTCCCCTTCCCTACATAACAATATGAAACAAGAAGCGTCTCCCCTTGATTTACGTAAACCTCTTGATGTTATTTAGATAGAAATTGCTCGAATTACTTGTACTTTCTAGAGTAAATAAATTCTGTAATCGGAACGGTAACAAATGTAAGGCAAACCACTAGCAGCAAAGGATAATTATCAATATGATTAAAGTTTCCGGTCCCTTCAGATATAAAGAGTATTAAACCGGATAGTACCATTAGCACATAATAACCGATTTTGGCACTTTGGGTTTGAATATGTTTGTCTAATTCGTCTTTCTCGCCACCACCTTCATGATTCCCCCAATTGAGCCAGTTGAAAAAATAAGTTAAAGCAAGAAAACTAAAGAATATTGAACCAGCATCAATCGTTCCATATCTTATCCACTTGTATAAGGAGAATCCTGCAATTGTTAAAAATACAAGAAAGGCTATAACCCCAATTACTTTTTTTGTTTTATCCATTCCTTTTCCCCCCATTCTCTGGCATAAAGATTTCTTCCATGGTGACTCCTAATGTCCGTGCAATATCAAATGCTAGCTGCAAGCTGGGATCATATTTATTGTTCTCGATTGCATTAATCGTTTGCCTACTGACATTACACATTTCTGCTAATTTCCCTTGTGAGAACCCACTGCTTTCTCTGTATTCTTTAATTTTATTTTCCATTCGCGATGCCACCCTTGCTTTTGTAAGCTGTAAAGACTTTTTTACACCTTCATTATAAAAAAAAGCAAACAAGGTGTCAAACATATTTGACACCCTATTTACCTATTTAGTAACATTCCATATCCATCACTTCTTTTTAAACATGCTCGAAACCCTTGTTTCTGTTTGGTTTTGGATTCGTTTCCAGTTTTCCATATGTTTATAGATACATAGTAATGTTAAGGCGAATGTAATCAATATTGCAGACAAAGGATAACCAAATAAATAAGTCAGTACTACCCATGAAAGATACATAACGAGTACACCAATTGGAAGGTAATCGCTAATAAGAGTAATTAGAATGAGCAGGACAAAACCAATTAACCCCACCTTCCAATCAATCGCGAAAGCCACTCCTATCATTGAAGCTGTCCCTTTTCCACCACTAAATTTCATGGTTACAGGAAAATTATGACCAATAATAACGAAAGCTCCATTTAAAAAAAGTAGAATGTAAAAGGTTCTCTCATCAAGAGAATAGCCACTTAACCAATATCTCATTATTAAAACAGGCACGATGCCTTTTCCAATGTCAATTAAAGCTACTATAATGCCGTACTTCCAACCTAAAACAATAGTGGTGTTGGAAGCACCTGCATTTTTAACGCCACTTTCTTTAATATTAATCTTTTTAAGTTTACCAACGATGTTTGAACCATGGATGCAACCAAATATATATCCGATTATGATACTTACTAGTCCTAACATACTTCTCCTTCTTCATAAAAAAAACTTATTCTTCAACCATGAATCGTAATACATCACCGAAGATGATACTGTCCGATAGTGTTAGTTCTTCTCTTACCACGTCCAAATAAGGATCACATTTATGAAGGTCTACAGGTTCTCCATCTTGCTTCCTATAACAAACGTTATCCTTATATAAGTAATGTTCGCTTATAAAACCACCATCTCGAAAAATAACCGGATGGTCGCTATTTCTTGTGAACAGATTATGTCCAAATGAATAACGATTATCGATTTTGATACCAAGGAGGTGGAGTAAAGTAGGGCGTATGTCTATTTCACCGCCTTGAGTAGATATCGTTTCCCCTTCTTGGCCAGGCACATGAATAATCAGTGGTATTTGTTTATGCTTTATTTGATTAACAATCGAATCCTCTTCGCCTAGTAACTCATTAAGGCCATCTTCATATTTTTCAGAAATACCATAGTGGTCACCTACAAGTACAAACACGGTATCTTCGTACAATCCCTCTGCTTTTAACTTTTCGAAAAAAAGTTCAATTGATTTATCCAAGTAACGAACTGTTGTCACATAGCGATTCACTACTTCTTCCCCTGTATTTGCTGGTTCAATAAACAGATCTTCCTCGTCTAATAAATATGGAAAATGATTCGTCAAGGTAAGGAATTTGGCATAATACGGTTCACGTAAATCCTTCATATGTTCCACTGATTGAGTAAAAAATGGAATATCTTTTAATCCATAGTTAACAGAGTTTTCTTCTGTTACCTGGTAATCATCCATTGAGAAAAATCGATCATAGCCTAATGCTTTGTACATGACATCCCGATTCCAAAACGTATTTACATTACCATGAAGTGCTGCAATATAATAATCATTGTTCTCTTTTAGAATATGAGGAAGACTATAGTACGTATTCTCAGGTCTTCTTACAAAAACAGATCCGCTTGATAATGGATATAGACTTGTATCGATCATAAATTCCGCATCCGATGTTTTTCCCTGTGCTGTTTGATCATAGATTTGATTAAAATAAAAACTTTTCTTAATCAAGTCATTTAAGAATGGTGTCACTTCTTCACCATTTACTTTTTGATTAATGACAAAGTCTTGAGTCGATTCCAACGTGATTAGGACCACATTTTTACCTTTTGCCATTCCGAATAAGTCAGTTCGCTCAGAATCTTTACGCTGCAAGTGCTCCTCTAAGGCAACGGCATCTGCCTCTGTTACAAGTAATCGTTCTAGAGGAGCTTTGAGACCTAAAGCAATATCATACAAATGATAATTTAGTGGCCCTAATGATTTCACCATTTGTTCCCTGTCATAAGCTTCTGAGAAAAGATGAACTGATTTAACCAAGCCTAAACAAATCGTCAACGCAATGAGCCCTGAAGCAGCTGCTATATATTTCTTTTTAACATGTTTTTGAACGGTAATGACGGACTTTATTTTTAAAAGCCGCCATCCTACAATAAATAAATCAACAAACAAAAAGAGATCCCATGGACTCATTAATTCAACCGTACTTGCACTTAAACCGCCAACATTATTGAACTGAAAAAGGATTGGCACCGTTACAAAATCATTATAAAAACGGTAATAAAGTAGATCAGCATAAAGGATGGCAGTCCCCAAAACGAATAATGCAAACAATACGAATCTATTTACCTTTTCACGAAAATAAAAACTGAAACCCATCATTAATAATAAAGACCCGATGGAACTTGTAAGTACTAATAAAATATCAAAATAGGATTGGATGCTAAGGTTAAATCCGACAAAACAAACAATCACCGTCTTTAACCAGAGAATACCCGTTATGAGCAAAATATGTTTTAAACTTGTTGTGTTTGTTAATTGAATTTTGCGAAACATTAGACGAATCCCTCTCCACTCTAAGTTCTTTTCCTTTTCCAACCATTTTACACTAAAATTCGAGGTTTTTCGTTCTTTACCTTAATAAATTTACAATTATTTTACATTAATAGGATAGATAGTAGTCGATTGCATAGGAAAGATGGGATTAAAGCAGTCATCTCTTTTGTCTAGATACTACCCTTTAATAAGTCGGAAAGTGTCGTATGATCTAATAACTCTGCCACTTTATCTCTAACAAGTGCCCATAAAGGTTTTAATAAACAATTACCTTCTAATGGACAACTTTCATAGGATGTAATACTAACACACCCCATAGGTGCTAATGGCCCTTCTAAGTTTCGAATGACTTCTCCAATAATAATCTCATTTGGATTTCTACTTAATTTGTAACCTCCGTTTACCCCTCTTTTACTTTGGACATATCCATTTCTTTTTAGTTGCAACAGGATCTGTTCTAAGTAATTAACAGGCACAAGTGTTTTCTCCGATATTTCCTCTATATTTATTAGATTATTCGTTTCTCCACCAAGACAGATTAATGCCCGCAGTGCATATTCTCCCCTACTTGAAACCTTCAAAAGATGATCTCCCCTTCCGCCAAAAATCTAGATGAAGCCTATTTTTTTTAGACAAAGAACCCACCCAAAGAATATGACATATCTTAGGTTAGAATCTTGATTAGATTAGTCAACAATTCAAATTTTTTCTAATCATTTCTAGTCTATTCAGGATTGTTGGAAAAAGGAGAGATAAATATGAGAAGGTTGATAATTCTTGCCTTTATAGGTTTAGCTGCACAGTTAGTTGATGGTTCTCTAGGAATGGCATACGGGGTTACATCCACTTCGTTGTTACTTATGTTTGGAATTGCACCAGCAGTTGCCTCTGCATCCGTTCATATGGCAGAAGTAGTCACAACAGCTGCATCAGGTGTATCACATATTCGCTTTGGAAATGTTGATAAACAAGTCGTATATAAACTAATTTTACCTGGCTCGATTGGCGCTTTTCTTGGTGCTTGTTTCTTAAGTAGTATACCAGGCGATATGATAAAGCCCTACGTATCCACTTTTCTATTAATCCTAGGGGTTTTTGTTATTTATAAATTCCTTTTCAAAGGGAACTCCAACAGAACAACCTCAAATAAGAAATGGACAAAAAAACAATTTGTTCCACTTGGCTTTATTGCTGGTTTTTTCGATGCAACAGGAGGTGGAGGATGGGGTCCAATCGCGACTCCAGTTTTATTGACAGGTAATTAAATGGAGCCGCGAAAAGTGATAGGTTCAGTTGATACAAGCGAATTTGCAATAGCTGTTTCATCTACATTGGGCTTTCTTTTAACATTAGGTTGGACCAATATCAATTTCCAATGGGTGCTTGCCCTGATGATAGGTGGAATCATAGCAGCTCCAATCGCGGCGTGGATCGTCAAAATTATACCTACAAACCTCTTAGGCGTACTTGTAGGCGGCATAATTATTATTACAAATATCAGGACATTATTAGGGGCATTAGATATTTCTAAGACATTCTCACTCTACACGTATACTATACTTGGAGTTCTTTGGCTTATAGCTGTAAGTAACGTCATTGTAAAAATAAAAAAAGGGGCATATGCTCAAAAACAACTATTAGAATAAACGAAAACAGCACAAAGAGGGTCGCTCTTTGTGCTTGATATTATTTGCTAAGTTCATGCTTGTTTATCAGTTGGCCAATTACTTTTTCTCCATTACTGCAAAGTAATTTTCTTCGTTATCCGCAAAATTAAATACCTTGCCCGAAGGCATCGTGACTATTTCCCCGACGGTAATATTTTTGTTTGATAAGTCGGTATGTAATTGATCAAGATTTTCCGTAAAAAACATTAAAGATGGTGTGCCAAGATTTAAACCAGGTGACATTTTTGCAACGAATTCCTTATCATGCAGAATAATGCTTGTTTCTGCACCTTTTGTAGGAGCGATTTCAATCCATCTCATTTGACCATTATCTTCTTCATCAACTATTGTAAAGCCTAATTTTTCTGTCCAAAACTTCACTGCCTCATCCTGGTTATTGACATATAACATAACCTGACCCAATTGACTAAACATACGTTTTTCACTCCTTTAAATTATCCTCTATCAACTAAATGTACCCTAGTATAAATCGTTCTAAACTTTCGTTACGTGGTGACTTCTACGAATTACGTTTTTTAAAGTGCCTATTTGCTCATGAACCTAAGTATATGGTTTTTATTTCTTCTTCGACAATTTGATTATGTGTCCTTCTAACAAAATATGACTTTGCGCTTGGTCGGGAACTAATCGATTGAGTGAGGGTTTCATTTACAAAGTGTAGGGCCACACCATCATCTAGGCCATAACCTTCTTTTATTTTTCCTTCTAAGATTAATTGGTGATAGGATGGCCTTCTTTTATTCTCACCATCATAATGAGGGCAATTACTCCCTTCTAACAAGCCTAAACAATCCAGTTTATATAATGGTGCATTTAATGGATCGGTTAATCCTTCTTCAAACCAGCAGATTGCACCAGCACTTAGGCCAGCAAGAAGAATTCCATTCTCATATGCTTTTCTCAGAACGTGATCTAAACCCCACTCCCTCCATAAAAGAAGCATATTTCTGGTATTTCCCCCGCCCACATATATAACATCCTTCTCCAGAATATATTCTTCTAGATCCTCAAAATTAGGTTCAAATAGGGATAAGTGGGTTGGTTTGCAGGGAAGCGAATGAAACGCCTTATAAAACCGCTCAATATAGTTTGTTTGGTCTCCACTAGCAGTTGGAATAAAACATACCTTGGGGAAATCTTTGTTTACTTGAGCCAAAATATATTGATCTAACAAAAGATTATTTGGCTCCATCGAAAAGCCCCCGCCACCCATGGCAATAATCTGTCTCATTTCAAGATTTTCCTCCTAGAAACGTCTTTTTATATACATTCAACAAATTTAACCATTATCCTTTTTCTATCAAAATCTCTCTGATTAAATTTGGACATTCACCCAGCTAATTCAACATGAATATCTTAGTAAACATCTACATTTAAAAGGAGTGTTTTCATTGAGTCGTTTTTACACACATTCCGTTCAACCTGGTGATAATCTTTGGCAGTTGGCGAGAGCATACAAGACTACTGCCGAAGAGATTTTTCAAACAAACCCAGTAATTAATCCATATTATTTGAGAGTTGGGGAATATATTAAGATTCCAAATACACAACTTAAAAAAGATCGTTGCATCAGCCAAACCGAGCTTGATTACCGTAACGATATGCGTAGCCTGTGGGAGGAGCATGTTGCATGGACAAGAATGGCAATTATTAGCCTCACCTTCAATTTGCCCGATTTACAATTTGTACTTACTCGACTCTTACACAATGCAACAGACATGGGGAATATGGTTCGTCGGTTGTATGGTGACGCGGCTGCAACCACTTATGGAAATTTAATTAAGGAACATCTTCTGATTGCAGCTGACCTTGTAAAAGCAGCCATTGCCGGTGATCAACAAGCTGCAAGTACAGCAGAAAAAAAGTGGTATCAAAACGCAGATGAAATTGCAAAGTTCTTGAGTAGTGGAAATCCATATGTATCTGAAGAAACAGTAAGGAAGATGTTTTATCAGCACCTAGACTTAACAAAACAAGAAGCCGTCACTATGATTAATAAGGACTATCAGAAAGACATTGAAACTTATGATAAGATTGAAAAGCAAGCCCGCGAAATGGCAGACATGATTTCTGATGCCATGGTTCTTCTGTATCCGGATATGTTTTGACGTTTTCCCTCCTTTAAAGTAGGAGGTTTTTTTTGATTATATTTTATCCAAATCTTTTAGCTGACCGAATCCGAGCACGCTCTGCCTCTACCTCACGATTTTTGGGTTCGGCGCTAGTCTTTAATGAGTTTAATAAATTACTCGTAATCAAAGCTATTTCATTGATTGCTTGGTTAAATGCCTCTTCGTTAATCTTTGATGGCTTGTTAAACCCAGTTATTTTTTTAACGTACTGCACAGATGCAGCGTGAATCTCTTCATCCGTAGCTGGTGGTTCAAAATTAAATAAAGTTTTAATGTTTCTACACATAAGGTACCCCTCTTTTTCTTCATTTTTATTCTAGATTATAAACTCACTATACACGATTGGACCATGTTAAATAAACTCAGTGTCATTATTTTTATCCAAATCATTTAGTTTAAAGGCAGAATATCATCAATATCAATTATAATTGGATTAACTAAATGAAATAGAGATCAGGTAGGTAATTTTAATGAAGGTATATCGATTAAAAAAGCAGTTTAAAGGATACAAAAAAGGAACACATTTTTACCTTGTTGCCCAATCGGAATTTATTGGGGTTAAAGAGTTTGTTTTGAGAACGAAAGATTTAACGGATCATCTATCTCTTAGTGAAGCTGAATTTCTAACGTATTTTACTTTTTTGAAAGATTCTTATCAATAACGCCGTATAGTGAGGGTGATTTCTATGCAATGGAGTAAGACGAAATCCACAATTGAAAGTTTTCTATGTAAAAAACTAAAAGGACGCATCAAAGTACATGCAACGGTTTATCGCAAATTCCATGATCGTCCAAGCAGAGTCTGGATAACATTAGACAAAAAAGAAATAGTAAGTGCGTCCGATATCTCTTATGCAGTAACGTATGAAAAGTTATATCAAAAGATGCAAAAGGAAGCTGGTCTCAAAGGGATTCCCTATAACGAAAATTGGGAAGTCATGTTTAATTCAAAGGAATATCAGAAATTAGAAGAGCTATCCGATGATGCTGAAAAATTGATGATGAACCAAAATATGTTTGAGAGTTATCATATTTATCAAGCCTTTATGAGATATAGCACTTTATCAATTGAGGAAGCAATACACTCAGAAAATGTTCTTATTAGGGCATACGCCATGCTCGATAGAAGGCTGGGAAAAAGAAGATTAACAGAACTGGATTTAACGGAAGATACACATCCATTAATTGCAGACTTTTACAAAATAAGATGTGATGTAGAAGGAATACAATACAAGGAAGTGCAGTAGAGAAATAGAAGAAGATCGGTCACCTTTTATCATCCTCCAGTCTCCCTGCTCAACAGTATTGTTGCACTGTGTAGCAAATGACGGTGTTCTGCAGTTTATCAATATAAACATAAAAGTTACCTAAAACATTTATTGCGCATTATGATTCAACTAAACTCCCAGTCAGCTAAATAAAGTATTTTTTAATAATTCACTATGGTTGTATTTGCTGACAAAAAAATAATATGTGTCCATTAAAGGTTATGACTTTTTGCCATAACCTTTTAAACATTTTCAAGTTCTTTTAATCGTTCCTTCTATCAAATAAACCACTTAACAGGAAAGTTTCCATAATGAATAGAACCAAGTTAATGAGGGAATTCTACCCATGATATTTCCATTCCATTTGTTGGAAATGAGGTGAGATTTTGCCTAAGATATCTCCTATTCAGTCATACATGATTATTTTGCTCTCGATTGGATTGTTGAACCACGTTCTTATTGTCCCGTTACTGCTAGGAGTATCAGGGCGAGATGCTTGGCTTGTCGTCCTTCTTGTTTTTGTCTCTTCACCTGTGTTGATAGGTTGTTTGAGCTACATCCTTAAAAACATGAAGAATCAACACTTCAAGAAGTGGCTAGAGCAGTGCTTTGGGAAGTTTTTAGCAGCACTTTTACTTATTTTCTATAGTTTATTTATATGGCTCATGGGCCTTATTTCCTTAAAGGATACTCTAACATGGACGATCGCGGCGTACTTGCCTCAAACACCCATGCTTTTTCTCGCTGGAATCACACTTGTTGCTTGTTTCTTTGCTTCAAGGCAAGGACTCAGCACGATTGCGATTGTAAGCGGGATATTAGTTCCTTTTGTTATTATTTTTGGTTACTTTGTGTCGTTTGTGAATTTTCAGTTTAAAGATTATACCCTGCTATTCCCTGTGTTAGCAGACGGAGCTGCTCCATTATGGAAAGGTATTCCATATGTTGCCGGGGGATTGCTCGAGTTATTTATATTGATGATGCTCCTTCAGCATCAATTAACAAAGAAACCAGGATTCAGAAGTTTGATGTTAATGTCCCTCATCCTTGCAGGACTTACATTAGGACCTTTGATGGGCTCGATAGCAATATTCGGACCAGATGAAGCGGCTAACCAGCGATACCCTCCTTACGCTCAATGGAGAATAGTTAGAATGGGAGAATATGTAGAGCATGTCGATTTTCTTTCGATTTACCAATGGTTATCCGGAACATTCATTCGGGTGTCGCTTTCAATCTATCTCTTGGCAGAATTATGGAATATACAAAATCATAGATGGTTTCCCATGTTATTAGGAGCATTTTCCATGCTTATTGCCATTTTGTTACCAATTAGTGACATGACTTTTCTAGGACTGTTGGGCCGATTTTATTTTCCTTCATTCTGCATTTTTACAATAGGAACCTTGACCTTGTATGTCGTACGAATCATTTTTTCTAGACAGAGCAAAAGGAGAAACAGCTGATGATGAAACGATTCAGATCCAAGATGGCGACAGGAAAAAGGCCGTCAACTAATAATTCAGAGGCAACAGTTTCGCAACCTCTTAATGAACAATCACTGATCCAGCACTTTAAAATGTGTCAAGATGTAAAGCACCATGTTTACAAATTACAACCTAATGATGAACAATCGAGAATCCTTTTGGTCTTTTGTGAGGGTTTAAGTGACAACAAAACGTTCATTCATGAGACAGCGCTCCCCCATTTGACACGTTTTTATGAAAACTATGGTTTTCATCATCATGAGGAAATTGCAGAGTCGAGTCAATTAAAATTAGAATTCGTCACTCCTGAGGAGTGGGAGCAAACGGCCGAAACGGATATTTTTGAAGGCAAACTGCTGTTGTTTATCCCGACGCTACAAACTTTGTTTTCCCTCGATATTTCAAAAAAACCGTCACGAAATCCTGAAGAATCCAGTATTGAGGTCTCGGTAAAAGGTCCAAAAGATGGATTCGTAGAAGAACTGGGTGTCAATGTGGCGTTAATACGAAAACGCATTAAATCAACGAGCATGATATATGAAACAAAAAAAGTAGGCGTTCGCACTAAAACAACCGTTGCGATTCTTTACATGCGTGACATTGTTAACCTTAAGATCGTTCAAAATATAAAGAATAAATTGGATGAACTTCAAATTGACGGAGCATTCAGTGCTACTCAACTAGAAGAATTAATGAAACCGACAAAAGCATTGTTTCCTTTGATGGGCTATACAGGCAGACCAGACTTTACAGTGAACTGTATGTTAAATGGCCGTGTAGCGTTAATTGTGGATGGCACACCGGCTGCTTTAATCGCACCAGCTAATTTGTTCCTACTCGTGAAAACCCCCGAAGATATCCACCATACTGCACTAGCGGCTACGTTTGGTCAATTTCTTCGATTATTAGGGTTGTCTGTTTCCTTACTACTACCTGGTTTTTGGGTTGCCATACTTGCCTATCATCAAGATCAACTCCCCTATTATCTACTTGCAATGTTGGGGGTTAACCGATTGGGAATTCCATTTGATGTCATAGTGGAAATGTTTATTGCTCTTGTCTTTTTAGAAATCCTACGAGAAGCTGGTATCCGATTGCCTTCAGCTGTCGGCAGTACGGTAACGGTTGTAGGCGGACTTATACTGGGGGATGCGGCCATTCGAGCAGGTTTCTTATCCCCTGGTATCGTTGTCATTGGAGCGCTTACTCATGTGTTTGGTTCAACTTTATCTAGCCAGGCATTGGCTGGAACGATTAGCATTTTACGCTTCTTCCTTTTCACGCTTTCCGCTATGCTTGGCATCTACGGGTTCTTCCTTGGATTATTTATTGTACTCAGCCATCTAGCCTCATTGCGTTCATGCGACTTGCCTTACTTGGCACCGATCTCACCTCCATTTAAAGACTTTGCCAATGCACTACTTCGAGTGCCTTGGCGATGGAGAAAAACTCGGCCGGATATGTTGAATACGCAAGATCCTACAAGCCAAGGGGACAGGAAAAAATGAGGGGATATAAAAGTATTGTTGTCATTCTACTCCTCCTCACCCTTACTGGGTGCTGGAGTAGATACGAAGTGCAAAACATGAACTATGCAACGGCTGTTGGAATTGATTATCTCGATGGCCGATACATCATTTATGTGCAATTGCTCGATTTCACAACAGTGGCAAAGCTCGAGGTACAGCAAAAGGCGGAACAGCCCCCGGTTTGGGTGGGCAAAGGTGAGGGTTCCTCATTTACAGAAGCGGCAAATGATTTGTATAGTACATCACAACAGCGCTTAAACTTTGGACAAATTTCTGCCATTTTGTTTAGCGATAGACTACTAAAGGAAAACAAAGTCGGAGAAGTACTGGAATTAATCAACCGATATCGTGAAATAAGGTACTTATCATGGCTTTTCAGTACAAAAGAGTCTATTGAAGATATCCTTTTGGCAACACCGTTTTTTAGATTGTCACCAAAAGCATCGATTCTTCACAATCCCGAACAAAATTTCAGACAGCGTTCCATCCTTACTCCGATCCGCCTACAACAATTTATATTAGATTCAAACGAAAAGTCCAGAACTAGTTATATACCGGAAATATCGATACGTAAAGGTCAGTGGAAGGAAAGTAATAAACCAAAAGAGTTGCTTAAATATTCCGGTATACATGTTTATGATCAGGACAAATATTTTGGACGAATGGAACTCAAAGAATTATCAGGAATGCCCTGGCTAAGTAGCCACACGATTCGAGTGCCTATTGAACTGATTACCGAAGAGAAACTTGAAGCTGTCCTCGTTGCAGAAAAACCCGATTATAAAGTAACCCCGATTGTAAAAATGGACAAAGCGTTTTTTGATATTTCTGTGAGTGTGAAAGCCGGAATCAATGAATTACATACGGATCTTAGCGAACAGGAAATCTCACAAATGGCTCAAAATGAAATAGAGAAGCAAATTAGGAATACGTATCAAACTGCATTAAATAAGGGTATAGATATATACAACTTAGGTCAATCTTTATACCGCAAACATCCGCATCAATGGAAACGTATTGCTACAGGAAAACAGTATCTCGTTTTAAATCAAGATTCTCTGCACCACGTAAATGTCGAGGTGAACATCGTTTACTCTGGAAGATATAAATTAAATGACAATAGTTAATCACAAAGAGCACTTTGGCTTACTTATCAGCAAAAAACATTAATTATTAGAATGGTGGAAAAATTGATAAAAAATGCGGATGATGAGGAAGCAAGGGAAATTATGGGTGGGTGAAGCAACAGATGGGCTATTATGTTTTACAAATAGAAGGGATATTCCAGCAAGAAGGAATTGTTAAACCTGTCGGATTTACTCAAGAAGATGTAAATTTGGATGCCCCTAAATTATTAAGTAGACAAGCACAGTAATAGTGCTTGTCTATTTAGTAATGGTCTTTTTCCATTATTTGATTTGCGGAGTAAGCTCAATAAATGACTGGATACTTTTTAAATTCATTTTTACATTGCCTGCGTAATACGTTAATACGTTTATAACCTAGAATTCAATTACCCGTTTTACTGCTATTAAAAAAGAAAGCATCCTTATTCTTGAACCGCTCCAGTTAAGTAAAGAAATCACCATCAGTTTTCATTTTCCCAGTGAATCTTTTAAAAAAGCATTTAAGTATTCAACATTCGATATTTTTTTATTGCATTCAGTACTGTCAACACAAATAAGATTACCGATGGACTTGTAATAATCCGGATTATTAGATTTTTTCGCTTTTGTTACGGTGGAAAAATAGGCAACATCACCAAAACTATTACAGAAGGAACAAAGATTTTTCTTACTAGTTGGTGTAAATTCGCATTCAATGCCGACCATTTTTCCCTCTAGCTCATAAACTATAAATTTTTTATTATATCCTAGGTCATTCCAGCTTAAATAGGTCAACTGGTTAAGGTCTATATTTGATAAATCAGGTAGTTTAATTTTTTTATGTTTTGGAAACATCTTTTTCAATTGCTGCTGAGTGATTTCTGGAAAGGGTAACAAAAAGTCAGAAAGGTTTTGAATATACTGCTCGTATTCTTTATCAGTTTTCGGTCCTGCAAGAACAAGCATTTCTTTTTGTTCCAATGATGCATTTGGAAATAGATCCAAGATTTTGGCATTGGCCAAGTCAATCACAGCTGCCAAAACATTTTGAGGTACGTTCTTGTTGGTGCTATCTTTAATTAAAGCAATTTGTTTTTTTATAAAATTTAACTGTTCATTTTTAATAAATTTTCCATTCATCTCGTATAACTCCAATCATTTGCTGCAGAATCTCTACTTTTATGATAAACAATGCAGCAAACCACCAAAATGGAAAAGATGAGTTAGAAACGTTTTTTACATACGAACAAGCACTGCCAAAAGATTTTCAACAGTGCTGTTCTCCTACTTTTTATGTGAATAAACGATTTTTTTAATGGTTTCGGTTGAAAGGTAATATTCCTCAGCCAGTTGCTGGATACTGCTGCCACTTATAAAAGAACTTCTAATGGTGTCATTACGGCGATCAAGTAACCGTCTCCCACCACTTGAGGTTCCCCATTTCAGATGTTCCGTTTCCGGCTTGGGAATGTATAACGTTTCCCCTTGAACATATTTTTGGATTTCTAGAATTAGCTTTTCAGGTAAAACTTTGGTTGCATTAATATATTTCAATTTTGCTCGCTCCTTATTTTGATATTTAACAAATAAGGTGCAAAGCCAAAATATTAGAAAGCTTGTTTAGCGATAAAGATAAATGTTCGCCCCATGCAAAGTATCGCCTTTCCAATACTAGGCTTTGCATGAGTGTAAGAAGTACCAGATATTCTTAAGTGATTATCCAACTGTAAGCACCCCCTTTAAAATGAATTATAGAGAAATTTACTAATAGATGAAAGCGTCTTTTTATGATTTTTTTCATTCTTATTTTTTCAACACAAAATGGCCAGATTTACTCCAATGATTCATATCCCTTTAATAATTAATTAACGACAGTTTCTTTCTTAAGGAAATCGGCTGCCTAATTAACGTGATAGTTGTTTTTTATCAAGTTTCCCTAGAGGCGTGTATGGTAGATTCTCAACAATTTTGATCGTTTTGGGAAGTTGGAATCTAGCTACTCTTGGGCGCACTGAGAACCACTGGTTTCCTCTTCATCAGTTCATGAAGGGGATTCAATCGACTGGAACTCACTGGTTTCCTCTTCATCTCGGTTATGAAGGGGATTCAATCGACTGAGAACCACTGGTTTCCTCTTCATCAGTTCATGAAGGGGATTCAATCGACTGGAACTCACTGGTTTCCTCTTCATCAGTTCATGAAGGGGATTCAATCGACTGAGAACCACTGGTTTCCTCTTCATCACGGTCATGAAGGGGATTCAATCGACTGAGAACCACTGGTTTCCTCTTCATCGCGGTCATGAAGGGGATTCAATCGACTGAGACTTGCGGTTTTCCTCTTCATCGCGGTCAGGAAGGGGATTCAATCGACTGAGACTCGCTGGTTTCCTCTTCATCACGGTCATGAAGGGGATTCACTCTCGTGAGACTTGCGGTTTTCCTCTTCATCGCGGTCATGAAGGGGATTCACTCTCGTGAGACTTGCGGTTTTCCTCTTCATCGCGGGCATGAAGGGGATTCAATCGACTGAGACTTGCGGTTTTCCTCTTCATCGCGGTCATGAAGGGGATTCACTCTCGTGAGACTTGCGGTTTTCCTCTTCATCGCGGTCATGAAGGGGATTCAATCGACTGAGACTTGCGGTTTTCCTCTTCATCGCGGTCATGAAGGGGATTCAATCGACTGAGAACCACTGGTTTCCTCTTCATCGCGGTCATGAAGGGGATTCACTCGACTGAGAACCGCTGTTTTCCTCTTCATCACGGCCATGAAGGGGATTCACTCTCGTGAGACTTGCGGTTTTCCTCTTCATCACGGTCATGAAGGGGATTCAATCGACTGAGACTTGCGGTTTTCCTCTTCATCGCGGTCATGAAGGGGATTCAATCGACCGAGACTTGCGGTTTTCCTCTTCATCGCGGTCATGAAGGGGATTCAATCGACTGGGAACCGCTGGTTTCCTCTTCATCGCGGTCTTGAAGGGGATTCATCCACATCGGACTCACCGGTTTCCTCTTCATCACAGTTATAAACTCTTAACAAGCACCTAGTTTTGTTCCACACTTATAAACTCTTACTTTTTTATTAAATACACTACTCCCTCTTCTCGCTCAACTTGAAATGTCAGTTCATCCTCTACATGTAAGACTGTTGCAGCCTCGGAAAGAGTTTCTCCTGATAAAGTAATTCCATATCCGATATTGGCCGGATACCCATATATGTAGCACACTACTTTTCCGTCCTTCATAAATACGATTTGGTTCATGTCTTCGTTCACGGTTTCCTGGATGCGGTCCCATTTATAGCCTACTGTTTCATAGATTGTATCCTTTGGTGTATATGGGCTGAAGGAGTAGACCTTGTCCCATTCGAATGGTGTAACCTCTTTTAGATTTATCGTTTCAACCGATTGTGGGATGGATACGATTTCTTCTTTAAGTAAGTCCTCATTCTTCTCCCACAAGTCCTTTTTAAATAGTAAAAATAGAATCACTATGATTCCTAGAAGGACGATCGTCTTTTTGTACTTCATCAAACTTTCACCTCCACACATACTTCCACAAAAAAGGGCATTAATCCTGCAAGGATTAACACCCTAATCTACTCTATATGTCTTTCAATTGTGAACCAGGCACACAAGCGAACGATGGGAACCAAAAGGGCAACTATTCCGACAAACAGAAGCCCTCCACCATCTAAAAATAGAATCATAGCTAACACGAAGGCTAAAATCGCTTCAAGATTACCAGAGAATCCATTGATCGGTTCATTTCCAACAAATAGTGTTTTCCTGCCTTTTAATGTTCTTGAATAACAATGATCATGGTAAGTCGTGATATAGAAGAAATACGTTGCATTTACAAGATGCGTTTATCTGTGATTTCAGCCGCACATTTTTCACAATAAATACTTTTCACCGTTTCATCCCCTCGGCAATATGTTACCTTGTTTACGGGAGTTTCCATAAAAAGGTTTCATACTATTTAGCGTGGGTGGCCTAGTCTAGTTAATCGCTCATCTAGCATCTCTTTCCACTCATCTGCTAATTCTTCTACCGCCAAAATCTTGTTGATTCCTTCTATATCCCTTGGTCTTTTATAATAAATCTCATTTGCCTCAAGGATCGAGACTTGATTTGGATTTCGTACCTCTAATGAAATCGAAGAATCCTCTCGTACCATGCCTTCTTTTAAAACTCTCGCCAAGTAACCCGTAAAGCCCGTTTGGACCATCATCTTTAAAAGATGAGGATTGTTCGTTCTTTTTGTAATGGTGCTACACGGTATTCTCCCCTGGGTGATTTGAATAACAGCGTCACCGATTTGATAAATGTCTCCGATACAGACATCTTTTTCCTCCATATTCGTAAGGGTTACATTTTCCCCGAAAGTCGGAAGTGCAAACTGAACTAAAAATTCACTTTCCCATAATGAATAGTGCTCATATGGGTAAAAACATACCGCACGGTCAGGACCCCCATGATGCTTTAAATCGGCCACTCCATCTCCACTGAATCCGTCTTTTGTTAAAAAAGCTTCTTCTACTTTCTTTTTTCGGATTGCCGTTATGACTTCTTCGTTCTCTCCGTATGTCATTTTTTCGGGCAGTCCAATTGAAAAATTCTTAATTTCGATTGTCATCTCTCTATTCCCCTCACTAATAGTTTCACTTTATGGATTCCTCCATCAGCCGATTTCGTTGCCCTTTGTAAAACTCACTACTGTATTCAGTTAGAGTTCCCAGCTTTTCAGCAACAGCAAGTGCAAAATCAACATAAGCATGGCCTTGTGCGGTAATGATATGACCAGCTTTCACAACCGGCCCGTATCGAAAATTTACCTCTTCAAAACAACCAAGAAAATGGCGCTGCTTTTGGTGCAGAGTGACTGTATATGGTTTCCCTTCAAGTACTCCTGCTTTTGCTAACACATATGTACCACTGCAAATGGCTGCAGTTAGTTTGTTCTGTTCGTGTAGTGTTTTCGTTATGTCATATAGTTCCAACGTATCTTTGACATGGATCAAGTCTCCACCAGGGATGATGATCCCGTCGTACTCCGTCGGGTCCACTTGTTGATACATTAAATGCGGCACAAATTGAAGACCTGATTCTCCAGTTATCGTTTTGAGCGAGTCAGCAGCGGTTATTATCTGGTGCGTCCCTCTTAGCATTGCGGTCGCTACGGTTATCTCAAATTCAGAAAACGAGTCATAAATGGCGAGTAATATTTTTTTCACAATAAAGCACCCCTTTTACCTAGAAGTTCTACAAGGTTGGAACATTTCCCTTCTAGGATTCTATTATTAAAAGAGGTACGAGTAGAACGTAAAATTATTACTCCATCCCCACTAGTCCTTTAAACATTTCTACGCCGATTTCAATGATTTCATCTCGGAAATCGTATTCGTAGGTATGGATTGATGGATATTTCTCACCATTTCCTATATAAAAATAAGCACCTTTTACAAGCTTTAGATAATGACCATAGTCTTCTGATGCACGGTATGGTGAGGTTAGCTCACGTAGTGGATATTCTTTTACTGCCGCAACTTGTCGCACTTTATTTACCGATTCCTCATGATTAACGGTTTCCGGAAATTCATCCCTATACTCAAAGCTAACGTTAATGCCCTGCTCTTTCCCAAGTCGAGTCGCAAGATCCTCGATTCTTTGCTGAAGCGCATTAAGTTCCGCCTCTTTTTCCGCACGAATGGTTAACCGTAGAACACCATTATGGGCTGCAATCCCGTAATTCTCCGAACCAATATCTACTTGTATAATCGTGCATAGAACGAGTCCATCAAATTTTTCGGGTGAAGCTAACTCGGGTAGAGTCTCAATGATTTTAGCAATTGCAAAAGAAGGATTGACTCCATCTTCAGGCTGGCTAGCGTGGGCTGGTGAACCAACCATTTCAATGGACATCCCTTTTGAGGCACAGTGGGCTGTCCCATCAATCACATACACGGCCTTGAATTCGATGCCAGACATATTGTGGTAGCCGTAAATTTCATCGACTTTTTCTTCAATCATCATTTCAGCGCATTCAATGCCACCTTGTCCCGTTTCTTCTGCATGCTGGAAAAGGAAGATAATATTTTGATCGGCACCCTTTTGATCTACCTCAAGGGCAAATCCAGCTAAAGTAGCGGAATGACCGTCATGCCCACATTTATGGGAAACACCTGGATTGTTTGATTTCCATGGGAGGTCAATTGTTTCCGGAATTGGAAGGGCATCAAAATCCGCTCTAAATGCAATCGTGGGTTGATCCTCACCAACTGTGTATTTCGCATAGAAATAGTTACCCTTGTCGATTATTTCGATATTTGTTGTATGTTTTTGAAGGAAATTAATTATATACTGTTTGGTCCATACCTCTTGATAGGACAATTCAGGATTCATATGTAAATCATGGCGTAACTCAATCGCCAACTCTAGATTTTTTTTATTCACTGTAATCTCTCCCATTGGTTTTCCATTTCTCAATAGTATCTATCCTGCATAGCCTCATTAGGGTGCCAGCCGTTATTGATTATCGCTATCCCGGAGTTTCTCTTTTTGTTCCTTACGATAAAGAAGTCCTTCGTATACGGATTGCTGAGGATTTTCCTCATCGTATACCCAATCGGTAGATATTGAGTTATACAAATTACCCTCATTAAATTTATGTCCCGTAAACTCAAGAGGAATCATCGCTCGAAATACGTCATAACCGCTGCTCCCATCCACTTTTCTCATACTAAACGGATGTATATTCAAGAAGTCTACTAGAGCGCTCGTTATTTTTTCGGACATCTCTTTCATATTTTCCTCATTTAGATCTGTAATGACAAAATCAGTTGTTTCTAGATACCCGTTGATATCCCGTAAATTTGAATATTGGCCGTTCTCGATAAAAGCAAAATAATCATTTATTGCTTTCTCCTTATCGATTGAGATTCCAAAATACTTCATATACAACTCTGGTGCATAATGAAGAAACGCCACATCCATATAATTACTATTCATTCCAACAACCGGTAATCCTCCTGCATCCCCTTGATAAAGGTAAGCATGAAATTGAAGCTCAGGATTAGACTTTGGTGCTACTAGCAATACATCATATCCTTCATCATTCACACCAACCACTTCAATGAACTCAAATTCTTCTTTATAATCACGCTCTAAATCCCCTAACGTAAGCTCTATATTTTTCTTGGTGCGCAGGATGCTAATAAAAGGACACACACTAAAATGACAGCCCATCTACCCTTCTTAAAATAAATCATCGGCATTACTCCTTCAATTTATATGAAACTATCAATTTTGTATGGGGTAAATAGTCAAAGGTCATATAACGTCCAACGTGTTTGCTTTCAATTTTTGTTGATTCAAACCATTCACCGTTCACCTCAACCTCATTCTCCCAACTCTTCCCTAGGTCATCTACATATTCAATGAAACCTTGTCCAGAAGAATAATTTCTTTGAATGACATGTGGAAAATCTTTTATATACGGAACGCTCATATATCCCAAAAATACGGCAAGAGTCGCAAAGGCAAGAAGTGCTCCCGTTAGCTTCATAAAACTCTTAAAATCCCAAGATTGCTTATTCTTAGGTTTTAACTTTCGTTCACGAATTGTCTCGCTACCAATAACAATTATAATCCAAGGTATGATAACAATGGCCAACAGAACAATCGCCAAACAAAAAATAAACGTGAACCAATAGGACCACATTCTTTTTCACTCCCCCTGTCTATCCTTGATGAATAACGTTAATTCCATTCTACTGGAAATTGAGCATTGTATAAATAAAAAATCGACAAGCAAGACACTTGTCGATTACATTGTTTATAGTTTTAAGACAACCTTGATACAGTTGTCTTCCCTGTCGTTGAAAATTTTATAGGCATGACTTGCTTCATCTAAAGGGACCTTGTGTGTGATGATATCAGTTGGATTGAATTCCTTGTTAACGATTTTTTTGTAGAGCTCTGGCATAAAGTGAACGACAGGAGCTTGTCCCATTTTTAGTGTGATGTTACGTGAGAAAAAAGCACCTAATGGGAACATATTATAATTCGCACCGTATACTCCAGTCAGCTGTACTGTACCGCCTTTTCGAACAGCCTTTGTCGAAATTTGAATCGGCCCAAGTGTTCCACCTTGTAGCTTCAGCTTTTGCTCGATTAATTCTAGAGGTGACTTTTTCCCGTCCATACCAACACAATCAATCACGACATCAGCCCCACCACTCGTGATTTCCTTTAAATGTTCTCCCATATCATCATGCTTTGTAAAATCAAATATCTCTACTTTATTTGTTGCTTTGGCGTGTTCCATGCGGTAGCCGATATAATCCACTGCGATGACCCGTTTCGCCCCTTTCATCCAAGCGAATTTTTGTGCCATTAAACCAACCGGGCCACAGCCTAGAACGATTACCGTATCGCCCTCCTTCACGCCTGCATTCACCACACTCCAATAAGCGGTTGGTAGAACATCACTTAAAAAGAGTAAAGCCTCATCTTCTAATTCACAGTCTACTGGAACTTTAAAAGGAGTAAAATTCCCAAATGGAACTCGCATGTATTCGGCCTGGCCACCTGGGTGGTCGCCAAATTTTTCCGAGTAGCCAAAATAGCCTCCTGAATCGTAATGGGGATTGGCATTATCACATTGACTTTCTAATTCGTGTTCACAGTAATAACACTTTCCACATGCAACTGTAAATGGAACAATAACACGGTCGCCTTTCTTTACATGTGTTACATCAGGTCCTACCTCTTCGACAATCCCCATTGGCTCATGCCCTATTACATAACCGTCTGGCAAAGGAAAATTCCCTTGATATAGATGGAGATCGGATCCGCAAATGGCGGTTGATGTGATGCGGACAATGACGTCATCGCTTTTAATAATTTTGGGAGCTTCTACCTCTTTGACTTTTACTTTATATGGATTCTGATACGTAACAGCCTTCATTTACACACTCCATTCTCGATCGTTTACAGGTTATTTTTTTACATTGCGTGAGAAGTTATGCTAAAGGGCTTTTGGCATAAAAATCCTGCGTTCGTAAAAGCTAAAAAATGGTGAAATAAAATAATTGACATACTTGTATATACAGGTTAAACTGAAAACGTAATCAAAACCTGTATAGACAGGTTTTTGGATAAAAATATCCTTTAGTTTAAGGGGGAAAATACATGAGTAAGTACACAGATCCTGCAAAGGAACTGCTTGACCATATTGGTGGGAAAGAGAACGTTGCTGCTGTCACACATTGTGCAACTAGAATGCGCTTCGTTTTAAACGATCCAAAAAACGCAGATATAGAAAAAATTGAAGGAATTGGGCTAGTAAAGGGTACCTTTACACAAGCAGGGCAATTCCAGGTTATCATCGGAAATGAAGTTGCTTCTTTTTATAATGAGTTCGTCAAACACGCTGGTGTTGAAGGAACGAGTAAGGAAGAAGCAAAGGTTGCTGCTAAGCAGAATATGAACTGGCTACAACGAATGATGGGTCACTTAGCTGACATTTTCACACCGCTTATTCCAGCCCTTGTAGTTGGGGGTCTGATTTTAGGTTTCCGAAATGTAATCGGTGAAATTGATTTAGTTGATAACGGTACAAAAACAATCGTTGAAACCTCTCAATTCTGGGCTGGTGTTCATGCATTCCTCTGGTTAATTGGTGAAGCTATCTTCCACTTCTTACCTGTCGGAATCACTTGGTCAATCACGCGTAAAATGGGAACCTCACAAATTCTTGGAATTGTGCTAGGGATTACCCTTGTATCTCCACAATTGCTAAATGCATACGCAGTGCCAAATGCTGAAGAAATTCCTGTTTGGGATTTTGGATTCACAACTATTGAAATGATTGGGTATCAAGCACAGGTTATTCCAGCTATACTAGCTGCGTTTGTACTTGTATTCTTAGAGCGTTGGTTACGTAAGATTTCACCAAATGCGATCTCAATGATTATTGTTCCATTTTTTGCACTTGTTCCGACTGTCTTAATTGCTCATACTGTTCTTGGACCAATCGGTTGGACAATTGGTTCTTGGATTTCTGATGTTGTATACACAAGCCTAACCTCAGCCTTTGGTTGGTTATTCGCAGCAATCTTTGGATTTGCATATGCACCACTTGTTATCACTGGTTTACACCATATGACAAATGCGATCGACCTTCAATTAATGAGTGAATTTAACGGAACAAACCTATGGCCAATGATTGCCTTATCTAATATTGCGCAAGGTTCTGCCGTACTTGCAATGATTTATATTAATCGTAAAAATGAAGAGGAAAAACAAGTTTCCATCCCAGCATGTATCTCGTGTTATCTCGGTGTAACAGAGCCTGCGATGTTTGGTATTAACTTAAAATACGGCTTCCCATTCCTTGCTGCGATGCTCGGCTCAATGGTAGCAGCCATCATCTCTGTAGGTAGTGGAGTTATGGCGAACTCAATCGGAGTTGGTGGAATACCTGGAATTTTATCCATCCAGGCTGGTGACTGGCTAATGTTTGCGATTGCGATGCTTGTAGCGATTGTCGTTCCATTTATTTTAACTGTCATCTTCGCAAAAGCTAATGTTGGCAAAATTTCATTTGGTAAAAAATAAAACGTGTGGGAGGGGAAATTACCCCTCCCTTTTTTCGCATTAACGCGGTAAAATGAGAATAATTAAATATTACCATCGATTGGGGATTCTTTCATGAATAACAAGTATCTAACAATCTATAGCGATTTAGTAGAAGAAATTAAAAATGGAAACATCAAAGCGAATAGTCTTTTACCTTCTGAAAATGAATTAAAGGAAGTATACAATACCTCTCGTGAAACGATTCGAAAGGCACTGAACCTGCTTTCACAAAATGGGTATATTCAAAAAATGAAGGGCAAAGGCTCTATCGTGATTGACGTGAATAAGTTTGATTTTCCGGTATCAGGGCTTGTGAGCTTCAAAGAGCTAGCCGAAAAAATGGGGCAAAGACCGATAACGCATGTGCATGAGTTGACGGTCGGTAAGCCGGATACATTTATTAAGCAACAGCTTCAGCTTTCTAGTAAAGACCAGGTGTGGAAAGTCGTTCGCACAAGGGAAATGGGCGGCGAAAAAATTATTTTGGACAAGGATTTTATTTCACGAAAGTTTGTCCCCGAGCTTACGAAGGAGATTTGTGAAGAATCGATTTATGCCTATTTGGAGAATGAACTGAAGATTACCATCAGTTTTGCAAAGAAGGAAATTACGGTCGTGGAACCAACAGATGAAGACCGAGAGCGACTAGATCTAGATGGCTTTCATAATGTCGTTGTTATCAAAAACTATGTGTATCTAGATAATGCGAGCTTATTTCAATATACAGAGTCTCGCCATCGCCCGGACAAATTCCGATTTGTCGATTTTGCAAGGCGGACACATGTGTAGATTGTAGCTGGGGTTTTCTGAGGCAAGGTAAACTGAAACAAGGCGGTTGAGAACTTCTAAATGGCATTTACTGGTTTGGATATGGATATCTTTAGGAGACTGTGTACTTGTTTATGACGTTAACTGGTTCAGAAATGGATATATTTAGGATAATGCATGCTAATTTATGCTGTTATCTGGTTCGTAAATGGATATATTTAGGAGATACCATGCTTGTTTATGCCGTTAACTGGTTCGGATATGGATATCTTTAGGAGATACCGTACTTGTTTATGCCGTTATCTGGTTCGGATATGGATATCTTTAGGAGATACCGTGCTTGTTTATGCCGTTATCTGGTTCGGATATGGATATCTTTAGGAGATACCGTGCTTGTTTATGCCGTTATCTGGTTTGGATATGGATATCTTTAGGAGATACCGTACTTGTTTACGCTGTTAACTGGTTCGGATATGGATATCTTTAGGAGATGCCATGCTAGTTTATGCCGTTATCTGGTTCGTAAATGGATATATTTAGGAGATACCGTACTTATTTATACAGTTAACTGGTTCGGATATGGATATATTTAGGAGATACCGTGCTTGTTTATGCCGTTATCTGGTTCAGAAATGGATATATTTAGGATAATGCATGCTAGTTAATGCCGTTACCTGGTTCGGATATGGATATCTTTAGGAGATACCGTGCTTATTTATACAGTTAACTGGTTCGGATATGGATATATTTAGGAGATACCGTGCTTGTTTATGCCGTTATCTGGTTCAGAAATGGATATATTTAGGATAATGCATGCTAGTTTATGCTATTATCTGTTTCACAAATGGATATTATTAGGAAATACTGGCTAGTTAATGCTATTATCTGTTTCACAAATGGATATTACTAGGAGAATGGGAACCTGATAAAGCCGTTAGTCGGTTTAAAATTTAATAATATAGGATAGCACTTTCCGCAAGGGGTCCAACTGGACCCCTTTTTCAGTTTTTCCCGCACAAAAACAGGATGGCCCTTTGAAGGATCATCCTGTTTTTTCGTAATTAGCGAACTGTTTTTAAAGCGCCGCTCCAAGATACAACTTGGTCTAGCATTAAGTTTACGTTGTCTAGGTGTAGGTCTTGTGGTTTGAACTCTGAACCATTTTCGAAATCTGTGAATAATGAAAGTGTTGGATGTGTACGAACGTCTGCGATCATTAATTCACCCATGATTCCACGTAGGTGTTCAGCAGCACGTGCACCACCAGTTGAACCGTAGCTTACGATACCAGCAGCTTTGTTGTTCCAAGCTTCACGAGCTAGGTCTAACGCATTTTTCAATGCACCAGTGATAGAGTGGTTATATTCTTGAACGATGAATACGAATCCATCAAGATTAGCTAATTTTTCATTCCAAGCAGCGATTCCAGGTGCATCAGCTTCACCTAAGAATGGTAATTTGAAGTCTGCGATATCTACGATTTCGTAGTTTGCATCTCCACGCTTATCAGCGATTTCCTTTACCCATGCTCCTACTTGAGGACTTACGCGTCCTTGACGAGTACTACCTAAAATAATACCAATGTTTAATTTTTCGTTTGACATTACTTGTTCCTCCTTTTGTTGATTACCAAAAAGTTTATCTAGTAAACCCATGATGTACTCTCCTTTTTATATATTAAAGGCTATTTTTGTAAAATACCTTTAATTTATTTATCTTCGAAGTATTTATCTTAACTTCAAGATAAATATTATATCAAATTGATTTTAAAGTCAACCCAAAGACATGTAAATAATTTGTTTATTTTTTATGAAAAACAAAAAACGCTTATAACATGATAAGCGCTATTTTCTAATTCCTTATTCATCTAGGTTTTCTTCTTGTCGTTTTATTCTCAAATAGCGGATATATAGGATTGGGATGAGACCACAAACAAATATTATTCCCCCCATAATCAATCCATCCAGTATTCCAAACCCATTCGTAAAGTTAACAGCAATACCTATAATGACCGAAATGGCTGTTAAGATTAGTAGAGAGAGAACGGTCCCTTTTTTAGGCGATTTTTCACTACTTTCATGGTCTACACTGATATTCATTGAAAGATATACGGAAACAATGGTTGTGATCATAAATACAATCCATAAAGGATTTTGCCTCATCCCTTCCATCCCTTTTGTGAATAAATCATATCCCAATATCCCGAGAATCCCAATTGTTTGAATGATATACGCGGTTCGAACATTTTGTAAGTTTTTTAAAATTAAACGCTCATCCTTTATTTTTTTCATTTCATACCACTCTCCTTTTCGACCCAAAATATTTCATCCAATGTTTTATGAACGGCGTAACATATATCCAGACACAACTTTAAGGTTGGATTGTATTTTCCTTTTTCTATTAAACTAATTGTTTGTCGGGTAACTCCAATTTTCTCGGCTAATTGCTGCTGGGTTAAGTTTGCTTGTATTCGAGCAATCTTCACGTTGTTTTCCAAATGATGTAATCCCTCCTTAAATTTTATTGTAACATATATATTACATTACGCAATATATATATTACACCCAAAAGAATAAAAAAGACCAAATCGAAATTTGATTTGATCCAAGTGATAGTTATCGAATCGGGTTGCCTGCACGTATTTTTTCTGGAATATGTCTTCTAATCGCAAATATAAGTTCACCAAGAAAATACAAGGCTACTGTTGGCCAGATCAAAGCCCAGAAACCTCCAACAGCCTCATACAAAGTGACAAGCCTTGGATGAACATAAGCTAGGCACAAAAGAGAAAGCGTAATCCAGCAAATGGAATAGGAGAAACAAATATGGCCTTGCAGTTGGAACTTATGCCCTGAGTAGTCCCACCATTTCCGACCGAAAAACCACTCAAGCAGGAATCCGCTGCAATACTCCACTAACGTTGGGATTAGAAAACAGAGAGCCAACACAACTGTCCAATGCATATCTTTACCTATTAACAGAATGAGCAACAATGGTGCGAACCCGTACATGGGCTTAAATGGCCCGAAGAAAAAGTTATCCTTAAAGAACACTCGCTTCCTTGCATAGCTATAGCTATTTTCCAAAAGCCAACCGAAAAATGAATAAATGGTAAAGAAAAAGACAATTGCCATCACTCCATCCCAGGAAAACAGGATCGGCATCTCAAAATCAAAACCACTTACTAAACCCTGAAACATTCACAAATCACCTCAAGGAAAATATTCCTAATTAGGATTTACAGACTCAAATGAAAATATACAAGAGTAGTACCGGTTACTACCTAGAAGACAATTGCCCCCTATCTTTTCAAAAAGAGCGCCCAGTTCAATTAAAAGAAACTGGGCACTACTTTAATTGGGACGTTATCGTGATTCTTTTGGAGGTTGGCAAACGTCACATTTACGTTGATGATTATTTTTAAATTTTGTAAATGTCTTTTCAAAATTGTTCCCACATGCACATTTAAATAATAATTTTTGAGAAAAACCGTGATATTCTGTCGTGAGCAACTTGCTCTCCGAATTTTTTTCAACAAATTCGTTAATTTTGCCGATTGTCCATCGTTTATTCATTCTTAACACCTCATATATTAGATCGCTAGACGAAGTCTTTTCCAAGTACCCGTTCTACTTAGCCTCTAATTATAGCATGTGCTTTTTGACAATAAAATAGTTTGGAATTGAGAACCTTTCTTTTATATCTTCGAAATAGGAACTCAGCGTATCAGGAAATGGAAAAAGCATTCCTCATTACGAGAAATGCTCTATCCTTTGTATGTTTAGATTGTAAATGGTTTGTTAGGCTTCATAGTTAAATTGCCATTGGATGTTGTACTTGTCAGTCAGGCTTCCGTACATTTTGCTCCATGGTACTTCTTGCAGCTCCATTTGAACAGTACCGCCCTCTTTTAACTTTTCGAAGGCATCTTTCATTGCTGCCTCATCACTACTTATATATGCTAGGGTAAAATTGTTGCCCTCCCGATATTCCATTCCTGGAAAATTGTCAGAAAACATTAATTTGCTTCCAGCGATTTCTAAGTTCGTGTGCATGATCAAATCCTTTGTTCCTGGAGGCAATTCTTCTTCAGAGTGCACCGATCCAAAAGTCATAAAATTTGGTTCTTCTGTTCCAAACACTTTTGCGTAAAATTCAACAACCTCACGTGTATTACCATCAAACACTAAGTAGGGATTCAAAGCCATAATATCACTCCTATAATTGATTTGTATGTATGTCTAAATTTTAACATTTCAAAGTAACGATTGCAAACATATGTTCTAAGATTTTCTTATCTATTTATGACTTGTATGTTCTAGCTTTTCTACTATGCTATCTAAAACCAAATCTACATTAGCATAACCATTATATCGAACAAATATAACTTCTCTTCCTCTAGAAGCAAATACTTCTTTCATATACTCATCTTCACGAACAATCAGAAGGTCAAAGTCGGGATGCTTCGTTTCAACGTAATCTTCAACGGGATTTTCATGTCTATACCAATCTATTAAATCAAAAACTAGATTATCCGCCATGGCTGGAATAGTGAGTTGATAGTAATTTGTAGAAATGCTTGGTGAATATTCACCGCTCAACCCTTTCCACACTTCCCCTGGAACTACCCCACTTTCATCTGTATCATATTGGACAGGTGCAAACGGACTCCATTTAGATGTGTAGCGATTGGCCCAATCGATATCATCGATAAAATATTTTTCACGAACTAAAGCAGGATTCTGCTCTATATCTGCTAACCTCACAATTGGTAAGTCTGTACTTTCTCCAGGCAATATAATCGTTTTATGATTTAAGAGCTGTACAAATGGCATAATAGCTGTCAACCCAAGAAGCAATGTAAAAAGAAAAGTGATTGTCGAATGTAATCGTTGGTGTTTCTTCCAAGGTGCGTGATGATCAATCGATTTCCCTTCAATCAAATCGTTTCTTAGTGCACGAATGGATAGTGCCGCTCGCAATGAAGTATAAGCTTGATATCCGATAAAGATGGATAGTATCGTTTGTTGAATAGCAATTCCTTCAACTAAAGTACGGATTGGTGTCCCATCAAGAAACCAAACAGCGGACACCATAGCAATCATGATGAGTAACGCGACAACAACCATACCTGCATTAAAGGCCAACTTTTTATCAAGTGCTTCTAGGGTATACGATTGCTCCGCAGGATCTGTATGTATTTCTGGAGCATTTCGCTCGACTGGTGAAGAAAACACATGAAAAAATTGATAGCCTGTCACATAGTCCCAACCACTTTCTGCATACATTTCGATCTGCTCAGGTCTCATTCTCTTTTTCATGGATACTTCAATTCTGTACTTCATTTTCTTCGGTTCAACCTTTTCAAAGTGAGCAAAATGAATCCCCATTTTTTTTAGATGTAAACCTTGTGACGCCATGTCAGCAAACCAACTCTCATGCTCACCGATGCTCCAATAGTCACTTGGACGTAATTTACGGACGACCTTATCCATTTTCATCACCTGCCTCTAAAATTTTCCCATCCTGAATTTGAGATTTTAATCGGCTGTACTCCACTCGTAATGCTTGTTCGCCTTCTGGTGTAATTTCATAGGTTTTTCGTCTTCCATCATCTTCTGCTAAGGAAATCAGGCCATCCTTCTGCATTCGTGAAAGGACTCCGTATAGAGTACCAGGGCCCATTTTCACCCTACCATTCGAAACTTCCGTAATGGCTTGCATCAGCTGATACCCATGATTAGGATGCATTAGCGCTAATAGAACATAGTACATCGCTTCCGTCATTGGCCCCCCATTATATGCCATTCCTTACACCCCTTCTTTCGGTGGGACACAGGGACAGGTCCCTTGTCCCAAATGGGATTAGGAATCTGTCACCACGTCCTACACTGGTATTATGTATCTCGGTATTATGCGTCGCGATATATCGTATGACATAATAATAATAATTTAAAAAGTAATTAATGTAAACCATAAAAAAAGGCAATTGCATTCATTTTGTTGCAATCGCACAAGTAATTAAGTATTTTTAGGTTTTGGTAAACAATCTTCTTCAGGCTTGATGTGAACTTGTTTCCAAGGCTCATTTCCGGCTTTTCGAAACTGGGCAATTTCAACATCCGTTCCATTCGTTAATGTAAAAAATAGAATACAATAATCCGCGCCATCCTTACCTTGGAAACAAATCGTTTTAATGTATCCATTTCTCATAGTCGGGTACAAATGTTGAATCATTTTACACCATTCGCCATACTTAATTTCTACAACCGATTCTGCATCGTGGTCCCAGCCATGATATGGCGCACATAAAAAATCTTCTCCAGTTTTACTCATATCCGAAATTCGAAAGCCATCTTTTTCGTGTTCCAACTGGATAAAACCATACGAATAGCCAAAATACTCGACCATCAGATCTTCCCTCAACTCAATCGTTTCAATTTCATAAAAAAATCTGATTGCCCTTTTTCCATCTGGCACCTGACAAAGCTTTAGCAAACTCGTATGCCCAATTCCAGCAAACGAATCTACATATTTTTCATAGCTTAGTTTATCTTGATAGGCTTTGGACAAAAAATTATAGGCAATTGGAAATGGCATCTGACCATTACCAATTGAACCGCAACTCCTTTTTCCTAAACTTGCTGCATCTCGTAAAATACTAAAATAGTTGATAAGAGTATCTTGAGGGGTCCTCGTTAATTCTGGAGGTAACTGGATTTGTTCATGTGTTTTATCATAATATGGATCGAAGAACTTCCAACTGCTAAATCTTAGATTTAAAGCTTTTGAGCAAGACGGCCGAAAATACTTTTGATGATAAGAAGTTATGTCCATTTGATTCCGATTTTGCATATTTATCACCCTGGTTTCAGTTTATGGGCGAGTGTTGGAATAGGTGTATGAACTCTTTTTTCATAATCTTCATCTTCGAAAATAGTACACAAAAGGACAGGTCCCATGTCCCAACTGGGACGAGGGACCTGTCCTTCGCGTACCACTTATACTCCACCATATCTTCTTTTTCGTTGTCGGTATTCTTGTAATGCTTGCAGGAATTCTTCTTCATTGAAATCAGGCCACAGCACATCAGTAAACCAGAATTCTGTATAAGCCAACTGCCAAAGGAGGAAATTACTCAGACGTTTTTCTCCGCCCGTGCGAATCAGAAGGTCTGGTTCTGGCAAATCTGCTGTATACAAGTATTGATTAAACTGCTGTTCATCTAACTCATCCAGGTTTAATTTCTCATCTTTCATATCCACGAGCATGGCTTTCATTGCATGAAGAAGCTCGTTTCTGCTTCCATAGTTGAGAGCAAAATTAAGCAGAAGTCCGTCATTATCTTTTGTGCGTTCAATTGCATACTCAATCGCTTCACGGGTATGGGACGGAAGATTCCCCATATCACCAATCGCCTCGATCCGTACATTGTTGGAAATAAGATCTGGTAGATAAAGCTGGAGAAACTCCTTAGGTAGCCTCAAAATAAATTCTACCTCAGGCTTTGGGCGCTTCCAGTTCTCCGTGGAAAACGTATATAACGTCAAAACCTTCACATCAAATTTAACTGCTGCCTTTACGGTTTTTAAGACGGCCGAAATCCCTTCCTTATGGCCAGCCACTCTAGGCAAGCCCCGCTTCTGAGCCCATCGGCCATTGCCATCCATAATGATCGCAATATGTTCCGGAGTCTGACCTTCACCATAATCGAAGGATTCTTTCGGTTGTTTCTGATTAAAAAAAGGAATTCTCATTGCCATATTTTTAACTCCTTAATAATTAATATTTCCACTGGGACATAGGGACAGGTCCCTCGTCCCATTATTCGTCACTTCGGTATTCTAATATATCCCCCGGCTGACAATCCAAGGCTTTGCAAATCGCTTCTAATGTTGAAAAACGAACCGCTTTTGCCTTTCCATTTTTCAATATGGAGAGGTTAGCCATTGTTATTCCTACTCTTTCAGAAAGCTCAGTTACGCTCATTTTTCTTTTTGCTAGCATTACGTCAATGTTTATAATAATCGCCATTGTTATCACCTCAGACCGTTAAATCATTTTCTGTTTTTATATTGATCGCTTCTTGTAAAAGTTTTTTAAGTAGAGCCGCAAAGACTGCAACCACCATTGAAGCACCAACAATGACCAATCCAAGTAATGCAAGTCCTGGTGCGTCATCCCACTCCGCTATGATAAAGACGAATGGTAAAGCTAATGTATATAAACCACAAATCGTAATAGCACAAGTTCTGATTTTCTTTAAGGCTATTACTGAAAGATCTGAGAAAGCAATGTTTTTGTCGATATAATTTAAAAGCTTAAATGCTTGATACAAGGCAACGTAAAATGGAATTGCCGAAACATACATTATTGTTAAAGTACCAAGTACTATATATCCTAACGTTGCTCCATTTGCTGCTTCTTTAAATGCGACACTTGCAATTTGTGGAAGCCCAAAAATACAGAGAGCCAAAACTGGAATTCCTATTATAATAACTGCCAACCTTAAAAAACGTGTTGAACTTAGTTTCATAACATACACCTCATTTATTTATTGTCAATTTAATTTAACATAGTTTTTATCGTTTTACAATAAAATATTATTGAAAATTATCTTGTTTTTGTTGTTTAAGAGATTTTTTTGTTCCCTTAAGGCATAATAAAAAGCATTTCTGATGAATGAAATGCTTTAAATGTTCGGATACATTGTAAAGACGATCAGGAATTAATCATTCAATCCCTTACCATTTAGAATTTGCTCGATATATTTTTCAATCTTTGATTCTCGAGTTTTTGATTGTTTGGCTTTTGAAAAATAAAGGAGGTATGCTCTTTGTCTCCCAGGCGTCAAAGCTTCAAAGGCTGTTTTTAATACCGGCATTTCTTCGAATTTCGTTTGAAGCTCTTCTGGAACAGAGAAATCTGTTGTCTTTTTTAACTCGACTTCTTTCCCTGATTGCTCCACCTTTATTGCTTCCTGAATATAGGTTTTCAAGATGCTTTCCATTTCAATGATTTCCTGAACTTTGGTAAACCTTATTTGGCGCTGAGCCTGAGAATTCTCTCCGGGTTTGACTAGAATACCATTGGGATCCTTTAACAAAGCACCTTTAAAAAACATCAGTGCACAGTATTCCTTAAAGTTTTGAATAATCACGATATTCCTATCCTGAAACGTATAACAAGGCAATCTCCACTTCAATTCTTCAGTCAAATCGCAGCCAAGATTGATCATTCTCAATTTCTCAAACTCTTCCTTCCACTTCTTTTCCTTATGTAAAAATTCATCAACCTTAGGATTCATTCTACCATTCGTCATCAAAGTACACCTTTCATTTATCAAATTTCGTTTGGTCATTGGTTCCTAATCCCAAATGGGACGAGGAACCTGTCCCTGTGTCCCAGGTCTATTTTATCATTCCCCAAAAATGCATGGCTGCTTTTGAGGTTGGCACATCTTTTAGTTTCATCATCACGGGTTCTAGACTAATATCAAAATTCCCGAACTCGTAAATCTGTAAATGCTGGTAAAATAATGATTTATAATTCATTCTTGGAATGATGGAGATTCCTAACCCACGATTGACAAGTGCGACAACCATGGGAATATCTTTGCATTCAACAACAATATTGGGTTGTACGTCATGGTCTTGAAATGCTTTTAAAATACTTTCATGAAAGGTGTGTCCTTCCATCGCACCTAGCATGATAAAAGGAAGGTGAGCAATTTCCTTAAAGGTAGGTTTTGCCGAGAGCTCACTTGTTAAGCTATTAGGAACAATGAGGATTGCAGGTTCTTTCTTCAGTGTTTTCATTTCAAATTGCTCCGTATGACTCGGTCTGAAAAGTAACGCAAGATCAATTTCTTTTTGTTTTAACTTTGCTAATAAACTTTCCGAGTCCCCTGAAAAAATAGTAAATTTGATTTGAGAAAACTGTTTTCTAAAGTCTTCAATGTAATCAATCAACATATTCGAACAGGCTGATGAGAATCCAATACGTACTGTTCCAGCGGCACCTTCTTCTATTTCATGAATCCTTCTTTTCACTTCTTCCATTTGACTTACTAATTGTTCAGCATATTGATATAACAGCTGGCCTGATTCGGTTAATTCCCATTTCTTACGATAGCGGTGAATTAATATAGTACCTAACTCTGTTTCTAACTTTTTTAGTAATTGACTTAACGGGGGTTGTGCAATGTTTAGTACCTCAGCCGCTTTCGAAATATTCCCTTGTTTTACGATTTCTCTATAATACTGTAGTTGTCGAATATCCATTTTTTTATACTCCATTATATGTAATTATATATGATTTATGAATGAAATATATATTATTAATATATCATTTCACATGATAATATTGAAGTTGGACTATTTTTAAGGAGGACTATATGAATCATATTAATGTGATCATAAAACGACTTAGTTTGTATATTATTGGCTTATTTTTCCTTGCACTTGGTGTTAGTTTTTCTATACAGGCAGACCTTGGTGTTTCACCAGTCTCGTCTTTAGCTTATGCATTTGCGCTTGCTTCAGGGTTATCAGTCGGAATGATGACCATAGTAGCAAATGTTTTATTTATTATGATTCAAGTGGTACTAAGTAAACAATTCAACTTCAAAGAATCAATCGTTCAATTAGTCGTTGCTTTTTTATTTGGCTTCTTTATGGATTTATCCTTATTCCTTGTGCAACTCGTTCCAATGCCTGAGTCGATATTCATGCGATGGGCTTTTTTAATCATTAGTTTATTCGTAGTTGCAATAGGTTTACTTGGTTATTTCACTACGAAATTCCCACTTATGCCTTACGATCAATTAACGTTTGTAATCAGTGAAAAGTTTAAATTAAAAGTCGGTAAAGCTAAAATATCCAGTGACTTAATTAATGTTTGTGTGGCAGGTGTTGTCTGTGTAGTCACCATTCAATCATTAGGTGCAGTTGGGATTGGTACAGTAGTTGCTGCATATTTTATCGGAAAAATATTAGGTTGGATCATGAAGTATTTCCAACTACCCCTGTCTCAATGGATGAATAAAAACAAGGTCAATGAAGTAGTTGAAAAGAAAAATACGAGTCTTTCGTCTTGATAGAAAGATTCGTGTTTTTTTACGTTTCGGTAATATGATGTAACTTACTTTCGACTGAGCATAGTGCTGATGGTATGATTACGGTCTAAGCTTACCTTCACTCTTGCATTCCCCTCCAACTGAGGGAGCGATTATCGAATATATCTTATAAATTAAAAAAGTGTCCTCAAGGACACTTTTAACAAATAATAATTCTCTCTTTATACATATCTCCAAATATACACTCCAACCGCAATTAATGAGAGCAGTATCACGATAGTATAGATAAGGGTTAAGTTGATGCTGTTTCGCTTTGTTTTTTCTCGGTAGTTTGCGTCCCCTTTTCCTGCTATTAACATGGTTCCAATTAATGCTGCGATTCCAAGGATAATGACGATAGTAAACGCCGTATTCACTTTACTGTTTCACCTCGATTATAAAGATGTCTCATTTTCGATCATTGCGTTTTTCGGGAGCTTTTCGCTTGTTTCTTGAACGATGATCACAGCTGCAATCACCATAATAATCCCAACATATTGCCACATTTGCAAAGTTTCTTGAAAGATAAAGAAGCCTATAATGGCTGCAACAACTGGTTCTATCGTTGCAATTATGGATGCCCGGCTTGACTCAATATACTGTAAGCCTTTTGTATATAGGATAAACGCCATCATCGATGATAGAAATCCTAATCCAATGATGTAAATCCAAGCTTTTAGATCCGTAAACAGATTCGCTACCGTCCATATACCGCTGAACGGTGTTACTGCAACAGCAGCAAAAATAAACGTATACACCGTGACAGTAAGTGAATCATATTTTTCAAGGGCAAACTTGCCAAAGATACTATAAAGCGCGTAAAAGAAACCGGATCCGATTCCCACCACTAGACCGAAGGGAGAGATGGTACCTGAAAAGTTTGGAAAGACCCCCACAACAAAGGCACAGCCGACAATAGTTACCACAAGGGCCAAGATTTTTCGAATGGTGAGTTTCTCTTTAAATAAAATTCTAGCAAATATCGTGACAAATGCTGGTGCTGTATATAGGAGAATCGCAGCAACAGAAATCGATGTTTCCTCAATCGCTACAAACATGCACCAGTTAAAAAAGACAATACTTATTATTCCTGTACCGATAAAATATTTACTGTCAGATAACTGAATCTTGAAGGCTATCGGATTTCTTAATAAAGCATATGTAATGAGAAAAATGGAAGCTGCGATTGCTCTCACAGTGACAACCTGAAGTGGCGTAAAGCCAATTGCGTACAGATTGCTTACAAATAAACCAATAATGCCCCATAAAGCCGCACCTGCTGCAATTGAAAGCCCCGCTGTCTTTTTGTTCATTAGCGTTTCCCCCGATGGACGTATTGCCCACATATTACCAGATTTTCTGATTATTGAAAAGAATCTACACCTTTAATCATAGCAAATATCTAAAGAAAAGGAACTCTAGAAATAGTCAATGCTTAGAATAAAAATAATCCTTATTTTCCCCTTTGGGGTTTTGCTTCAAACATAGCCATATCGGCATCTTGCACAAGGACATGTGCTGTAATGCCCTGCTGCACTCATCCCGATGTAATGGATGCCGGCAAATGGTGCAGGCTCTTTTAGCTTACCTTGAGTTAAAAAAAACATATATCATGCACCAATTCAAAAGATTTGGGGCGATGCGGTCACCACCTTAATCTTAGGATGGTTTTATAGAGAAAATACATTCTACAAAACACCATGAAATCTCCAACCAAAAACCAAAAAAGGCTCTTAAATCCCACTCCCATGCAATTTCATTGCATAAAATACTTGTACGCCAATTTTGCAAAGGAGAGATTACGTGGGAGACAAAAGTACATCAAACTCTTCGAATGACCATTCTCATTGTTTTGAACCATTCATTAGCCCTAACCCCATAACATCATCCAATCCGATTCAACGCTTTCCTCAGATAGATAAAACAGCTTTTGTGAGTCAATTTTCCAGTGTCATAGGTGATGTTTCTATTCGAAACAATGTTTATGTAGCACCTAATGTCAGTATACGTGCGGATGAGGGAACTCCGTTTTATATAGGTAGTCATACAAATATTCAGGATGGAGTCATTTTACACGGCTTATTAAATAGAAAGATTTCGGTTGGAAGTAAAAGGTATTCTATCTTCATTGGTAATGAGGTGTCCATTGCTCATGGGGCTCTTGTCCATGGTCCTTGTTTTATTGGAGACAAAGTATTTGTTGGTTTTAATGCCATTGTTTATAATGCAATTGTTGGAAGGGGCTCATTTATTTCATATAATGCAGTAGTAACAAACGGTGTTCGAATACCACCTAATAGGTTCGTCCCACCAGGTGCGAATATTGATTCTCAAGTTAAAGCGAACCAACTTTCACCGGTGCCAGAAGATAGTAAGGAATTTGCACGTGAAGTCCAACGGGTCAATCAGGAATTCCCCGCATCTTATCATTTATTATTTGGAAAAAACCGTTGCTCCTGTGGAATGGCATATGACTAGCTATATATTAACCCTGACATAACTAGCTTCAGATAATGAGAAAGGTGAATTTGAGGATGTTCAAATTCACCTTTCTCTTTTATTCGTGTAAAATCTTCTATTACCTTAGTTGTTGGAAGTGCAATTTTTTATGGTAACTTATTTTATCAGAACTATTCCTTCGTTTTATTTCCGATATGGCTTTTGTCCTAATCTATTCAATTTTAGCCATTCTTCACCTTTGTAGCACTGCCTCTGACAATGAGCTTTGTGTGAATGGTTATTTTTTTACAGACTTCACGCTTGGTTGCAATTTGCTCAAGCAGTAAGTCGACCGCGGATTCGCCCATAATTTCCGTGTACAATTTTACGGTTGTAAGCGGTGGCATCATGTATTGTGCAGAGGACACATCGTTAAAGCCGACGATGCTTAGGTCCTCCGGTATTTTAACACCTAGTTCATAAGCTGCCTTGTAGCAACCGACTGCAATGGAATCATTAGCCACAAACACCGCGGTTGGTTTTTCGTTCTGACTGAGCATTTCCTTAAGGATTTGATAGCCATCCTTTGGATTATAGCCGCCAATTTTGACGAAATCTTCATTAAAAATTCCTTTTTCCTTTAGATAGCATTCAAAGACATCCTGTCGTAAGTCCTTGAACCGATTCCCATACATATCTGTTTCAACGCCACCGATAAATCCTATTTTTTTGTGTCCTAGTTCAACCAGATAATTAAGCGCCGTTTTCGTCGCAGAGGTAAAATCGATGACTACCGCATCAAAACTATCCTTATCTGGATTTGAATCCACAAACACCGATGGCTTATCAAAACTTTTAATCAACTCAATATCTGCTTTTTTAAAGGTTCCAAGGCAGATAATCCCGTCCAATTTTGAAATACTTCGCTTTGTATCGTCCTTTGTAATTCTGAAAAATTCCATTCCCATGCTTTCAAGCTTCTTTTCTAATGCAACCCGAATCGAAAGGTAATAGGTGTCGACCAATTCCTCTTCAAGTGAATAGGAATAGTAAAGCCCCACTACCCCTTTCTTTTTCGTTTTTTTCTTTTTCGGGGTAACGACATAATTTAGTTCCTCTGCCGCTTCGAAAATTCGCTTTCTAGTCTCTGGTGCAACGTTTAACGTTTCATCATAGTTTAACACCCGAGAGACCGTTGCCATGGAAACCTGCGCTAAATCTGCTATATCTTTAATTGTCGCCATATATCATACCCACTTTGTCTTAATACTTCTATTGTAATACATAAAATTCCAATTTCACACTGCTTCTTTGTAGCTTTTTTTCCTTATGAATTTCAGCTTTGTTTCGGAAATGATGATCGCTACAAGGATAATGATGGCTCCGATGATCATTCTTGTGGTTAACACTTCACTTAGAATGATAACGGAGAATACCATGCCCCAGAATGCTTCTGTTGATAAAATGATGGCCGCATTTGTTTCGGTTGTGAATTTCTGTGCGACTGTTTGCAATAAAAACGCGATTGTTGTGGAGAATATCCCTAAGTACAGAACCGCGGATACTCCTTCAAAACTTGCCGCAAAATTCATTTCTCCTTTGAAAAGGACGACGATGAATCCCAAAACCGTGGCAGCCGCCATTTGAATAACCGTTAATAGCACTGGATCTTCATCCTTCACAAACTGTGCCGTATAGAAAATATGGAATGCGAATGCAACCGCACATAATAGAGTTAAGAAATCTCCAAAGTTGATGCCTCCTGAGAGCTGAAGTGATAACACCCCTATACCTGTTATCGCAAGCACTGCGCCTAAGAGCTCAAACTTATCCATTTTTCGTTTAAAGATAAAGAATGCAATAATCGGAACAATGACCACATTTACCGCCGTCAAAAAGGCATTTTTCGATGGTGTGGTATAGACTAACCCGACTGTTTGTAGAGCAAATGCTAAATATAGAAAGATTCCAATAATCGAACCCTTGATTAACGTACTCTTTTTGATATGTTTTAGTTTCTTAAAAAAGACAAGACTCAACAAAATCACACCAATTAGGAAACGGATGGCTAGAATTTGATAAGGTGTATAATGTTCCAGCGACACCGCGCTCGCCACAAACCCGCTTCCCCAAATGATGGCTACGATCGTAAGACCTATTTCCCCAAAATATTTCCGCATGTAAACCTCCACCTATTGGGACGAAGGGACAGGTCCCTCGTCCCATTTTTTTAGATTCGTGGGACAGGGGACCTGTCCCCGTGTCCCATTAATTGAAGAAAGACGCTTGATGTCCATGTGAAGGAGGTATCGACGAGCCCTGTTCCGTTATGAGGGTCGAAGTTTTCTGCCATTCCGCCGACAAGTGTTAGATTTAAGTATTTCTCTCTGATTCTTTCTCCAATTTCACTGTAGCCAAAACTTATTAATGAATCAATAAAAAGATAGGTGACTGGTGCCCAAATTGGTCCGAGCCAGTAGCCATTTTCCTTATAAAATGGGCTTGATGGGATTTCTGTTGCAAATCCATATTTCGTTTCAAAGTTCTCCGTAAGGTCATCCACAAGCTGATCCATTACCTTTTTATCAAGACGATAGCCGATTAATACAGGTAAACGGAGAATCAAGCTTGAGCGAATATCGATCATTTCAGCATCTTTACCAACGCGGCCAAAGAATCCATTTTCGTCGTACAATCTTTCCATTAATAAAGCAAACATTGAATCTGCTCTTTCTGTAAATTGCTTTGCTTCTTCCTGCTCTCCAAGCATGCCTGCAAATTTCGTTAAAATATCATATGTTCTGATTAAAAAGCTAGCAAGGTCTGGTGCTTCAACCGGCATACCGCGATGGAATAATGACGCATTATCCCAGCCGGAATCATTGCCGTGCTTATAATGTGGAAGTCGACCTTCATATGTTCGATATAGGTCAAAATACTTCATAACTTTTTTTGTAGATTCATAAACCTCTCTTAAGCGGTTTTCATCTTTAAAATAATCATTTTCTTCCATGAGTTTTTCATAAACATATGCAAAGATTGGTGGCTTAATACAGTTATAGGATACAAATTTATCATTCACAAAATCAGGGTATGCCCCAGATTCATCCTGTGTATCGATAAAGATTTTTAGTTGGGCATACGCTAGTTCAGGATACTTAGCACCTAGATTTAGCGCATTGAAACAATTGTCCCAGGACCAAATATTGTACATCCACAACTTTGACATATACATGGCATAATCTTTTAATTGGCCATCTGGGTGAACGACACTTGACCAAGTGATATACGCAGCACGGTCGATAGAAGCTTGATAGACTTCATTTTTCTCCGTTATATTTCCGAGCCACTCTTGATAGAGTTTCTCGACCTTTTCTTTCCCCGCTTCAAAGCTTGCATATTCCTTTGGTTTAAAAACAGTACGATAGCTCTCAATCACAAAATGGCCATTACGCATGCGAATGTCGATAAAGTCATTTCCGATAACATTCCATGGTGCTTCAACTGACATTTCTCCGGTGAGCTTGCTGATCATCAGCTTTAGTTCCTTCGGATAGATATGGTATTCATACATGCCATCCTCATATTCATGCAAGGTATCGTATTTCACTTTGCTTGCCTGCAATCGTACTTCTACTCCACTAACTTTCATATGGAGCTCATCCTCTTCAGGAATGATGATTTCCGCATATTTCTCCAAGTCATCTATTAGATGAAAACGCAAGGACGTTTCTGTTGCTAGAATCTCAAATTCTTTTTCAACACCATCCTGCAAAAGATCGAATTTAAAAAGTTTTGAAGGGGCGTCATCCCCACCATGAACATCGCGTATATAAATTTCTTTAGAATCCTTTTCCTGTGACACGCAAAAATAAGAACCAAATCTAGAAAAAGGAATTTCTCTAATATCTAAATTCATCTATCATTCTCCTTTATGGAAGAAGCAGGGTTTCCCCTGCTCTCTTAACGTGCTGTGAAAAATTTACTTTCTTCTACTAGGCTATCCTTTTCAATCTTTCTTATTTCAAATTGAAGGCGGAAGTCCTCAATCACTGTTCGATATGGAGGTAACTGCTCTTCACCACAGCTATTGCTTCCAACACCACTTTGTTTGTAATCAATGGTCAATACATTAAATGGTGACTTCTGAATATTACTTCGGTGTTTCGCCTCTTCAAGTGCACTAGTTTCATAATCATGAATCGTAAAGTCATACTCTTCTTTAAAATTAATCAGGTACTTGTGATCACCTTTTGCCAGAGCTAGGAAAGAGGTATCACATCTTGATCCATTCTCCTGTGGATACACATAATCAGTGTGCATATCTTCTACAGTCTTGTTGTAAAGGCCAATTGGTTGACTACGTTTCGTATCCTGATAGGATTCAGAATCCCCACGGCCATACCAAGTAACCTCGCTGTAATCTTGGTTAAGATGCATAGTTACACCGATTCGTGGCAGCATTTCTGGAATTTCTATGCCGCGTAGAACTTTTTCACCTTTTAAGTCAACATTTAGCACACCATTTTTCGTGATACGGTAATTGTATGTTAAATGGAAACCCCATGCTTGGTTTACAGTTGATACGTACTTCGTGATGACGACGTCCACATGGTCTTCAGACACCTCATAAGTGACTTCGCCGAGCTGTTCTTTTGTGTTTTTAAGGAAGTACTTGTTAATCCAGTCATCCTTTTTATACATATCATTGTCAATAATCGCTCTCCAAAGCGTTACCTCAGGACCTTTATTAATAATCTCTTCCCCTTCAGATTCAAAGGATTCAAGTGTGCCATACACATTTGAGAAAACAGCCTTGAACATATCATTTTCGATTTTAAGCTGAGCTGCTTCGTCTTCAATGACAAAATCAGACCCGATTGAAGCGACAGTTATTACACCTTTTTCAAGTTTCGTAGATTCTAGTAAAAAACTTTCTTTTGTAATCTCGTGTCCTTTTTCTGCATAGAGCGTATCTTCCGCCTCTCGATAGCTTAGATAGATACGAACATCGTCATATTGAGCAGCTTTTGCAACATCGATTGGCAACGTAATTTCTGCTACTTCATGAGCCTGGATACTCGGTAGCTTGATTTCTTTTTCCTCGATAAGTGTGCCGAAAGATTTCACTTCAATATGAACCACGATACCACTAATGTTTTTAAAATCGTATAGATTCTTCACACGGATTTTGCCTTCTGTTAAGTTAACTTCCTCCGTCACGATTGGCTCGATGACCTTTTTATATTCAATTAGTCCTGGTGATGGCGTTCTGTCTGGGTAGACAAGTCCGTCAATACAGAAGTTTCCGTTTGTCGGGAAGTCACCGTAATCGCCGCCATATAAATAGTAAGTTTCACCATTTTCATTCGTCGTTTCGATTCCATGGTCACACCATTCCCAAATAAATCCACCTTGTAATCGAGGATACTTTCGCATTAACTGTTGGTACTCTGTTAATCCACCAGGGCCATTCCCCATTGCATGTCCATACTCACATAATATATGAGGCTTCTTACCTTCTGCATTTTTACCGATTTCTTCGAGTGGTTTTAAGCGAGTATACATAGTTGTGTAAACATCACTATAAGCTGCAACTCTGTCACCCTCATAATGGACGAGTCTAGTAGGATCGATTGCCTTGATTGCGTTGTACATCGCTGTGAAGTTGCGTCCAGCCCCTGACTCATTTCCTAATGACCACATCACAATACTTGGGTGGTTGCGGTCTCTTTTTACCATGCGAACTGCACGGTCTACATATTGTTTTTGCCATAATTCATTATCGGAAATCCAGTTGTAATTACCCGTGTTTTCGAAGCCATGGCACTCAAGGTCCGCTTCATCTATTACGTATAATCCGTACTCATCACATAAATCATAAAATACATCATTATTTGGATAGTGGGCTGAACGAACAGCATTAATATTATACTGCTTCATCATTTTAATATCCTGAAGCATATCCTCATAACTTACCGTTCTACCTGTCTTCGGATGTGAATCATGACGGTTCACTCCGTTAAAGAAAATGCGCTTTCCATTGACACGAATTTCATTGTCGATGACCTCAATTGAACGGAAACCAATGCGAAGCGGCACAATTTCCTTATGACCGTTCGGTAAACAATATTCAAAAACGAGATGATAAAGATTAGGCTCCTCTGCATTCCATAAATGCGGCTTATCTATCAATCTACTAATCTCGAATTTTCCATCAGCCACTTCAATTTCAAACTGATCCACTTTCTCATTTTGGTGATAAAGAGTCGCAAATAAACCTTTTACATTGCTTGTTAAAAATTCTCCACCGATTTTCAAGGTGAAATTTTCATAGTTTTCATCAGGCAGTGTTTCCACAATAACATCCTGAAGCGTATTTTTGTTAATTTTAAAAAGCTCTACACTTCTAAAAATTCCTGACAGCCACCACATGTCCTGGTCTTCTAAATATGTGCCGTCAGAGAACTGATAGACTCTTACTGTTAAGCGGTTAGTTCCTTGTTTTACATATTCCGTAATGTCAAATTCAGACGGTACTCTGGAAACCTTGCTGTAACCGACATGCTGTCCGTTCACATATAAGTCGAATGCAGAGTCAACCCCATTGAATTTTATAATAAGTGCTTCGTCGTCTGCTAAATCTGAAACCATTAACTCCCTAAAATAGATCCCAGTAGGGTTTTCCTGTGGTACAAATGGTGGGTTGATAGCAAATGGGTATAAAACATCTGTGTAATGCATGTTTCCGTAACCCTTGATTTGCCAACTGGATGGTACTTCGATATCATCTAAACCTTCGATAGCAAAGTCCTCTGCCTCGAACCCCTTTGGTGAAAGCTCCGGCGCATCAACAAATAAAAACTTCCACTCGCCATCAAGTAATGAATATCCAATACTATTTTCTTTGTTGAACGTTTTTGCGTTCTCTTTCGTTTCATATCTATAAAAATCCGTATGTGCAGGGAGTCTGTTAATCCCCGTCAGATGGATATTCTCCCATCTTTTCATCTCTCGTCGCATTTTATCTTCCTCCGCATAACTCTATGTTGATCTTACTTAATTGATCCGCTGATTCCCTCGACAATATACTTTTGGGCAAATAGGAACACGAGAACTGGTGGAATAATCATGACTAACGTAATAGACATAATTGGTAGAATTTGAAGGTCATGAATTCCTTTAAATGCCGCAAGCCCAAGTGCTAATGTATATTTTGATTGATCCTGAAGGTAAATTAATGGACCTAAGTAGTCGTTCCATACTAATAAAATATTTAATACGGCGATTAGGATAAGTGGTGCTTTCATAATCGGTAAGAATATTTTAAAGAAAATCTGGAATTCGTTTGCACCATCAATTCTCGCTGCATTTTCAAGATCTTTCGGTATGTTCATTAAGAATTGTCTTAATAAAAAGATGTAATACGCTGATCCAAAAAACGCCGGGACAATTAATGGTTTTAAGGTGTTAATCCATCCAAATAAATTGAATTCCATGTATAACGGAATCATCGTTACATCCCATGGAATCATCATCGTCGCTAGCAACAAGATGAAAAGTCCATTCTTATATTTGAAGTCGTATCTTGCAAATCCGTAGGCAACTAGAGAGCAAGAAATTAATTGACCTAGCGTAGTCATTACAGTGACGATGACTGAGTTTTTTAAATAGGTTCCAAACGGTTGACTGTTCCATGCATCAATAAAGTTTCCCCACTGTGGCACTTCCGGGAAAATCTTTGGAGGGAAGCTAAACACTTCTGCCTCTGTTTTTAACGCAGAAAGGATTACCCACACAAATGGTAATAAGAAGTAAAGTGAAAATAACCCAAGAAGGCTGTACATTATGATTTTATATTTCTTTGACATCTTCATTTTTTCTTCTTCCCTTCTTTTTTCACTTCATTTTCGTAAAATACCCATGTGGATGATGATTTAAAGATTAACATTGTTAAGATTAAGATGACGATGAACATAAACCATGCGTTTGCACTTGCATATCCTAGTTCATGGTGTTTGAAGGCGTTGTTATACACGTATAGTCCATAGAAATATGTTGATTTTAACGGACCTCCACCTGTTAAAAGTAAGACTAGCGCCAATTGTTGTAGTGCGGCGATTACCGATGTAATCACATTGAATAAAATAGTTGGTGTGATACTTGGGATCGTGATACTGAAAAACTGACGAAACGGACCCGCACCATCAATTGCTGCTGCTTCATATAACTCTGGCGGGATTCCTTTAATGTCTGTATAAAAAATAAGCATCATTGTTCCGACACCCCAGGCACTGGCAATGACGATTGTCAAGATAGCCCATTTCGGATCGACTAGCCATTTTGGCCCTTCAATGCCTATTAATGAAAGCAAGTAGTTTAAAATTCCATATTCAGAGTTGAAAATCCAGCCCCAAATAATTGAAATCGCAACTCCAGATACAACCGCAGGTAAATAGAAAATGGTGCGGAAAATTTTCATTCCTTTTAATGGTTGAGTAATGAGGAGTGCTAAGGTTAGGGCAATAACTAAGTTTAATGGCACAAAAATCGCGGCAAATTTAAATGTAATGACTAAAGATTTATAGAATTGTGGATCGTCCGTGAACATCGTTTTATAGTTGTCGATTCCCACAAAGCTTGGTGCACTTGTAATTGGCCAATCAAAAAAGCTCATGATTAATGAGAAAGCTAATGGACCAAGGGTGAACACCAAAAATCCAATTATCCAAGGTGAGATAAATAAATAGGGTACTTTCCTACTTACTAGCTGATAGCTATTCGCTTTCTTTGTTTTATTTGACATAAGATGACCCCTTATTCAGATTAGAAAATAGGGTAAAGCACTGTAAAAGCGCTTTACCACGTTAAGTTTTTTACTGAGCAGCGTCCTTTAATGCTTTTTCAGGATCTACCATTGTGCTTGGGTTAAAGATTGATTCGAACACATAGTTTAGATTGTCAGATACCTGGCTCCAGTCCTCCACGATGAATGAAGCAGGAGTGTAACCTTCACTCTTTTCAAGCATTGAATAGAACACACTCTTAATTTCGTCTTGTTCAAGCTTTTCGCTTTCAACTACAGATTTTAGAACTGGTAGTTCGAAATCGATTCTAGCTTTGTTAGCTTCCTCACCAGTCCAGAATTTAATGAACTCAAACGCTTCTTCTTTGTGCTTAGAATTCTTAGAGATAGAAATCCCTGAAGAACTTAAGATACTAACACTTTGTCCCTTTTCAAACTTAGGTAATTCAACAACACCATAGTCAATTCCAGCCTCAGTTAACGGGTGAAGCCCCCATGCACCATAGACAAACATGGCAACTTTACCAGATTTCATTTCTGTAGCTCCAGAACCCTCAGTTGAGATGGCATAGCCTTCCTTCAACATATTTTGGAACATGTCAAACACTTCAACTGATTCTTTTGAGTCAAGATTTCCTTTTAAGTTTCCTTCTTCATCAACATAAGCTGCGTTGTTACCCCATAGGAACATTTCGAAATCATAAGGGTCAGGCTTTCCAGAGAAAGCAAATCCAGTTACCTTTGATTCTTTGTTTGTTACTTTCTTAGCCGTTTCTTCAAGATCTTTCCAAGTCCAGTCTGCTTGCGGATATTCAACACCTGCTTCGTCAAATAGTGCTTTGTTGTAATAAACAACATGTGTTGTGTATCCAACTGGTAATCCTAGGATTTGGTCATCCGCTGAGTTATAGTTCCAAAGAGTTTCATAGAAATTGTCTTTGTATTCAGCGCCTTCTTTTTCAATGTAAGAATCAAGTGGCTCTAATGCATCCTTGTATTGTGGGTAGTTCCACATATACATAATATCCGGAGCATCCTTCGCACCCATTCCAGCTGTGATTTTTGTATCATACTCACTTCCGTAAGCCTCTAAAACAACTTCAATATTCTCGTGAGATTCATTGAATTTGTCGATCATATCTTGCTGTAAGCCCACATCATCCCCAACATCCCATGTAGCAAATCGAAGTTTCACCTTTCCATCTTCCGTCGTGTCACCACTGCTTTCCCCAGAAGATGAGCTACAACCTGCTAAAAGCAATATTGTTGCAATGAATAAAAAGAAAATAGATTTGAATTTTACTAGTTTCATAATTGCCCTCCTTTTTATTTGACACCTTCATTATATTTTGAATTTTACTAAATGTAAACGGTTTTATTAATAATTTTACTAAAAACTATTTTTCGTTAGATATGTATTACTTATAGTGTTGGTAAGGTTTAACAGTTTTTTTGTTAGTTTAGTAAACAGAGAGAAAAAGACTTTTTCATTAGTAAAGTGCGCTTATCGGATTAGTTAGTTTTAGTAAAAAATGGGTCACGGGGACAGGTCCCTTGTCCCAGTTGAGGGGATGGATACGGAGGCTGACTCCTGTCTTAGATATGTGGACATGCTTCTGCTCCTAGGGCGTGGAGAATTGAGTTTTGCTGTATTATGAAGGACTTTTCGCATGGGATTTTCGCTCCAAATGATCTTCACGGGCTTATGAAGAACTTTTCGAACGAGTTTTTCACTCTAAATGATCTTCATCGGGCTTATGAAGAACTTTTCGAACGAGTTTTTCGCTCCAAATGATCTTCACGGGCTTATGAAGAACTTTTCGAACGAGGTTTTTGCTCTAAATGGTCTTCATCGGGCTTATGAAGAACTTTTCGAATGAGGTTTTTGCTCCAAATGGTCTTCATCGGGCTTATGAAGGACTTTTCAAACGAATTTTTCACTCCAAATGGTCTTCATCGAGCTTATGAAGAACTTGTCGAATGAGTTTTTCGATTCAAATGGTCTTCATGCTTACAAAACAATTAATCTCATCAATAGTAAAAAGCCGATTCCCCACATATGGGAAATCGGCTCATTTATTTTTTGGGCCCATAAAACAGGCACCTCTAGATCGGACTAATCGTAAATTCAAATTCCATGTCTTCGTTTGGATTTAGCAGGTATTCTGGGTAAACAGGTGCTCCCCAGCTGTCATCTCCTCCAACGCCCATTTGTTTGCATGCTACCGTTACAACTGTGTAATGAACATTTGGCAGTTCATAATGATGGGCAGCATTTTCTAGTTCAAACGCCGTGTAAGGTGAGAAATTACATTCTACTGGACGGGAAGTAGATGCAATTTTAATTCCTTTTCCTTCACGGTTGGTTAGGTTTACCCAACGTACTCCCGTGCGATTGCCAGACTCTTGCGGTTTTACATATCCAGACAAGTTGTCTGCAACTGTATTTTTAAATACCCCGAGCCTTGCGCCAGTAGCGCGGTCTGAATAATTTTCTTCTGGCCCCATCGCGTACCACTCTAATTGGTCATATTCAGCAGAAACCTTAAATGAGAGTGCAAAGATTGGCATTTGCGGAAGGTTGTCAGCGCCATGATAGTTTGATTTTACACGAACACTTCCATCTGCAAATACAATAAACGTATTTTTCACTTCAATTTCCGAATGGACCGAGAAATTATAGGTAAAAGTAACCTCGATATGGTCCTCTTTTTCCTCTACATCCCAGCCAATCGATTTACGAGCTAGACTAGCTGCATACCAGCATCCTGATGTAAACCCTTGAGAATATCCTCTGTCATTGTCGGTTGTTGCTCTCCAGAATAGTGGAAGTAGTGGTGCCTCAATCATCTCTCTACCTCCATATTTCATCGAAATCAGACTACCTGCCTTGCGACAAAACATGATTGTAAAATCAGTACCATGTATACCAACATTCTGTGTTCCGTATGCCACTCGTAGATTCCCGCTAGGAACTTTTGCAATCTGTTTTTTCTCTTCATACACAAATTGGCCAAAAGCAATCTCATAACCAGCATCTGCCCAAATCTCTTCTTCTTTCAGTTTAAAAGATGTATGGATGACATACTCGCCTGCTTCATCAAGTAATTCAGATGGCCAACTAAATTCAATTCGGCCCTCACTTTGTGCAGGAATCACTACTGTTTGTTTCTGATTACGATACAATTCCTTACCATCTAAGAATAAAATGTATTCTAGTTCATATTTTGATGTGTCTTCAAAAAGATTTTCATTTATAATCGTTACGCTTGTTTTATCCACAATAAGTTTTATATTTTGATAGAGATATTTTACTTCTTGCATCTTTGGTGATAGCTCGCGATTGGCATAGACAATGCCATTCGTACAGAATCCGTAATCAGTAGGGCGATCACCGAAATCTCCTCCAGTTGCAAGAAAATCCTGACCATAGCGGTCCTTTTTCACCAAGGATTGGTCAATATAATCCCAAATAAATCCACCTTGGTACATCTCATATTTATTTTCAAGAGCCGTGTATTTGTCCATGCCCCCGAGGGAATTACCCATCGCATGCATATACTCACAGCTTATATAAGGCTTTTCAGGATTGTCAGTTAAATATTCCTCAATATCTGCAGGCTTTGCGTACATCCGACTTTCCATATCGCTTGTGTCATTGTAGTCACGATTATGGAACACACCCTCATAGTGGACAAGTCGACTTGGGTCAACAGATTTAAAGTAATGTGTAACATTTAAAATAACCTCACCTGCATAAGACTCGTTCCCACATGACCAAATCAAGACGGACGGATGGTTTTTGTCTCTCTCTAGCATTGAAACGGCTCGATCTAAGACAATATCATTCCATTCTGGCTTGTTTCCAGGAATATTCCAAGATGGTTCAACCTGCCCCATCTTCTGCCAGGATCCATGTGTTTCCAAATTCATTTCATCAATCACATAGATTCCGTATTCATCACATAACTCATACCAATAGCTTTGATTTGGATAATGGGAGGTACGAACGGCATTGATATTGTGTTGTTTCATTGTTTTAATATCCCAAAGCATGTCTTCCTTAGTAATCGCACGGCCACTACGATGGTTAAATTCATGACGATTGACACCCTTGAACACAATTCTTTCGCCATTGAGTCGCATGATTTTATCCACAATCTCAAACTTACGGAATCCAACCTTTTGTGGAATAACCTCAATAAGCTCACCTGAAGCGTCATAGATTTGGAGATAAAGTTTATACAAATACGGGTTTTCCGCACTCCACAACGTTGGAGCTTCTACTTCTATCTCTACTGAACCTTTTTCATCCGTAAGTGCACTACTTGTTTTTACTACTCTGTTTCCTTCTTTATCACAAAGCTCAGCTACAATTTCGGAGCCAACTGGGAGAGTTGGGAGAAGCTTAAAATCTACTTTTAGCTCTGCCTTTTTAAAAGATGAATCAAGTTCGGTATGAATGTGGATATCCTGTGCATGAATTTTAGGTACGGTATATAGATAGACATCCCTAAAAATACCGGAAAATCTCCAAAAGTCCTGATCCTCTAACCAGCTTCCCGTGCTACGTTGAAACACCTCAACTGCCAGTTTATTTTCACCTTCTTTTATAAAAGGAGTTAATTCAAACTCAGCTGGTGTGAAACTGTCTTCGCTATACCCAACAAATTCCCCATTCAACCAAACGTAGAAAGCGGATTCTACACCTTGAAAAGAAATATACACAGGTTTGTTTTCCATATTCTCTGGTACTTTAAAGTACTTCACATAGCTGCCAACAGGGTTAAAATCCGTTGGGATTTCTGGAGGGCGTATATCTTGATGTCCATCCCACGGATAAATTGTATTCACATATTGCGGCGTTCCATAACCTTGTAATTGAATGTGGCCTGGAACGGTAATATCTCCCCAGGCCGAGCACTCAAAGTCCGTTTCGTAAAAGCGTTCGGGTCTTGAATCAGGGTTGATTGAATAATGGAATTTCCAATTTCCGTTCATGTCGTAACGCATCTTCATTGCAGATGCATCTTTCGCTTCCTCCATTGTTTCATAGTAAACATGGTCAGAATGAGCAGGTATTCGGTTCACTGCAAACACATTTACATCCGTTAGCCAATCGATACTTGGAGTTTGGACTCGTTTTGTTTCTTGAATTTGAGTATTCGCCATCATCATATTCTTCCTTTCTATTCATCTACCAAATGGTGTTTGTTATTGACTGTTTTCTCGAGCATTGTTGCTATTGGTAAAGCCATTATTTAATCACGATGAGTATTACGTTCAGTGATTGGAGCATATGGCACAAGATCCTCGAAAATGCTGGCATTTTCTTCGTGCGGTGTAGTTCCAAGGCAGCAATTTCAACGTCCAGCGGGAATTGAGAGCCAAGCGAGACCACTTAGTGAGGTAGCGACTTGTCCAGTTGCAGCCGCTAGAAACTCGAGAAATTTTCAACTCCTCCTTCAGAGGCAAAATACGCCTCTTTGACGGAGTCTCCGACGCACAGGACGTGGCGCTTTAGTCGGCCAATTTACTCGTTTTTTTGCAAGCCGCCTCCACATTTCGTTGAGGAGGCTTGCCGATTGCCCGCGGAAAGCGAGTGCCATTAGCGGCAATCACCCTGCATTAAAAGCAACAATCTTTTAGAAAGAAGCCCAGTTATTTTACCGATCCCATCATTCCTGCTACGAAATGCTTTTGAAGTAGGAAGAAGATGAGTGCTGTTGGTAATGTTGCAATCACAATTGTTGTCATAATCATCCCGAAATCAGGTGCATGGCTCGAACCAAGATTCGAAATAAGCAATGGAATCGTATGGTTTTCAGGTGACTGTAGTACAACGAGTGGCCACAGATAATTGTTCCAACTTGCCATAAACGTAATGATAGCTGCTGCCGCATAGGTTGTTTTCATCGTAGGTACATAGATCCGGAAGAATACACCAAGCTCTGTTAAACCATCGATTCGTCCCGCCTCTAGGAGCGCTCTTGGAAACATCTTTGTATTCTGTCTGAAGAAAAAGATCAGAAATGCTGTTGTAATACTTGGCAACATAGCAGCAGTTAATGTATCAATCCCAATCCCAGGTGCATATTGAGAAATAGTCCCAAACATCCGGAAGAGCGGAATCATCAGCGCTGCAAAAGGAATCATCATCGAAAGAAGCAAGATATTAAAAACTACATCTTTTGCCTTACTTTGGTAGATTTCAAAGCCATATCCTGCTAGTGATGCAATGACAAGGGATAAAACGGTCGTTGCGATTGAGATGATGGCTGAATTCATTAGCGCAGGAACAAGGTTGACCGAATTTAATAGGTTCTGGAAGTTTTCCATCAAATGTGTTCCAGGCAATAACCTCCCATTTGTTACATCAACAGATTTATTTGTCGCACTAACAATCATCCATAGAAACGGAAAAATAGAGATGACTGTAAAAATAGATAGAATAATATAAACGAAAGACTGTTTTATTTTATGCATTTTTATCACCTGCTACTTTGAACTGAATGATCGAGAAGAAAATGATCATAATCACGATTGCATATGACACAGTCGCAGCATAGCCAAAATCAGGAGTATATTTAAATGAGAGGTCATAAATATACTGAGAGATTGTTAATGTTGCATTACCAGGTCCACCCTTTGTTATGTTCATTACTTCATCAAATAATTGAAGCGTACCAATGGTTGATGTGATGGATGTAAATAAAATAATCGGCTTTAGCATTGGAATTGTGATTTTAAAGAATTGTTGAAAAGCATTTGCACCATCAATTTTTGCTGCTTCATATATTGAGTTATCCACATTTTGCAAAGCAGATAGATAAAAAATCATATTATAGCCTGTCCAGCGCCATGTGATGGCGATAATAATCGTTACCTTTGCCCAAAAAGGATCTGTGAGCCATTGAATCGGTTCTGCGATCAGCGAGAGATTGATCAGCATTTTATTAATAATGCCATCTGTACTAAATAAATATTTGAATACGACCGAATACGCGACAAGTGACGTAATACAAGGTAAAAAGATGGCCGTACGAAAGAATCCTTTTAGCTTCAGACTTTTATTATTTAACATCACCGATAAAAACAATGCCAGAATGATCATGACAGGTACTTGGATGATCAGGTAGATTACTGTATTTTTCACAGCCGTTATAAACGTCGGGTCCGTAAATAGCCGCTTGTAATTTTCGAAACCTACAAACTGTAGATTTGTGCCAGCACCTGATTGAAAAGAAAGAATCAGCGCTTGGACCATTGGATAGAAGTAAAATATACAAATCATGGCCGTTGCTATTGAGATAAACGACCAGCCAATTAACCCATTTTTAAACCGGAGTTTGTTGTTATATTTTCTTGGTTTCGTCTCTATGTTCTGCTTCGTAGTTGCTTGTATCACTTCTCTCAACTCCCTACTAATCTATATAAGAATAGCCTCGGAAGAGCCCACTTCCGTACTGCAGGTGAGTTCCGAGGACTATTAAATTCGAATCTATTATTTGATTTGTGTTTCCGCTTGTTGTTGTGCATCTTCTAGGACTGTGTCTAAGTCTTGTCCATTCAGATAATTTTGCATGGCCACAATTAAAATACTTTCAATCGCATATGTGTGCATCCCATAGTTAACTTGTGGAATTTCTTCAGCCCATTTCGAAAAATCGGAGACAATAGATTGTCCACCAAAGAATTCATCTGTTATCTGATAGGCTTCTCCTTCTGTAGCCGGGATATAAGTACCAATTACCCCAATTTCAGTTACTAATTTTTGATACAAATCTACATTCGAACCAAATGTCTTTGTAAGGAAATCAACTGCGTTCTCTTTACCCGGAACATTAAGAACATACCACGATGCACCACCTAGGTTGGATGCATTCACAGATTCAATGCCTGGAAGAGTTGGATGTGGAGCTACAGCCCACTTACCAGATTGAGAGCTTTCGGCTTTGATGGAAGGAGTAATCCAGTTCCCAGTCGTTACTGTCGCAACTTCTCCACCGTTAAATGTAGCCAAAAATTGATTCCAGTCTGAATGAAAATTCATTAGGTCGTTCTCAACAAGTTCTTTATAAATCTCAAATGACTTTTTAAGAGCCTTATTATCAGCTATATGTGGCGTAGTCCCATCTTCCTTGACGTACCACTCACCTGCTGACTGAATCATGGTATGAATAATTCCTAACTCATTTGGGTCAAGCGTAAGTAATCTCTTCCCTGTTGCTTCTTTTACTTTCTTACCAATTTCAATGTATTCTTTCCAATCGATGTTTTGTAAGTCTTCAACCGTATAACCCGCTTCTGCTAAGTAATCTGTTCTCACGTATAATCCAGTTACTCCTGAGTCAAATGGAAGACCGTAGTTTTCGTCATTTACACTCGTTGCTTCAACTTTATATGGAACAAAATCTTCTGTTTTATAAGTTCCAGTGAGTGGATGGAACATGTCAGAATACGCTTGTAAAAAACTTTGTGCACGATAATCCTCAATTAATACGATATTTGGCAATCCTTTCGTTGTCCCAGAACTTAAGCTCGTATTTAGCTTTTGCACAATGTCATCTTGCGCATTTTCAATAATCTTGATGTTGACGTCTGGATTTTCAGCAGCATACGCTTCTTTTGCTAATTCAATTGCTTTAATGTTAAAGTTTGGATCCCATGCCCAAACAGTAACCTCATTTGAATCTGAGTTTCCCTCTGGTTCAGTACTATTCGAAGACCCCGAAGAACACGCAGCCAACAAAAGCATGCTAACCATTAATAGTGCAATTACTTTCTTCATGTTTGAATCCCCCTTAAGAATGTCAGTTAATGTAAGCGTTGTCCTCCTTACATTTTCAATGTTATCATCACCTTGTGTGCATGAGTTAGGACGATATTTTTGTAAATTTGTGATATTTTTGTATGTTGGTTACGCTTCCATTTGCTGACTTAGATTATCTTTAGGTTTTGTGAATTTTTTTAGCTTTTTTGTATTGGAAGTGTGATACGAACCTTTGTCCCTTCTCCGAGATTACTTGAGATCGTCACACCATAGTCTTCTCCATATAATAGCCGGATGCGTTCGTTAACATTCCGAACACCGATCCCACTGAACATATGTTGTTTGCGCTTCGTATCCGGAAGTATATGATCGGTAGACACTTCCATACCGTCACCATTATCTAGGATCTCACATATGAGGGTATCCTCTTCTTTCCAAACGAGAACATTAATGGTCCCACCACTCTTTTTATTGAAGCCATGGAAAAAGGAATTTTCAATAAATGGTTGTAAAATGAGTTTCGGAATTTGGACATCATTGCTCTCCGGTCCGATAAAATAATTTACTCGAATTCGCTCACCATATCGTTTCTGATTAATAAAGACATAGCTTTTTAAATTATCTATTTCTTGGTCCACAGTGATTGTTTCACTAATATTGCCAATGGTATTTTGGAGGAGAGAGATTAGCGCATTGACTGTTTCGGTTGCTTCTTCTTTTCCACCTTGCTGCACCATGAACTTGATTGAAGTTAACGTATTATATAAAAAATGTGGATTGATTTGTTGCTGGAGTGCCGCTAATTCTGCATTTCGTTTCTGTTTTTGGCTCAGTACAAGCTGGTCTACATACTCATGAAGCTCATCAAGCATTGAATTGAAGGCTTGACCAATTTGTCGTGTTTCATACGTACCCGTTACCGGTATATAGTGATCAAAATCATTTTTTGGGGTATTTTCAATTTGCTTTACGAGTTTTGTCAACGAATTTGTCAACCTTCTTGAGGCAAAAAACACAATGATAATCGCTAGGATCATAAATAGTACGCTTATCATGACAATTGATTTTTTATCAATGATATCCTTAAATGCTGTTTGTTTATCAATTAAATTGACCAGATACAAATTCATGGTAGGGCTAAATTCTGACATAATAATATGATCTTTCCCCTTAAAATCTGTATCCATATAATTCTTTTGTTGATCCTCTAATTGGATGGCATAGTTAAGAAGTTCTACTTCTTTTTTTCCAATGAACTCCTCCCGATTACTAGATAAAATGGTCCCCGACGGATCCATCACTAGCACGTCATTTCCTAAACTAGTATAGCTACTATAAAACTTTCGAAAATCTTCTTCTAGAATCGTAAAGTACATGGAACCATAAATATAGTTTGACGTACGTTCCATAAATGCCTTTGATGCAATAATGAATTGATCATCCTTTTGTTGTTCAAGATGATAAAGCAGTTTTTTAGGCTGTTTTAGTGTAGCCGTAGTAATGAAGTGATCCTGCAATCTTTCATCGGATAAGGCCCATGAAGGTCGATCCGTTGCATAACTAACACCATTTATACCATGGACCAAAATGCTAACATTATAAGCTTCTACACTTGATTCTATCGTTTCCAATTGTGAATTTACTTGATAATAATAGCTACCCAACATACGATTTGAGTGATTACCTGTGAGAAAACTCTTAACCGTTCCGTTTTGCAAAAGTTTATTCGAAGCGATCACAATCGAATAATGAAAAGTACCTAAGCTCTCTTTTATCTGGTCCATCACCTTGCTATTGTTAAAACTAAATCGCTCGACAAAAAACTTCTCTGACATTCGGAAAGTGGTCCATGATATCAATGAGGAAACCGTAACAATGATAACGATGGTAAGAAGAAACATTTTATAAAACAGACTATTATGTTTAAATCCATTACGTAAAATTCTCATGTACATCTCATCTCTTTTTTCGTCTAAATTTACTAGGTGACATTCCGTGTACCTTTTTAAAAACTTTACAGAAATAACTATGATCCGAATAACCAACCATTCCACTAATTTCTGAAATGGGTGCTGTATCCTTTAGCAGGAGCTGTGAAGCTTTTTCAATTCGAACTTTATTCAAATACTCAATAAATCCTTCTTTATTATGAGTCGAAAAATAGCTGGACAAATACGAAGGATTAAAATGGAAATGTTCGGCTACACCAGCAAGGCTTAGTGGTTCCGCATAATGGACTTCAATATATTGCAGGATTTTTTTCATATTCAAATTAATCGGTTGATTCTTATCCGATTGTAGGCATTTGTTTACTTGTTCAAAAAAAGTTAGTAGAATTTCGACCGTTTCAGTAGATGATTGAGCCTCATTAATTGATCTGAAATATTCATACTTGGCATTCTCTATCTCCGTGAAATCGTACTCCGAATTACCAAGAAGAACGGTAATGTGAAAGATGATATGTTCAAAGAATGATTTAAACTCAAATACATCTGTTGTATAGCTTGTAGAAAATGAAGTTACATAATCCTGCAAATAGCTGAAAGCATCTTGGAAACGTTCTTGCTTACATTCGTTTGTGAACCAGTCTATCTTAAAAGGTTCAATGTTAGGAATGTCTCTTTGTAAATCTTGCTCCCGTAAAAGAGGGATGTCCGGAAAATAAAATCGATATTGCATTAATTTTGAAACCTTCTCACGATAAATGAGTCCAATCTGTGAGAAGTTTACGAACGGATCACTTAGAACAAAGCCTGAATCCGTTTGGCTTTCTGCCACCATGTTTGCAAAATCAACGACCCTTTGGGTCTGGTCTTTATTTACATTCAGAAGAATGACGGTTTCATCTTTAGTAAAGGGAATCATGTGATAGATTCCTTGGTCTACAAATGATTGAAACTGTCCGGTGATTCGTTCCTGTATTTGACTGCGTTCAACCCGTGGAAGGTTCCCACTAAAAACAACCCCTAATAGATAGAAACTGTCATAAGGAAACACCCTAGCTATCAGTTCGGCATCGTAATCTGTTTCATACCCTGACATGATCTTATCAATGACATGATCAATCGATATGTGATCCTGTTGTTTAGTCTCAATTGCATCTGCAGAGGGTAATTTGCTTACTGCTTTATTTAGCACGCTTAAAAGTGAATGAGCATCCAGCTTGGGCTTTAGTATATAATCAACAACTCCACTTTGAAAGCTAGACCGAACATAATCAAACTCTCCGAAACTACTTAATACGATGATTTCAATCTCTGGATATTTTGACTTTACGTTTCTGGTCAATTCTTCTCCGTCCATAATTGGCATTACAATATCAGTAATGAGGATTTGGGGCTGCGTTTGTTCAATGATCTCAAGAGCTTCCTTTCCATTTGAAGCTTCCCCGACAATTTGAAAACCTTCCTGCTCCCAATTCACATAATGTTTGATCCCCTGTCTAATTAAGACTTCATCATCAACAATCACAATTTTACACAATTCCTTTGTTGCCATTTGTTGTTCACCCTATTTGCAAATTTTTAATACCTATTATACACGTCTATGTCTTATCTCCCTCGCGAACAAATATATGAAACCATTTCCTTTGCTGCATAAGAAACATACTTGTCTTTTTTTAATATAATTCCTATCTTCCAGATAATAGTTGGTTCAATCGGAATGGCTTTAATGAGACTTTGGTCTACTCTTTTCGCAAGGGATTGAGGAAATATCGAAACGCCCAGATTCTGCTTCACCATCTCCGTAATAAAGTCCCAATACGTACTTTGGTACGTAACATTGGGGCGGAACCCGGCTTTTAAGCATTCCTGCAGAACTTGCTGATAGAGAGTGGAATCATCTTGAAAATGGACAACTGATTCATCCTTTATGTCGATTATAGACACCTTTTCTCTAGTAGCAAGAGGATGAGAAGAATGAACAAATAACATCATCTCCTCCTCTACTATAGGAATCACATCAAATTCATCTTCCTCTACAGGTAATGGGGCCACACCTAAATCAAGTATCCCTTCTTTTACCGAATCCTTTATTTTTAGTGCACCATTTTCAACTAGTTGGATCGAGATATCAGGATGTAAATTTCGAAATCCTTTTATAATTTTTGGGAAGAACAAATATCCAATAAGAGGAGGCACCCCAATTTTCAGCTTTCCTTTTTTCAAATTCATCATGTCATTTAAGAGCGAAGATAAATCATCTATCTTCTCTAAAATCTTTTTTCCTTCCTCAAATACAATTTCTCCTGCAACGGTTAACTCGATCCTCTTCGCTGTCCGATCAATTAGTTCCACTTTCAACTCATCTTCAAGATTTCTTACCATTTTACTAATGGTCGGTTGCGTTAAGCAAAGGACTTGAGCTGCACGAGTAAAGCTCTTTTGCTTTGCCACTTCAATAAAATAATATAATTGCTTCGTATCCATTGTTCGACTCCTTTATAGATAGTGTTCATGACTGGTAACGTTATTATTCATTTTAGCTATATGTAGAATTTTGTACAAATTTTCGAAGATGTTGCAAACCAAAGGCGTATCGGGCTAAATGTTGAATCATAGATAAAATGCATAGGTTTAATAATTAATATTCATTTTACTTATGTTTTTATATCAGTTACATTATTAATTGTTAGGGTAATAATATCTTGAATTAAAGATTCTTTAATTAAGTGTTTATTGTTTTTCTATTATTACTTGATTGTACTTATCGAGGGGGTGTTGATAGAGATTCACATTGATTCAAATTGATGTAAACGTTACTTCTAAAGACTTAACAGCATGAATAAAGGGGAAAATTAAAATGGATATATTAGGTATATTGGGGATCTTATTAGGTATCGTCACAATCGTTCTCTTTATTATTAAAAAGTTCAATATCATCGTTGCTGCACCTATAGCGACGATTGTCGTGTTGCTTTTTAACGACGTACCGATACTCGAAACTGTATTCGGCAAGGAAAACTCGTATATGACGTCTCTTGCTGGGTTTATTGCATCCAATTTCGCGATTTTCTTATTAGGTTCTATCCTAGCGAAGTACATGGATAAAAGTGGGGCAACGGTTTCAATTGCAAATAAAGTATTGTCTGTAGTAGGAACCAAAAATCCGTACAACGCATTAGTGGCATTGTTTATTATTTCTGCTTTGCTTACGTACGGTGGTATTAATGTATTCGTGATTATCTTTGCATTAATTCCAATGGCGAAACCAATCTTTAGACAACTAAATCTTTCGTGGAAATTAGTTACCATACCCGTATTTGGTGGTACTTCAACATTCACAATGACGATGTTGCCAGGGGCACCTTCATTACACAATGTTGTTCCTTCAACGGCTTTAGGTACTACATTAACGGCTGCGCCGGTTATTGGAATTGTTACTTCCATCGTAGCCATACTATTTATTCTAATTTTTATGAAATTCTCGTTGTCCAGAAGTATAAAGAAAAACGAAACATTTAATGTAGATGAGAAGGTTGAAAGTGGTAATGAGGCATCTAAACGTGACCTCCCACCATTCCTTTTCAGTTTACTTCCTATTATCGTGTTATTGGGCATCATATTAGTATTTAGTTCTGTAAGTAACATCATTATTGTCGCTCTTATCGCTGCGATTGTGTTGAGCGCTTTAATATTCCGCAAACAAATTGCACAACAAAAAGATGTATTAAATCAGGGTGCGAACGAATCGTTATCTTCCACAATTACTACTGGTAGTACGATTGCGTTTGGTAGCATTGCAACAAGTGTTCCTGCGTTTAAGGGCGTATTCCAATTGATTCAATCGATTCCTGGACCTCCAATACTTTCATTAATGATTGGGACAGGTCTTATCGGGGGTATTACTGCTTCAGCGGTTGGTGCAATCGGAATTTCTGTTTCGAATTTTGCCCCTATTTATTTGGAAATGGGACTAGACCCTGAAACAGTTCACCGCGCAATCGCAATCGGTTCTGGAGCACTATCAATTGTCCCTTACTCTGGATTCTTGATTATCTTTAACAATATAACTGGTTTAACAATGAAAGACACTTTCAAAAATGGATTTATCAGTATTAGTGTTACCCACTGGATTGCAATGGCAGTTATTGTCATCATGACAATATTAGGATTAGCTTAAGTTGAATGAATCTTTGCAAAAGACGTGACAATAAGGACTTTATTTTAGAGTGCTTTTTGTAATAAAAAAAATCATCTGGAGGAATTGATCATGAGTAAAAAAATTGGATTTGTTGGATTAGGAACAATGGGCTTCCCAATGGCAGTTAACTTAAAGAAAGCTGGGTTTGAAGTTATCGGTTATGATGCATTTAAAGGTGTTTATGAGAAAGCAGAAGCTGCTGGATTTACTATGGTTGATACGTTAAAAGAAGTGGCGGAACTAGCCGACGAAGCAATTATCTCAATGGTACGTGACTATGCGCAAAATGTAGATGTAATCTTCAGTGAAAATGGACTATTATCTGCACAGCCAAAAAATAAAACAGTTATTGTCATGAGTACCCTTGATCCTCAAACAATGAATGAATTAGGTGAAAAAGTTGAAAGTGAAAGTGATTTATCATTAATTTCAGCTGCAGTAAGTGGAGGTCGTTCAGGTGCAGAAGCTGGAACACTATCCATTATGACAGCTGGTAAAGAAGAGATTGTAAAGTCTTTCCATCCATACTTTGACGCAATCGGTTCTAACACATTCTACTACGGTAGCGAGCCAGGTAACAGCCAAGTAGCAAAATTAGTGAATAACATGATTCTAGGCGTGAACATGAATGCAGTGGCTGAAGGACTTAAATTAGGTAAACATTATAACTTACCTGAAGAAGAAATCTTAAACCTATTAAAAGTAAGTACTGGTGATAGCTGGGTCGTTAGAAATTGGAGCGATGTATCTGAGTGGACAGCAGAAACTGCATTATCCGTTCTACTTAAAGACTTAATTGCTACTTACAACCAAGGCATTAAACATAATGTATCTATGCCGTTCAATGCCTTATCTTCTACACAATTATTTGACTCTATGGGTAAAGAAAAACCAAAAGCGTAATTTAGTTAGTCGGCCTTCCGGTGAATCGGAAGGCTTTTTTTGTGGCTACAAATTTTGTTTGGTCCGATATAATAGTGTTTTGGTCCGATATAGTAAGATTTATGTCCGATAAAATTCAGTACTTGTCCGATATCCTGCCAGCATTGTCCGATATTTACGGAGTTTTGTCCGATATCCTCTGATTCAGAAGTTAGTTCTTATGAACCCACTCCAATATCGTTTTAAAAGCTGCGACTCTGTTCAACGAGAAATGGCCACTGGGACAGGTACCCCCTCTGTGCTATACTAGATTCCATATTATGGTTTGGAGGGTCTTTTTTTGAATTTGATCTTAAATTTTTTTAAAAAGATGACGTTACAACATAAGTTGTTTTACATTATCCTTCTCCTTTGTTTTCTAGCTAGCATTGTGTTTGTCTATAACAATTATACTTTTTATGAACGTCCGATTGTTAAAGTTATTGAAGTAAGTTTGGAAGATGAGACGGAAATGGAGGATGGGCTTGAGAACAAAGACACATTGTTCACCCAGCATATCATTGGGGAAATAAAAAATGGCGAAGAAAAAGGAAGCCTGATTCATCTTGAAAATGAATACTCCTCCTCAAAAGCGTACGATTACGAATTTCGTGTTGGGAATGAATTGTTTGTCACGATTGATGTGGATAACAAAGGGGATACAGAATTAACTGGCACAATCCTTGAAGTTAAACGTGATAAATATCTACTAATTGTTGCTTGGATTTTTATTTTTATTTTGCTTATTGTTGGGAAAAAGCAAGGGCTGTTCTCTATTTTCAGCTTGGTAATCAACGCTCTCATTTTATCGTATGCCTTGGATCTTTATTTGGACAAACCGGACCGAAGTCTGTTAATGATATGCAGTATAGGTATTATTTTCTTTACGGTCATATCACTGTTACTCGTCAATGGTTTTAATGAAAAAACGTATAGCGCGATTATCGCAACCCTACTTGGCACTTTTGTTTCTTTAGCCGTTGCGTATCTAGTAATATGGTTGACTGCCGGTGAAGGTCTCCGCTATGAAGAACTGCAATTTATTACACGCCCGTATAAAACAGTGTTTATGGCTGGGTTATTTATTGGTTCCCTAGGGGCTGTGATGGATGTAGCAATTACCATGTCTTCTTCGATCTTTAGTTTGTTTGAAAAAAATAATAACATTTCCGTAAAAGCACTTGTGAAGTCTGGGTTGGAAATTGGGAGAGACATCATGGGAACGATGACAAATATTCTGTTTTTTGCATACATAAGTGGTTCGATCCCTTTATTGATTCTATATTTTAAAAATGCATCTCCATTCGGTTTTACTCTGAACATGAATCTTTCGCTAGAACTAGCCCGTGCACTAGCTGGTGGGATCGGAATTGTATTAACCATTCCGATTGGGTTGTACACGACGATATTTTTCATTAGCAGAAAGAGGGCGAGATTATGAATGCTTTAGTCTTACTTGCCGCCATTTTATTTATCTTAATGGCTCTTATCGGTGGAAAAAAAGGGGTACGGTCCTTTTTAGCATTGTTCTTTAATTTTGGTGTGCTCATGATTACGGTCATTTTTATGAATGATCCGAATATGAATCCGATTTATCTAACCCTAATAGCATGTGTTGCAATAAGTGGTATTAATCTTTTTTATATCAATGAAGTAAATAGTAAAACAAAAACAGCCTTTATTTCTACGATAATCACAACGGTCATACTGCTGTTGTTTATTATCGTGATTACCGACAAAACAATGATTCAAGGGTTTGGAGAAGAAGAAATCGAAGAGCTTGGTATGTTCTCACTTTATATTGGAGTCGATTTTGTAAAAATTGCGGCTTCCGTCATCATAATGAGTACCATTGGCGCCATTACAGATGCAGCAATTGCAATCTCATCGCCTATGCGTGAAATTTATTTCCATAATCCGAATCTAAGCCGCAAGGAATTATTTGCTTCTGGATTAAGCATAGGAAGGGATATCCTTGGTACAAGTACCAATACATTATTCTTCGCCTTCTTTGGAGGCTATCTTGCCCTATTAATTTGGTTTAAGGATTTACATTATTCAATGGGTGAAATCGTAAACTCAAAGATATTTAGCTCTGAAATGGTGACGATTCTTATAGCCGGAATTAGCGTAACTCTTGTTATTCCCATTACCGCATGGATTACGGCCTACTTCTTCGTGAAAAAAGCAAACTAAATTGTGGCGGGTCACAAGAACAGGTCTGTAGTAACAACTGGGACAATGGACCTGCCCATCCGTCCCTAATCCCTTTTTGTTAGAAAGGTATCTAGTTTTTGGATGACGTCACTACTCATATAGGGCTCTATTTTTTTTACTTCTTTTTTAATGTTCTCTTCTTTCACTTCAATTAGTTGAAAGAAACGGAAGAGGACTTCGTGATTTACTGCCAATTGTTTGGCGAACTTTTCTCCTTTTTCTGTGAGGGTAATAATCCCATATCGTTGAAAATCAATCAGGCCCTCCTCCTTCAACTTCTTCGACATTTTTGACGCGGATGGAACGGAAACATTCAATGACTTTTTCTAAGATGTGTTTTTTGCTTGAAATGGTCTCCATCGGATTTATGAAGGATTTTTCAGATGTGCATTTTGCTCAAAATGGTCTTCATCGGGCTTATGAAGAACTTTTCAGACGTGTTTTTTGCCCGTTTTGGTCTTCATCGAACTTATGAAGAACTTTTCAGGCGTGTTTTTCGCTCGTTTTGGTCTTCATCGAACTTATGAGGAACTTTTCAGGCATGTTTTTTGCTCGTTTTGGTCTTCATGCTTACATAACACATACTATAACTTTAACTAAATCCATCTCATGCAAAAAACCAATTCCCCTCCATTTGGGAATTGGCTCTTTGCGATTGAAACACAGGAACAGGCGGAACAATAGATCTGTCTCTATAGTGCTTCTTTTATGATTTTTTTGTAGTACATCACAGATAGGATACCGAAGATGGAGTAGAGCAGAGTGTATAGGACCATAACGATAATCATTGGTGTCCATAGTTCGGTTCCGAAGAAGAACCAGCCTGATTTTACTGCAAAATAACTGTGAGATAACCCAACCACCAATGGTATTCCAAAGTTATATAATTGTTTGATCTTGATACCATTTATCAGGTCCGACCTTGTGAAACCTAATTTTCGCAAAATCGTGTAACTTCCTTTTTCCTCTTCGCCTTCATCCATCTGTTTGAAATAAAGAATACAACCTGAGGTAACTAAGAAGACCAATCCAAGAAATCCGACGATAAACATGATCATACCCATATTTCTTTTTTGGTTGGTAAAGGCATCTAATTGTGATTCGTGCCCCGCCCACTCTGCTAAGTCTAATTCATTAAAAAGATCGTTTGCCTTTTGTAGGTCATCACTTTTATCGATATCAATCCCAATGGATTTAGAAAATTCATTGGTTACTTCTGGGTCTAGATCGGAAGCTAATTGCTGATAAACTTTATCATCAACAACCGCGACCGGTAACCCTCCATTTGTTAAGCGTAATGGAAGTACATTTTTTCCTTCAAATCCTAAAAACTCTAAATCAATCGATGTTGTTTTACCTTTCACAGTAAATTTCCCTTGATTAAAAGTCATAAATGACTCGAGAGCAGAGTTATTATTTACAAATATTGATTCATTTTCAGCCACATCGAGACCATCAACCGAAGCATCTGAAACAACAACCAGTGGCATTTGATCGATACTATCCGAATTTGACGCTTGCTCAAGACTAATTTCGAGTATATTAGTCTGGTCTGAAATCACATGTAAAAACTCAACTTCTGTCTCCGAGTAGCCAATTTGATTTTTATCCAACGCTTCTACAAATTGACTGGCATGCTCCTCGTTCGGAATGGAAAAGTCGTAAACGACAGATTCCATTGCTGATTTTTCTGCTGAATAATACGAAATATACGTGAGTGACAGCAGTCCTAGAGATAGAGCCGAAACCGTTGTAATGACTGTCAGTAAAATAGAATTGGATCTCATACGAAACATAATCGACGACAAAGACAGTACTTTATTCACCGACAAATATCCGTTATTCTTTTTTCGTACCAGATTAAAAATAAACCGAATCGACCCTTTGTAAAAAAAGTACGTCCCGATAATAACGGACCCAAGGATAGCTATCATGGCAGTAAATAATCCGCCTACCGTGGTAAACTGTCCATCAAATAATTTCGTTGATAAATAATAGCCAAAGATGATGAGCCCAAGTCCGAGAACACCAATCACTACTTCAAGTACGGAGACCTTACGTCTTTTATCTTCTGTTGTTGAAGTCGTATTGAACAATGATAAAATTTCCTGTTGTTTAATAAATAATGCATTTATTGCCATGATCACCACATAAATAGCAGCAAACACTAGCACCGTTTGAACAAGAGCTTCAGGAGAAAAGCGGAGCTCCGCAACCTCATTGATCCCAATGACTTTTAACAAAATCATCATTACAAGTTTTGAAGATACAAAACCTAGAAAGATCCCTATTATCATGGAACCGAAATACAGAATCATGTTTTCGACACTTAAAATCCAAAATGTTTTTCCTTTTGAAATACCGACTAATTGGAACAACCCAATTTCCTTCCCACGACGCTTAATAAACAACGTATTAGCATAAACGAGAAAGACCATGACGATGCCTATGAGCGTCACAGACGCAGCCTTCATCGCAGCAGCGCCCTTAATTGACCCCGCCGCTTCATCCATTGCTGGGTCGTACTGCAACGTGACAAAGGCAAAATACAACGAAACACTAAAAATGAGTGCAAACACATATAAATAATAGTTTCTGATGTTCTTTACTAGATTTCGGAAGATGAGGCTTTTAAAGCTCATGCTGCACCCCACCTAACACAGCCTGGGTCTTAATGATATCGTTAAAGAAGTCCTGTCTGTTCTCCTCGCCTCGATTTAATTTCGTAAAGATTTGCCCATCTCTAATAAAAATTACCCGGCTACAGTAGCTTGCTGCTTGTGGGTCATGGGTGACCATCACTATGGTTGATTCCCGTTTTTCATTTAAGTAACTTAGTTTGTTTAGCAAGTCTGAAGCCGACTTCGAATCAAGCGCCCCTGTTGGTTCATCCGCAAAAATAATACTTGGTTCATGTACGAATGCACGTGCTGCTGAAGCCCGCTGCTTTTGACCTCCTGAAATCTCGTTCGGGTATTTATCTTTCACTTCAAAGATTCCTAATTCCTTTGCCACATCCTCAAACATGACTTGGGCAGCCCTCGGTGAAATCTTATTTACTGTTAGTGGTAGCATAATATTTTCTTTGACTGTTAATGTATCTAATAGATGATATTCCTGAAATATAAACCCGAGGTGTTGTTTGCGAAATTCAGCGAGTTGTTTGTCTTTCATGCTTGTGAATTCCTTGCCTTCCACTCGGATAGACCCTGAACTCACGCGGTCAATGGATGAAAGTACGTTTAGTAACGTAGTTTTACCAGAGCCTGAAGGACCCATAATTCCTACAAATTCGCCCTTTTTAACCTCGATATCGATTCCTTTAAGAACCTCTTGGCGGTTCCACTTGTTTCCGTATGTTTTTACAATCTTATTCGCTTCTAAAATGTTCAATTGTATCAACTCCTTACCTATAGCATAGACGGGGTTCGTCTCATTTTCCTTCGAATCACCGAACAAAATATGAAAGCATGTGACATTCTTGTCACATGCTTGTTAGCTTAAGGATATCGTTCTTTTTCGGGAAGAGTAGTGTAAATGTTGTTCCCTCTCCATATATAGAATGGACATCTATACTAATTTTTAACGACTTTGCCGCATTTTTTGTGAGGTAGAGACCCATTCCTGTTGCCGCATGATCCCGATGGTCCGTTGTAGACGTGAAGCCTTTTTCAAATATGCGTGGAAGGTCTTTCTCCTTAATGCCACGTCCGTAATCTTTAATTTCTAAGACCACTTGATCAGCCTTTTGATAGCTGCGGATTTCGATATCTGCATTTTCACTATATTTTACCGCATTGGTTAGGAGTTGCCGTAATATAAATTGAAGCCACTTTCCGTCAGAAACCACTTCTGAAACCTCTAGCGACATATCAAAGCCAATCCCCTTTTGAAAACACCATGATTTTAATGATTGAATTTCTTGAATGAGTAACCCTTTCAAATTCACCTTTTCGATATACAAGTCGTTTTCCATGAAAGGGATTCTCCGCCCGTGCAACTGAAGGTCAAGAAGCAAGTGAATCCGAAGCCATTCTGACATGAGCTGCTCTTTTAACGTGTGGTCCTCGACCCGTTCAATCATTAATTTCATCGTTGTTAGTGGCGTTTTTACTTCGTGAATCCAAGATAATAAATCATCTTTTTCCTGTTCAACACTTGTTGCGTAACGACTTATTTCTTTTTTATAAAAATGGTGATGCTGGTTAAGAGCCGATTCTACCATTTTTTCAAATGGTGTGTTACTTTCCTTGAGACTCTCGATACCTACAGCTGGGTCCCACTCTTCTATATTTTTATAAAAAGCAGCTTCCCGATTGTAACGAATGACGAGAAATAAAATAAAGACGACGAAAAAGACAAAAACAATATAGAGAACAGAACGAAAAGCCAGGGATGAATCAAGATAGCCAATTAATAGGATCAACACTTGAAGAAAACAGAAAAACAGAATCCAACTGCGCCTCTCAACGAGAAATTTCTTGATCATTTATGCGCCATCCTCTTCCCTAGCCAAATATCCTTGTCCGACTTTTGTTTCAATATATTGCCCTAGGCCGATTTCATCTAGACGCTTTCGTAGTCGATTGACGTTTACGGTCAGGGTATTGTCACTTACAAATCGTTCATCATCCCACAGGCTTTTGATGAGCTCCTCACGACTGACGATTTGGTTTACATGATCGATTAGGATTTTCAAAATAAACATTTCATTTTTTGTTAATTCAATTGTTCCATTGTCCTTTTGCACGGTGTTATTTACGTAATCAACAGATGCCCCATTCCAAATTTTCAAATGAATTTGCTGTTCAAGGCTATAGTTGTAGACTCGTCTAAGCACAGCCTGAATTTTCGCAATGAGTACATCAAAATGAAACGGTTTCTGGACAAAGTCATCCGCTCCAAGCTGCATCGACATGACCATATCCGTTGGATGATCTCTCGACGACAGAAAAATAATTGGGACCTTCGAATGCGTTCGAATCATCCGACACCAATGAAAGCCATCAAATTTCGGCAGCTGAATATCGATAATGACCAGGTCAGGTTGAGTTCTAGTAAACTCCTTCATCACATTACCGAAATCACCGATTCCGTAGACATCATATGACCACTGCATCAACCGCTCCCGAATCTCATTAAACAACGTCACATCATCTTCAATCAACAAAATCTTAAACATGCAACCACCATCTTATCTGGGACACAGGGACAGGTCCCGCGTCCCACCATTTTATGGGAAACACTCCCTCATACTCCACTATAATAATACCATAAACTACCACAAAAAGGCCTGAACCCTATGATGGATTCAGGCACTATACTTTATCCCGTCGTAACCAAAAGTTTGTTTACTTACTCGTGTCATTGACAGTACCCATGCTCTTAATATCTACTTCAACAGTTACATTGATATCAGCTTCGGATAGTGCTTGACCCCAGTTATCCTCTACCTTTTTAAATTCTTTATACTGATAGGCTCTAGCGTAGATCCCAAATCCGAACGGGTCGACTTTATGACCTTGAATTTTTTTAAACAGTTCCTCATATCCCGTTTTCAACCGATCCTCAATTGTTTTCTTGAGTTCCTTTTCATGAGATATCATATCTACTGGTAATAAACTTTCAAGAATAGCGACGGACATCGAAATTTTAACATCAAACTTAAATCTGTCCTCGTCATGCGACGTTTTAACCTTGGACTTCACCGTTTTTACTTCAAAACTCAAATCATTTTTATGAAAAATCCCCTCCTCCTTTTCAGCCGGAATCGTAATGGTCGTATAACTAATTTGATGTTTCCGATTATGCTTTAAAAAGAGGTATAACGTGGATTCCGATAAATCAAGTGAATCCACATATTTCCCACGATTGTTAAGTAAGGCGGTTCCAGTTACTTCAACCTTTTTACCCTTTTTCACATTGGCTAAAGCTGGTGTCACTCCCTTGTCAAAAAACTCAGAATGAAGTTGTTGAAGCGTCCCTTTTTCGGTTCGTGTTCGTTTATGATTTTTATCAATATCATTTTTCAAGTACACCGCAAGAAGTGCATTGCTTTCCGGATTATAATTGACGACATCCGATACTTGACCGTCCACAATAACCACTCTTGTATTGATCGAAAAATTACTGTTCCGGTACATTGTATCTAGTATAGGAAACCAGTCCCCATGTTCCACAACCCGTTTTCCCAGTAAAAGGATCTGGATTTTGGCAGCCGATACCTCGCCACCTGTCACTGCATCAAAAAATTTTCTAGAATCTCGAATGGTATCAGCCTTAGTGTGGTATATATCCCTTTGCGACTTTGCCCCCTTACTAAATACAGGGCTTGACTCATAAAAAATGAGGTTATTGTCCTCATCCAGATCAATCCCAAGGACGAAGACAATCGTCGTATCCTCCAATGGAACCTGGTATCCACAGCTCGTAAGCATCATTAAAAGTGAAACACACAAAAGTGGAAGAACGTAACGTTTCATTTCAAGCTCCTCCTCTTCATTAGCCCATGTATGAGGACATACCCCCATAAACAAATCGGGAAAACATACGAAAAGAGATAACTTATTCTGTGTATTTCCTTAGCCAAAATTAAATCCATACGTACTGAGGGAGGAAACAATAAAACATAAATTACACTTATGACCAGGAACCAGAATAATGGTTTTGAGTGATCCACTTTTCCAAATATCCAACTTGTACTAAACACAGATACGAACATAAGTGGAAGGACTTTTGTAGACATCACAAATATATAAAATGCAAATACTACAATCTCCAATCGTTCGATAAAGGTCAATTCAATTACTTTCAAGACTGTGATGGTTGGTTCATTAAATTTTGTAATTTCATCAGGACTAAAGACCACAAATGCTCCAAGCGTTATAATTAAATAGGCAATCATTGTAATGGTATTCGCAATAACAACTCCAATTGAGGCATTTTCCTTTTTTTCTAAAAAGGGATAAAGGTAAAAAGCGATATCAAATCCAACATAGATAATAATGCTGATTTTTAAAGTTTTCACGACGGGTTGCCAGCCTTCCTTTAAAAGAGGAAGAAGGTTTAGAATTTGGCCCTCCTTAAAAGAATATACATATAAGACAAGAATCCAAATCGTCATTAAAAAAACTACCACCGAATATCTGCCTATAATTTGAATATTGTTACGAACCAATAAATACGATGGGATCGATAACAAAATTAATAATAAAAATATAGAAACTCTTGGTAAGACCCAAGCTTGTATAAACATCGCCTCTGTAATAAAAGAATAGAGTGCTAATAAACCAAAATACACAGCCAGGATACCCCCACCCACTTTAGCAGCCCACTTACCAAAGTAATGTTTCAACAGGTCAAGAATCGTTCCATTCGGGTATTTTTTCATAATTTGAATAATAATTAAACTAGTAATTGTAGCAATGAACCATCCTATTATTATGCCAATCCACCCATCAGTCCCTGCCTTTTCTGCTACATCTCTAGGTAAGGTAAGGACGCCAACGCCTACTTGAACACCATGAATTAATAAGATGTACTGAACGATTGATATTTGTTTACCTTGAACATTCATCATTTTTTGTCTTCCTTTGGACGAATAGAATCCGCCCTTCTCAATTGAATAGCTAAAGAACTAACCGGACGCTTGGTGATTGACCATTGTGGAAAGCGTATAAACAAATCCTTCCAGTCTTGAATTCTCAAGGGAGAAACTGGACTAGTATAGGAGACACCAAGCGATTTTAGCTCAATTAAATGGATTAGTAATGTCATTAAACCTACACTTAATCCAACAAATCCAAATAAAGATGCCATAATCATCATTGGAAATCGAATAAGCCTGATGGATGCACCCATTTGATAATTTGGAATGATAAAAGAGGCAACTGCAGTTATGGCAACAACAATGACCATAATATTACTAACGATTCCAGCCTGTACAGCCGCCTGTCCAATCACAATACCACCGACGATTCCAATGGTTTGCCCAATTTTGGCTGGGAGTCGAATTCCGGCCTCACGTAACATCTCCAGGGCAATTTCCATAATTAATGCCTCTATAAACGGCGGAAATGGTACCCTTTCTCGCGACACCCCTATAGACATTAGCAATTTTAAAGGAATCACCTCAAAATGAAAGGCTATGATTGCGATATAAGTCGCTGGTAGAAAGATTGCCGTAAAAAAACCAATATACCTTAACAGTCGGATAAAAGAGGCGACCAACCAACGCGACGTATAATCATCTATGCTCTTAAAAAAGGAAAAAAATGTAGATGGCGCAACTAAAACATTAGGTGCCCCATCCACCACTATCACAATTCTTCCCGCTAAAATCTCCAAAGTGGCAAAATCAGTACGCTCTGTAACAAGAAGTTGTGGGAATGGCGAATAGGGATTATCCTCTATGTATTCTTCTAATATGATACAATTTGTAATACTATCAACCTTAACCTTTTGAAGACGGTTTTCAAGTTCCTTAATTAAATCCGGATTGGCAACATCGTCTAAGTATAAAAGGGAGACCTTCGTTTTCCCTCTTTCACCAATGCTATAATCATTTATTTTTAAACGTTGATTTTTAATATGTTTTCGGATGAGTGCAATATTTGTACTTCCAGATTCAGTAAACCCAATGTGTTCACCATAAATGGAAGACTCAATCGGGGTATCCTCAATTGATCGCTCCGGCCATTTTCCAGTATCTAAAAGGAATGCAACTTGGGACCCATCCATAAATAAGACGCTTTTTCCTTTTAAAATTTCGTCCGTGACTTTTGACCATGTATTCACTTCCTTGATATGGGGGACCGATACCTTAGGTGTTAAATCCTCATGAGTAGTATCAACATGAAATAACAATGGTCTTAGTACATGCTCACTGACCACCGTAGAATCTGTAAGTTCACCTAAATAGACGAGTGCAGCTTTCTCATTTGTTTGTTTAATCACAATGTTGGTCACGACTAAATCTGGTGTTTTACTAAAAATGCTTTGTATCTCATTGATGTTATCTATTAAATTCAAGCTGATCAGTTCCGCTTGTGGTTCTGAATTTTCGTTAGGGCTCGTTGGTTGCTGTTGTGTTTCCTTTTTATACTTTTTAAAAAAAGACATATGAAAACCACCTACGATATGATGGTTTAGTATGCGACAAAAACTGGAAAAACATGCAAAAAGGGAACCGGGTCAATGACCGGTTTTTCAACGTTGAATGGTTGCACCTATAATGTTTTGTAATAGTTAGCCCAATGCGACGTCAAGTATCATCATCACAACAAATCCAATCATTAAACTCATGGATGCGAGATCTTTATTGCCTTTTTCCTGAGAACTTGGAATGACTTCTTCTGCGACAACAAAAATCATCGCACCAGCCGCAAAGCTTAATGCGTAAGGAAGCAATGGTTCAATGAAGGATACCGCAACTGCCCCAACAACTGCAGCAATCGGCTCGACCATCCCTGAAAATTGCCCGTAAAAGAAGCTCTTTCGACGGGACATGCCGTCCCCTCTTAACGGCATTGAAACCGCAATACCTTCCGGAAAGTTTTGAATGCCAATTCCAAGGGCCAAGGTCAAGGCACCCGCTAAAGAAGCTTCCGTCCCTCCATTAGCAAGGGCACCAAACGCGATTCCAACAGCCAATCCCTCAGGAATATTATGAAGTGTAATCGCGAGAACTAAGAGCGTACTTCGCTTTTGTCCTTTTGGATGTAAGCCTTCTGCGTCATTGATAGGTGCATTTGGGTGAAGATGAGGCAAAATCTTATCAATTCCCCATAGAAAAATGCCCCCTAACAGGAATCCGAGCGCTGCGGGAAACCAAGCACCAATTTGATTGTCGCTGGACATCTCAATCGCTGGTCCCAAAAGCGACCAATAGCTAGCAGCAATCATTACGCCTCCAGCGAAACCTAACATACTATCCAAAAGACGCTGATTGATCGTCTTTGTTGCAAAAACAAGGGTTGCCCCTAGTGCAGTCATCCCCCATGTAAACAAAGTTGCAATCAACGCTTGCATAACCGGATGAAAATTCTCGAAAAAGTCTACCATACTCAAGAACTCCTTTTTAACCAATTACATGATAGTTTAGCTTAACCAATCTTAGGGTAAATTATGGGGCAGGGTTGGGTACGAGGTGGAGTTGGACAGATACAGATTGAGTTTTCGGGTTTTCGGACAAACTTTTCCGGTTATCCTACAAAGATTCATGGTTATCGGAAACAGGCTCCAGGTTATTGGACATAAATAAAGGTTAACGGACACAGTTTCCCTTTTATCGGACATAAACTGATGGATATCGGACACAAGCTCCCTTTTATCGGACATAAATTAAAAGATATCGGACAAAAGAGTAAATTTATCGGACAAACCATCGTCCATGGCTAATTTCACAAAAGAATAGCCTGCTTGCTATAATTAGTAGAAGAGAGGTGAGATCATGCAAAAACTAGTTTTTGAGGACGCGTGGGATCGGACGATTTCACAGAACGATCGTGATATAATCCAACAGCTTTTTAGTAAGGAGACCCCGGAAAAAGGAGTTGGTTTTACACCCTTCCGGATTGCAGTAAATCACAAAAACGAACAATTAGTAACCGCCATTATTCATAATCGAACGCCACAAAATCTTGTATTTGAAAATACATCGCTACAGCTTTTTGATGAAAAAAAACTCCTGGCTGAGCACGAATTTACCCTTCCTGCCCTCCAGGTGCCACCTGAAACCAGCATGCCGTGGACTTTTATTTTTCCACCTGATAGTTTTCAAATCCTAAATTCAATCGAACATGTGACACTTAAACTTAAAAAAGAGAAGTAGACTCCATTTTTGAATCTACTTCTCTTTTCTTTATTGGACTAGACCTTTTGTAATGTACCTTAATCCATGCAATCTCATATCAGAGGAGTACTCAGTGCTTTTTGTCCATGCTTTGACCTTAGTGACTTTCCTATATCTACTTTTGAACTTTCGTTCGCAGAAAAGGGCTTTAAGTGAACAGCAAATTGGAAATTCTCGTTTTTTAATCGGTATGGTTCGTCTACATCTGGCCCACAGCTAGCCGACCCAAGACCATGCTGTTGATGATCCAAGTTAAACGTGATAAAATCCTGCTTTATCAAATCATATGTGTGCTGAGCCTTATCCAGATTTTCCGTTGTATAATAATGAGCACTGAAATCAATTGTTGGTTCACCCGCTACGACAAATCCTATTCCTTCAGTATTTGTCAAAGTCAACCAGCGAACTTCATGGCGATTGCCATTTTCCTGAGGATAGATATATGGAGTATACAGCTCCTCCACCTTTTTATCAAAAACGCCAATTCGCGTGGCCTGCCTACTGTCGCTGTAGGCTTCGCCCGGACCTCTTCCATACCAGGACACATCATCTAAATAAACTGGCAACCTCATTTGCAAGCCAATCCGTGGTAATGTTATCGGGCCACTACCTTCTGGACATCCTTTCACAGTAATAGATATTTCACCATTGCTAGATATTGTATACGTATAAGTAACACGAATTCCCCAGGATAAAATTGGCGGTGCAATTCGAACGCTAGAAGTAATCACTACCTGATCGCTGGTTGGTTGTTGCCACTCCACGCCATCTACACGATGTTGCAGCCAATGCAGGCCATATTTCTTCCATTCAGACGCTGAACGGTGATCATTATCAATTAACGCCCTCCACAAGTTAAGCTTTGGTCCTTCTTCCATAAGGTTAATATCTCGATAAGACCATGAATCCATCTTCCCATAAACGAGATTAAACTCAATCTGAAAGTCCTCACCCTGTACTAAAAGCTGATTATTCTTTTCAAGACATGATAGAGGTTGATGGAAAGATGGAACAATCTCCTTTTCAATCGTACTCGTTACAGGTAATTCAAACTGCGTCCAAGCAATTTCATGTCCTGTTTTTGCCCATAGCGCATCAGCTGCCAAGGTAAATTGAAGGTTTAACCAAAAGTCTGTATCAGGTTGGAACAGTTCGGGAAGCTTGTATGGAATTGCAAGCGTCATCGTTTCACCTGGTGCAACTTCAGGAGCTGGTATCACACCATTGTCAATAACCTTTCCATCTGATTCAACTGACCACGATAAATGTAAATGACTCAAGGAAATAAAGTCATAGAGGTTCGTGATACGTACCTTTCCATTATTTAAATCTACAGCCTCGACATGAACAGGTTCAATCACTTTTTTATACTCAATTAGTCCCGGAGACGGTGTTCGATCAGGCATCACAAGCCCATCAATGACAAAATTATAATCATTCGGGGTATCACCAAAATCTCCGCCGTAAGCATAGTATTCTACTCCATCTTTTGTTTGAAGACGAATCCCATGATCACACCATTCCCAGACAAAGCCACCCTGTAAACGTTTGTATTGGTAAAATAGATCCCAATACTCTTTGATTCCACCAGGTCCATTTCCCATCGCATGGATATATTCACAAAGAATATGCGGCTTGCTTAAATCCGTTCTTTGCCCCAGCTTTTCCAAAATGTCAATAGAGGTGTACATCGTTGTATGTATATCGGAAACAGTTGGATCTCTTTTTGGATCATCACCGTATTGATTCATGATGCTTCTCGTTTCACCTTCATAGTGAACAAGGCGTGTTGGGTCATTTTCTTTGATCCATTTACCCATTGATTCATGGTTACAGCCAAATCCAGATTCATTCCCTAATGACCACATAATAATAGAAGGATGATTTTTATCGCGTGCGACCATTCGTTTAGCCCTATCTAAATACGCTTCTTCCCACTCTGGATTATCACTTAACTGATTTCCATTACCAGCACGTTCGAAGCCATGGGTTTCTAAATCTGCTTCATCGATAACATAAAGACCATAAACATTACAAAGATCATAGAATCTCGGATCATTTGGATAATGAGCTGTTCTTACGGCATTAATATTATTCTGTTTCATCAGAATGACATCCTTCTCCATCATAGCGAGAGGTACAGCCCTACCTAAATCTGGATGATGGTCATGACGATTTACACCCTTGAATTTAATGGCCTCACCATTAATGAGGCAAACTCCGTCCTTCAATTCCACCGAACGGAAACCAGTTCTATTCGGTATCACCTCAATCTGATTTCCTGAATGATCCTTCAACGTAATCAACAAATGGTATAAATAGGGGTGTTCCGCTGACCATTTTTCTGGACTCTCTACTGGAATATCGATATGGAAACTTGCTTTTTGATTTTCCGGCAGAACCACCTGTTTAGACTGTTTGGAAACCAACTTTCCTCCCTGATCAAGAAGGCGGTATTCGAGTTGATATTTTTCAAAAGCTTGACAAGTATAGTTTTCGATTACCGTATCGATGGAAAGGATCGCATCTTTATACTGGCCATCCAGATTTGTTTTGACAAATAAATCTTGAATATGGACCTTTGGTTTTGCTAATAGATACACATCTCTAAAGATCCCACTTAACCACCACATATCCTGATCTTCTAAGTAACTGCCATCAGACCATTGATAAACCCTGACAGCTAATGTATTCTCACCTTCCACAATATATGAAGTGATATCAAATTCAGATGGAATCCGGCTACCTTGGCTGTAACCAACTTCCTGACCATTAACCCAAACGTGAAAAGCGCTGTCTACTCCCTCAAACCTCAATATCATTTTTTTCTGAAGCCATTCTGTTGGAATGTAAAAATTACGTCGGTAAGACCCGTTTGGGTTTTCTGTTGGAACGTATGGTGGCTCAACCGGAAACGGATATTGAACATTTGTGTAATGCGGCTTTCCGTATCCATTCATTTGCCAATGTGAGGGAACCATGAGACTATCCCACTCACTCACATCAAAATCATTTTTATAAAAATGCTCGGGTGCGAGTTTTGGGTTTTCAGCATAATGAAATTTCCAACTTCCATTTAATAATTTAAATCCTTCGGAATTTCCTCTTTCGTATGTTAACGCAGATTGTTCATCTGTAAACGATAGAAAGTAGGCGCGTTCAGGCAATCTTCCCCTTTGTAGGACATTTATGTTTTCCCAGTCATTTTTCTTAACCATTCAAATCCCCCCCAAATACCTTTTGAAATTCAATATTTCCTCTATCTTAATAAGATGATAAAACGCACGAAAACCCTTTCAATCTACCACTCTCTAAAGAATAGCACCTTATCTTAATCGATTTCTTAAATTATCTGTATGGATTAAAATAGTATTAGCATTCACTAAAAAAGTCTTAAGAGTTTTGTATATTTTGAATAGGGAAACGTCCGTGCATGTATACATTCAATTTCGTAGAAGTAATCTTTGATATTAAAAAAGACTCATGTAATCAATAACACGAATCTAGTATAAAAATATCAATAGCTTTTAACATTTATACATCATTCTTCTAATGTTTCTACATAGTAACAAGAAAATTCTTTTACGATTGGATTCTTCACAGACTCCTTGATTTTCAGTCTCAACTTACTGGATTTAATTTTGGGGATTTGTAAAATATAACGGTGGCCCATCGCCGTACCTAATGCAATCGAAATCCATTCGTTATCCACGAATGCCTCTAACTCAAATTTCCTTACACGTTCACCAAATCGAATCTCTTCCATTAACACAATGTGGTTGATACTTGTTTCTTTTTCCAGCGTTAATAGTAATTCTCTTCCACATCCCGAGGTCCTTCCCAATGGACTGGAAAATCTCCTTCTGATTTCATTCCCAAATTCTATTAACCGCTCTGCGTCCGGTTTCGGTATCAATCCCCGATTATCAGGGGAAATATTTAATAATAAATTTGTTCCATGACCAACAGAATGATAGTAAATATTCATTAATTCATCCAATGATCTTAAGTTTATCTCTGATTTTGGATGCCAGAACCATTGTAATTTACGAATGGGAACATCGCATTCTGCAGGGAGCCATTCGGGTGTCTCGGGTAGCCAATCCACTGTTTCGTTGGAAAACATACTGATTTTTGCAGCACTATTTGTATTCCAGCAAGGATATGGTGCCACTCCTTCTTCATTTCCCACCCATCGGATTGTTGGCTGTCCCATATTAAAGATCATGGCATTTGGCTGATAAGTCTTTATTATTCCGATCATTCTATCCCAATTATAAACTCTGCCTTCTGATCCTGCTCCATCAAACCAAACCTCAATCATTTGACCATATTGGGTCATTAACTCGGTAAGCTGCTGGCAATAGAAATCATCATAAGCTTCTTTATCATGATAGCAAGGTTCATGGCGGTCCCAAGGTGACAAATAAATCCCAAAGTGCATTCCTTCTTCTCGGCAAGCATCGGCACATTCACGAACAACATCACCTTTTCCATCTTTCCAAGGACTGGATTTCACAGAGTACTCGGTCGTCTCAGTTGGCCAAAGACAAAAACCATCATGGTGTTTTGCAGTTAGGATAAAGTATTTGAACCCTGCATCCTTGGCAAGCTTAACCCATTGTCTAGCATCTAATTCCATAGGATTAAAAAGTTGGGGAGAGTCGTTTCCATCTCCCCATTCTTGATTACAAAAGGTATTAATTCCAAAGTGACAAAAAATCCCTAAGTCAAGATTTTGCCACGCGATTTGACTTTCCGTGGGCAGGGCTAATTTGACCTTATTCATTCGTTTCACGCCCTTTGACTTTTTAGTAAGGGGTTCTGGAGTCGATTTCAATTATCCCAGAACAGGTTTTTCCACAAATGTAATCAATCGTTTTTGCTCATGTAATTCAAATAGGGCAAGCCCTTTCTGGAACGATTCGAAAATAATGCTTTGTCCTGCTTAATAACCGGGTCTCTTTGCCATCCATAAAATGATCTTTCATTAAATATAAATGGTGACTAATAAACCTTCTACCTTGAGCTTATATCTGCGATTAAAGATTTATCTTTAATCTTTTGGTTAATCTGTTCCCTTTTTAACAGGTACCATTCGAGGTCTTTAGGATATTGGTCAAACGTGATTTCATCATCCAATCCTTCTTCCAAAAGGACTAAAACTTGATCTCTACCAATCAGGCTTTCTAGCAATTGAAGCGCCCTTAAGTCTTGTAGAGCTTCGTATAAAACCTCAAGTCTTATCGATTCGATTGGACCATCTTCACCAGGATAAACGAGAAAGGCATCCCCTGAAGGGAATGAATAATTAGCATCCGTATTTTTAAATGGGTCTATTGCTTTTTTTGAGTATTGTGAATACCAAAAATTATATCCCCAATGAAGAAAGCCAGCGATATTATATTTATACAGTTGTATCCCGAGAATCCGATTACGGAATGATGGCATCGAGAAGAATCGGTTTGCAACTTTTTTATATTGGGCACAGCAATAATATGTCCAAAGATTTTTTACACCATTTTCTAAAAATGGTTTGATATGATCATTGGAAGGAATCGGCGTTTTGACGAGCCCTTTTTCATAAAAGGTAAAATCTGAAAGTGCATCAATTACTGGAAAGTCTTCCAAGTGTTCTTGCAGAATTGAACTTGCTTTTTCATATGACTGAACTTGATCAAGATGCGGCTCATCGGATACATGGAAAAAACATTGGCTTTCTAATCCATTGTCTTTAATAAAATCAACTAACTCCGGAAGAAATTGATGGAGAAATTGACGGTATTCATTGCTTGTGGCATCCGTTTCCCAGCCGAAGAACCGTTTAAATTCTCCATTTTCAAGACCAACTATTTTCGGAGCGTGCCTAGCTCCCCATTGGGTAAAGAGATGGGAAAACTCAAAATGCTTTATACCTTGTTTTCTACACAGCTCAATCCATCTTTTGAGCTTTTCAAATTTGAAGGAGTAACTTTCTCCTACCTTTTCTACATCAACAAGCTGGACTGTTGGACGTTCTCCTCCGACCTCCGTATCTAAAGGAGGTGTAAATAACGGTGTTAGGATCATATTCATTCCATGTTTTGCTGCCGTATCAACAAATTGCTCAATTCTCTTCCAATGTTCCTCACTAAAGACCTCAACATTGTAATAGGTTGCCAAGCAATCGGTATGAAACCATTCTGTATGAATTAATTTTTGTTGGGGCAGTTCAGCCGGAATAACCTCTAATTCGAAAACTTCCTTACCAAGATATTCACCATTTTCCTTTTCAAAGATGATATCAATAAGGTATTTGTCCGGATCCATGTCTAATAGATTATCGACAGTAATCCAAAGCGAACGCCACTGTTTCGGAAAGGCTGTTAAACCATCCTTATTTTGATACTGATAAAGAGGATCTGGATATAATCCTGGTGTAGATTTAAGTATGAGATCATCATGATCGTGGTAACACGGTAATTCAGATGGAACCAATCCTACGGAACGTACCGTAATATTCTCTTTCAAAGCAGAGTTTATTCGTACTCTTATATTCTTTAATAAGGTGCTAGATTTATAGGCAACCTGGAAGGAGTACGTTTCGTTTAAAAGTGCTGAACCTTTTGTGACAGCCTTTTCATTTAACTCTTGAGTAGCAAAAACCTTCGTTAAAGAACTTAAACATCTCGTTAAAAATTCTAGCTCCATTAGCCATTCTCCACTCTTTCTCGTATTAGATTATAGTACCCTGCCTCTAACGCATACGTAAAAAATGATAAACCGCTCCGATCATTCCAGCATGATTAGATAGCTTGGCAAGTACAATCTCTGTATTCTTTTGAAAAGAAGGAAGCAAGTAGTTGTTGATTTCTGCTTGAACTTCCTGTAAAAAACGCTCCCCCCGAGCAGTGACCCCACCGCCGATGATGACTTTTTCCGGGTTGAAAATATAAATAAGATTTGAGATGCCAATCGATAAATAACGGTAAAACTGTCTGACAGCCTTCTGAATCTCCTCATCACCCTGATCGTATAAGTCAAAAATTTCTTTTCCAGTCCATGGCCGTTCTTCCTTATAATGATTAGCAAAATGAATTAATCCCGACACCGAGGCATTTTTTTCAAAGGGTTCTCCGTCAACAAGCATATAACCCCATTCCCCCGCACTGAATGAGTGCCCTGAATACATCTTTCCATCAATGACAATCGCTCCACCGATGCCTGTGCCCACAGTCAATGTAATAAAATCTCTTGAACCGTGATGACCTAGCCACATCTCACCAAGGGCCGCACAATCCACATCATTTCTAACTTCTACAGGCAGTCCAAGTGCCTCACTGACAAGCTTCTTAATGTCAATCCCCGTATAATGAGGGATTGTTTCACCGGCAGCGACAATCGTTCCCGTTTGGAAATTAACCTGTCCGGCCGTGCTAAGGGCAATTCCGCTGAGGGAATAATTTGCCACCATGGTTTTCCCCGCTGCTATTACTTTTTCAATGATTGCCTGACCGCCTATATGGGCTGCAGTGTCCATCATAAAGTGAGAAAGAATATCTCCATTTTCGGTTACAATCCCATACTTAATTTGTGTTCCCCCGATATCAAAGGCTAGGTAGTGCTTCATCCGATGCCAATTCTCTCTGCAAAAGTTTTTGTGATTAATTGCGGTCTTGTTATCGCGCCCCCCACTACGATCGACCAAGCGCCTAATTCCAACATTTTACGTGCTTGCTCTGGTGTTTGGATGCGACCTTCAGCAATGACTGGGACGGGTAATAGTTTGGAAAGCTGTTCGACTAGTTCAAAATCTGGATCTAGTTGTTTGGGACTATCATTGGTATAACCAGAAAGGGTTGTAGAGACCATATCCGCACCGCATTCCATCGCATATTCGGCATCCCTTACGTTTGCAATATCTGCCATTACTAACGTATTACTGTGCTCATGAATATAATTGACCAAATCCTTTAGGGTTTCACCGTTGGGTCGCTTGCGATAAGTAGCATCAAGCGCAATTACATCAGCCTCTACTGCCAATAATTCCTTTACCTCTTTAAGGGTTGCTGTAATATAAATTTCACTGTCTGGGTAATCGCGTTTGACCAGCCCAATAATTGGTAGACCTGTTTGTCTCTTAATAGCAGCCACATCCACAGCCGAATTACTTCGGATCGCCTTTGCCCCGCCATCCTTAGCTGCCTGAGCCATTTTTGCCATTATTTCAGAACCGTGCAACGGCTCATCTTCAAGTGCTTGGCAAGAAACGATTAAATCATTGTGTATTGACGAAAAAAAAGGATGATTCCTCATATCATCATCTCCTTATTAAAATTTAATACACGTTTGTCCTTCATTCGGTAATGAAGGACAATTTTCATAAAATAGTATGCTATTAATATATTTTTTCTACTTCAACAATATAAGTGTTGATCAATCGCAGAATACGATCATTTAATTCAGACAGGGAAGCATAATCCTGCTGAACGACTGGTAGTAATGGTAACCTCGGGGACCCCGTTTCAATATTTCTTAGTGATAAAATATACTTACAAGCACCGTATAAAGAAGGGTAACTTAATAACTTTTTAATCACGCTATTAATTTCAAATTGTAATTTCTGGGCCTTTTCAAATTCATTTGCTCGATACAATTTATCGAGCGTACAGAATAGTTCCGGCATTACTCCATACGTTCCGCCAATGCCACCGTCTGCTCCCATAATCCGGCCGCCTAAATATTGCTCATCCGGTCCGTTAAAAACGAGAAACTCTTTTCCTGCATTTGCTTTGAATTGTTGTAATTCATAGACACTTTCGCCTGACATCTTAATTCCGATTACCTTTTCTTGAGCAGCCATTTTTTGAAATAGCGATTGAGTCAAATTAAATCCTGTTGTCTGTGGAATGTTGTAAATAATAAATGGTAAGGAGGTGCTATCGATTATCTCCTGCCAATGTTTTTCAACCGATTGCTCTGACAAACGATAATAGATTGCTGGAACGGCTGATATCGCATGCGCGCCGCATTTTTCTGCATGAATCGCTAGCTCCCTGCTTTCTTCTGTTGAGTTTGCTCCAACATGGACGATTATGGTTAGCTCTCGTCCAACCTCCTGCATGACGGCCTCTACGACTCTCTTTCTTTCTTCCGTTGTTTGCAGGATTCCCTCACCAGAACTGCCTCCGACATATAAACCAGTAACTCCGCTATTTACATAAGAACGGGAAAGGTTTTTCACTCTTTCTTCACAAACCTCGCCTGCGTCATCATAGGCGGAATACATTGCAACAAATACACCTTTAAATTGGTCTAAATCCCATGTTTTCATGTTGCTATCCCCTTTTTGGATTTAAATTTTTTGTTATGAATACTATTTCTATAATTCTAGAAAAACACCACTAAAACGAAGGGCGATAAAATGAAGGTTAGCTAACGTTATTGTTTCATTACATCCATCTTTTTGTAGAAAGTTTTTATACCGAACTATTCGTTTGTCTGAATTTAGATACTTTCTGTTCCATTTTTGTAAAGGCTGAATTTGCTATCCACATTACTCCAAACGCTAGCAGACTGAAACTAAAGAATGGAAATAGTCCCGGAATAAGGATAATCACCATGCTAAATCCAACAGTAAGTGCAGCTATACTTGCGGTATGGAAAGGATGAGCAATTGCAATGATCAGTGCATGCTTAGCAACACTAAACAGCTTGATATCAAAATGAACATATACTGGAATCATTAATAAAACTGTCATTAAATATAGGATTCCCGCAATCCATATGGCAATGAATAAGACAATATCCATCATACTTTCTGACCCTTTGAACAGCTGGAAATAATAATAGATACTACAGCCCGTTAACGTGGTGACCCACCCCAAAAGATTGGTCTTTAGAAAGCCCTTACGGTACAATTCCCAAAAGGTCTTAAAAATTGGAACTTCCGTTTGTTTATTGATCCATTTCCGGCAAATCGCAAACATCGTAAAAGTTGCCGGGAATATGCCCCCAATGCCTAGACCCACAAGGCAGAATAATATCCAGATTAATTGAAGGACAAAGAACCTTGTGATCCATTCCATAATTGTGTTTAATTTCTCCATGTAGCCAGCTTGAAACATATTCCCACCTCTTTTAGATAAAATTTATCTACTTATATCTTTGCTTTGAGTGGCACGTGTTTTTCAATCAGCTGTTGAAAACGAACGGCCATTATTTTATCGCCTTCACCGTTTGGATGCAGCCCATCAGGCATATATTTTTCATACTCTTCTCCAAACAGTTTAAGCCCGTCTATATAATAAATGTTTTGATCGCCATGTCGAATTAACATATTCACGACTTGAACAATTTCTGCTCTCACTTTCTCCAGTGATAATCCAACTTCATTTTCAATTTTTTCTCGTTCTCTGTGAAAAATAGGAGAAATAATCGCAATCGGCACGTCCTTGTGCTTTTCACGAATCGTTTGGATAAATCCAATCAAGGCAGGAATAAAAGTTCGATCTGATAATGTATTTCCCCCGACTATATTTATCCCGACACATAAGGAAATAAAATCAGCAGGCAGATCACGAATCATTCTTCCAACCATTGGTTCTAAATGACAATTTCCGCTATACCCAAGGCAAGTAAGGTTAAAATCCATCTGAGCGGCAGCAAGTGCTGGCCAGGTTTGCGATGGACTATCTGAATAATAACAATGAGTGATCGAACTTCCATACGTAATCCAGCGCAAACGGAAATCGTCTACCTGTTCCCACTCTGCCCCATCATCAATCCATATTCCCGAAATTTGGACAGGTACTTTCTGGGGTAAATAGATCTCTATCACCTTCGATTGACCAGAAAGGGAATCAAAGACAACGGTTGATTCCCCTGCTGGAATATAGGCGGTTTTTACTAGACTACCATCTATTAAACAATCCATCTCCATCCATTCAGCGGATTTAGCCATTCCAATCTGAATAGACTGAGTATTACTTCGAATTTTAATTCGAACACCCGCTGGCATCTCCGCTTGACCATTTATGCTATTAGGAAAGAAAAACTCCTTCTTCTCGAAAGGGATTCTCCAAGGCTTCAAGTAATCCTTTGTTCTTTCAAATGAAACGGCCCCATGAAACAACTTTTCAGATAATGGTATCTGTTGCAAGCTCATTCCTCCAATAATATCAAACTATGACTTTAACCAGTCCAACGAAAACTTAACAAAAGCAATGTCCATGTTATTCCAGTCTGAGTAATCATATACCCGTTCATACAGAACGCCAATTTCGCCAGTTTGCAGAACAGTGAGGCAAGAATAACCGTAGAAGCTTTCCTCAATTACTTTACTATATGGCCATGTTTTCCCGCCGTCTTCACTCAAACGTACGGTTCCTTTAACCCTTGTTTTTTCATCAGCTGGGTTAGAGAATAGAACCCGTACTTTTCCGTCACCTAAATCTGGATAAAGGACAACACTTGATTGACAGATAGGATCAATTAATTCCATGTCAAACGTTACCTCACCCCATGTTTCGCCACCATCCGTACTGGTTGTGACTGCTGTTCTTTGAAGTCCATAATGATTACGCAAATAATATTTTAATTCACCTGTTGGCAATTCTATGACCTGGGACTCTGTTAAATACTGTTTTCCATTATTAATTGTCTGTGCAGTGAGAACCTCACCGTCAAGCTCCCTGCCATCATTTGGTGATTCACCACGCTGCCAAGTAACACCATGATCATCGCTATAAATACAAGCACATGATAGGTGGCCTGCTTCATTAGAAAAATAGATTGGGAACACTAATCGTCCTTTCTTTTCTCCGTGCTTCAACTGAATACCGCACCCAGGACCAGATCCAATAAACTTCATCCATTCTTCCTTAACCGATACATTTAATTCTCTTGGTTTGGACCAAGTAAGCCCATCGTCTTCACTTTGAATGATTTGCAAAAAGCATGTTCTTGCTTCTAGTAAACTTTCATTTTGGTCAATTCCCTTTTTAAAATAGATATTTCCTGCAGCCTGACCATTATTGAAGACATAACCATTTTCATCAACTGTATAATTTGTTACATTATTTTCTGTATCATAAACTTTTCCTGAATCCGATAAAAAGTAAACATTTCCTTCATTATCAAATAACTTCCTACGTCCATCTGCATCGAAACCGATTCCCGGTTCACTATTCCATAGGCCAATTCCACCTGGTGAGTGGCAATAAATCATAAAAATGGTTCCTGTTTCTTCATCCTGTAAAAGCGACGTATCAATCGCCGCTGCCCCATCTAAACCTTCACCCGCAAATGCGACTAGCTTTTGAACAGGTCCCCAAGTCTCACCATGGTCTTCGCTGCGTCGAATCGTAGCATCTATTTGGTTCGGATTATCTGTTTGATCGACAATCCTTGCATCTATACCTGCAATAACCGTTCCCTTCGTTGTTGTAATCATTGAAGGTATCCGGTAAGCTCTTGAACCTGCAAGGTTTGGATAAAAAACTGCTTCAGCTTGGATATTTGACATATAATTCTCCCTCTACTTTCAAAATAAATGTGGGTACCAAAAGCACCCACATTTGTTTTTTTGTTCTATTCATTCATCAAATCGGAAACTTTAGGGGCTTTTTCTAACTCAGCAAGCATTTCTTTCCCGCCATTATTCATCCAAGTTTCTACGTAATTGTCCCACTCTTTGTCTATATCAACTTCACCAACAATCGCTTTCATTCTGAATTCGGCAACAACTGTATCTAGTTGTCCTTTGTAACGCTTCTCGACTTCCTTAATATTTGTTTCATTTAATACATCCCATTTATACGGGCGAATTACCATTTTTTCTTTTACATCTTCTCGCGCAAAGAAGTCATTTTTTAATTTCATCGTATATTCAGATGTAAACCATTGTACTCTCTCTTGATCATACGTACGGAAATTGTATGCCCAAAAACCTGAATTTCCTTCTTGCTCTGCAAATTCTGGGCGTACTTTTAGAGCTGACTTCTCAGGTGTACCTTCCCAATCAGAATGCACGCCAACTTCTCCATACAAGGTCCATCTTGCTTCATTATCAAAGTTAATATAATCAAAAATTTGAAGGATTCTTGCCAATTCTTCATCCGTTACATCCTTTGAAATAAAGAATGCATCCGCTAAATTTCCAACAGGAATAAAAGCTCCTACACCCTGCTGTCCGTCTTTACCAATCTCAGGTGCGGTTGCAAGTATTTTGGCAGTAGAATCTGGATTTTCGACGATGTTTTGCGGTGCACGGCCTTTTGCCCAGTCATCCATAGCAATATAGGCAGGCTGCGCAATATAGTAACCGATTTGTCCTTGCTTATATTTTTCCCAGCTCTTTTTATCGTCGAGTGTAGTAAATTCAGGATCCACTAATCCCATGTCATACCATTTTGCCATTAACTTTAAGAACTCTTTATAGTTTTGTGAAATTTCTGTTGTAACTAGTTTGCCATCTTCCATTAAGTTAAATGTTGGAGCAATTCCAAATGCACCCATTAAAGAAACAGCCCAATTGGTATTGCTATTCCACGGTGAAATTCCATACGTATCATTTTTTCCATTCCCATCAGGATCATCAAACGTAAAGGCTTTAAGAATTTCTTCTATTTCTTCAATCGTGTAAGCCTCTTCTGTATAATAGATTTTTTCACGGCCACCACTTGGTCCTACTTGCTTGATTTCACCTGGCGGTTCAATACCTAACTTTTCCATCCAATCAAGACGGAATGTTGGAGTCCAAGTCAAACCATCAACATGGGCGTATTGTCCGATTAATTGTAAATATTCGTTATCTGTCCCTTCTTTTAAATTCATAATTGGACCTGGAGGGTTTTCTGATAACATTTTCATATAACGTGGAGCATACTTTTCAAGCATTTCTTTCGGAATTGTTCTCGTTAAGCCAGAATCATATAATTCTTGTGCTGACTTTCCTCCTGCAGTAAAGGCAAATGTATCAGGAAGGTCACCAGATGCTACCATTAAGTTTACTTGGTCAAGATTCCAAGTATCCGTTTTAGTATTGATGATTTTGACATTAAATTGCTCTTCTAATCTTTTTTGAACATAGTTTCCATCCTCTACCTTACCTCTTGTAACAGATCCTGATAGATTAAGCTCAAGCTCTTTTGAAAAATCCCCAGCCTCAGGCAAGCTTGCAACATCAACTTTTTCTGCTTCTTTGCTAGCTTCATTATTAGAGCATGCTGCAGTAAATATAAGTGCACTTGAGACAGCAGCTAACGAAAGTTTTTTCGCGAACTTTTTCATCTAAAAAATCCCCCTTTTTAACCTTTTAATGAACCAATCATAATACCTTTAATAAAATATTTTTGTACGAATGGATATACTAATACAATTGGACCAATCGAGAGTATTACAGTCGCAGCCCGAACATTACTGAGTAATAGTTCTGCATTACCAGCCATTCCGCCTCCGCCCATTTGGGCATTCTGAGTAAGATCCATCGCTGTCAGCATATCCCTTACTACAATTTGTAAAACCGTTTTTGAGTCATCCTGTATATAAACCAAAGCGTGGAACCATTCATTCCAATGATAGACAGCTGCCCAAAGTGCCACAGTTGCGATAACAGGCTTTGAAACTGGAATAATAATTTTAGTAAGAATCGTTAAGTAGTTTGCTCCATCCATAATTGCAGATTCTTCAAGCCCTTTATCAATGGTCATAAAATAGTTACGCATGATGATAATAAAAAACACATTAACCGCTGAAGGTAAAATTAGCGACAAGCTATTGTCAAGTAATCCTAGATTTTTAATTAATAAGTAATCTGGGATCATTCCTCCTGAAAAGAACATTGCAATCAGGAAAAATATCGTAAAGAAATTGCGGTAAGGCAAGTCTTTCTTAGAAAGCGGATAGGCAGCCAGAACAGTAAAAGTTACAATTAATATCGTTCCAGCAACAGTACGCAAAATTGTATTTACATAAGCTACCATGATGTTTTCGTAAGTAAATACAAACTGGTAGGCATCTGTAATCCATTTGTCAGGCCACAGATTTAAGCCAAGACTAGATGCTGATTCTGCGTCCGAAAAGGATAAAACTATGGTCTGCCAAAAAGGGTAAATGACCAGTATTGAAAAGATAATAAATCCCGTTATGTTGAAAATATTAAACAATGAGATCTTTTTCCTAGATTTTGCTGCCATCTTTTATCCTCCTTTCTACCAAATTCCATGTTCACTTTTTCTTCGGATAATTGCGTTCGCACTTAGGATCAGTACGATTCCAACGACATTTTTAAACAACCCTACTGCAGTAGCATAATCAAACTGGAATTGCTCTAACCCACTTCGATATACATACGTATCAATAATGTCCGCAACTTCATATACTAATGGATTGTACAAGTTAAGAATCTGGTCAAATCCTGCATTTAATACACTTCCAAGTCTCAGAATAAATAGAATAATGACCATAGGCATAATGGAAGGAAGCGTTATATGAATCATTTTATGAAATCTGCCTGCTCCGTCCATGTCAGCTGCTTCGTATAATTGCGGATCTATCGATGCTATCGTTGCTAAATAAATAATGGCTCCCCATCCAATCTCTTTCCACATATCAGTCAGGATCAATATCGGAATGAATGCCGTTTTGTCTGACATGAAATTGATAGGTTCCCCACCAACGAGCGTAATAAAGAAATTAATAATTCCCCGTTGCGGAGAAAATACTTCAATAACCATGGCGGATAAAATTACCCAAGACATGAAATGCGGTAAATAGGAAATGGATTGACTCACCTTTTTAAACTTTTCATTTGTGATCTCATTTAACAAAATGGCAAAAATAATTGGTGCTGGGAACACAATGATAATTTTCAGTAGACTGATCACAACTGTATTTTGCAGTGCCCTTAAAAATAAGAAATCACTAAACAGTCTCTTAAAGTGTTCAAAATTATTCCATGGACTATCCCATATACCTAGACCTGGTGAAAAACTTTTGAAGGCGATTAAGATCCCATACATTGGAATGTAGTGAAAGAGAAATAACATGCCCATTGGAATCAACATCATGATGTATAGCATCTTCATTTTCTTCATACGAACCCATGTCGTATTCGCCTGCCGCTGTGGCTTTGCTTTGGCCTTTTGGACTACAGTTTGCATTTAAATATCCTCCCCTCTCTATTATCTGTAAACGTTTTCTATAATCAGAATAATATAAATTGTTAATAGATAGTTTTACTTTCTTTAGGAAAAATAACACTATTTAAAGATATAATAAAAAAGGCCACTCCCAAGAGTGAGCCTCGTTAATTAAGGGCTGGAATGACTATGGTCACCTTTGTCCCTTGCCCTCGTTCGCTTTCGATATCAAGCCCATATTTTTCCCCGAAATGGAGCTTTATTCTACCATTTACATTGTAAATACCGGCTTTCTCTATCGAAGCTGCAGCCAGGTGGCTTTTAATAACCGTCAGATCTTCATCTCTGATGCCAGCTGCGTTATCCTGTACAATAATATAGATTTTGTCCTCTCTTATCTCGCACGAAATATGAATTGTCACCATATTCTTTGTTTTCCTTGCACCATGATTAATGGCATTTTCGATGACCGGCTGCAGAATAAGTTTAACCGTTTCATAATTCATTACACTTTCATCAATGTCCCAAATACATTCAAAATTATCAAAGCGATACGACATAATGTTAATATAGTTTTTTGTATAGACGATCTCTTCCCGAAGCGTTATCATAAATTTTTCTCGGTTCGTGATAAAGCGGAAAAGTTGGCTTAAGGAAGCAATCATTTCAGTAGCTTTATCCGTCTCATTCGTTTCTACCAAAAAGAGCAAATTATCCAAGGTATTATATAAAAAATGAGGATTAATTTGCGACTGGAGTGCATTCAGCTGCAGCTCCCGCTTTTCATACTTTAATTGAACTTTCTCTTGATTTGTCATGATGGTCTCATGAATCAATTCTTCTATTCTCTCAATCATTCTATTAAAATTTTTTGTAAGTGAATCCACTTCATTGATTCCAGATAATTTTTCTACCACATCGTAATGGGAGCCCTTGAGATCAAATGTTTGTAATAACTCATTCAACTGCCCGATAGGTCTCAGCATTCTTTTCGAAATCCAATATGCAAAAATAAGCAGCAAAAGCAGAATGAAAAATAATAGATAGAGGTCACTAATAAATAATTGATTAACCTGTTTTTGAACATCTGAATAATTGTATTTTGAAATAAATTCCCAGTCCATACTAGTAATTTCGGTGCTGTAAGCATGAAAATTTTTCCCTTCATCCCGTAACACCTTTTCTTTATTATCAAAAACTTTACCGACTTCTAGTGGATTCTGATGAGATATTATCCTATTATTCTTATCAGCAATCAGCATTTCAAGGCCGGTTTGCTGCCAATCCAAATAATATTTTTCCAACTGATTGTTTTCAATATCAACTGAAATAAAGCCTATAATTTTTGAAAAGTCGATTGGGGAATAGATAGGCATTCCAATCACAATCGTCACATTATCAAGACGGTCCTTTTTTAATTTATAGCTAATTTTCTTCCCTGCCCCCGCCAAATCTCGTTTAAAATCTTGATCTAATTTCTGCGGTGCATTATGCATATTAGTATATAAAATTTTTCCGGAAGCATCGTAAATTCTAATGTTTTGCCTTCTTAATTCAAAGAATTGCCTGCTATCTACTAATTCATAGCCTATTTTTTCGTCATCATGTTCCAATATGAGCAGCTGAACTTTGCTATTATGCGCAATTCGTGATATTGTCATCTCCCGTTGATTGATCTCATTGTTTAACAACCGAGCCATTCTTTCATGTAATGAATGGTAGCTCTCCTGTAGATCTGCTGATACGAGCTGGGAGGTTTGTATATAGAGAATCCCGATAAAGAATAATATCGGCAGCAAAACAGTGATTACAAAATAAAAAAAGAAGCGTTCCCTCAAACTTATTTTCATGCCTTTCTTTTTATTTATCTGGAGGAGGTTACTGTAATTTCTGCTTTTTTCATACTTCTTAAGTGATTCAACTAACTGATAAAGTGGCTGAATCACTTTTTGACCAATCACCCTAGAAAAAATAAATGCAACAATTGCCGTACAAACAAATGTTATCGCAATCGTTTTCCATATAAGTTCCATTTGTTTTTGATAAAAACCTAATGGCTCCTCATAAATAAGCTTAAAATTATAATAGGGTATACTCGAATAATAAACTCCTGTATCACCCCAATCTACATTTAGTGCATTTTGATTGCTGAACATTTTCTCAATTTCTGTAGGGATTTTGGTGGTTGCCTGTTCCCCTTTAAAAAACATTTTGCCATTTTGGTCAAACAATTGAATCTTGTCCGCATAGAAGAGAGAATCATCCAATTTTTTTGGGTTGATAAATAGCAAAATGACCCCTTTATGTACGCCATCTGCGGAAATAATATTCGTCCCAAATAATAAATGATTATTTAAATCTTCGGTCTCAATGGACTCTTCTACCGATTTTTCATCTGCTGAAAAAGGTATTTCAATCTTTCTGCTTGCCTCTCCCAAGTTAATAAAATGAAAATTGCGCTCCACTTCCTCTTTTACCTTCATACCATTAAACTTGAAATCTACATATTTTTGATCAGAGCTATATTGAGTGTTCGGTGTAATAATAAGGATATTATCAATAAGTCTGTTATTCTGCCTAATCGTATTCAAATAATCTTCCAGAGCCACAGCCTCGTGATATTTCTCAGATGGACTAAATTCGGAACTACTCAATTCATCTATATATCGGATAACGATCTCGTTTGTTTTCAAATTGTTTGTCGTATTATAGATTTCGTTAAACTCCATTTGTAGCTCATAAGAAATCTGATCCATTCTTAACTGTACAGAAGTTTCTTTCTTTTCTTCAATAAAGCTTTTAATTTTAATATAAAATAAACTGCTTAATAACAATAAAAATATTAAAACTGTGACTAACGAGAACTTTAATAAAAAGGTGTGGAAGTGAATGTTTTTGTTTTTTTCTGTTTTTAATCTCATGATTATCTCCTGAAGACTGATTTTTTTACTGTCTTCTAAACACAACAGGGGTAACACCTGTTTCATTTTTAAATACTTTATTAAAATACGAGTGACTTTGAAAACCGACCATGTCCGAAATCACTTTTACTTTATAATTCGTATTTCTAAGAAGCTTCTCTGCTTCTTCTACTCTAATCTTATTGACATAATCGATAAAGTTTTGGCCTGTTTCCTTTTTGAAAATCGCACTGAAATAGGCTTGATGTAAAAATAGCTTGTTTGAAATATCCTCTAACGTAATACGTTCCTGATAATTTTCTTTCACATATTCCTTGGCCAACAAAACATAGCTGTTAAAATCTTTTTTATCCTTATTGATTAAATCAAAAGATATCGTTTCCAACATTTGAATCAGCCATCTCTTTAATTCTTCTAAAGAATCAATCTCGTAAATTCTTCCTAATACATGCTTTTGATCAATTGATGAGAGTGATAGTCCCTTCTCTTTCAAACGAAACATAAGAATAATAATGAGTTCGGAACACGAACTCCTTATTTCGGCAATCGGTAAACCGCAAACCCGCTTGTATGGTTCAAAGAAATGATTGACCGCATCAGTACTATTCGTTACTGTACCAGTTTTCATTGAATTTATAAGATGAGCTTCGATCGTATTAACATGATCTAACATTGAATTTTGGAGCATTGTTTGATTTTCATTATTTCCATCAACAGCTAAATCTTCGTAAAAAATAACCATTTCATATTCATTGAAATATTTATAGCTATACGCGTATACCGCTTCATTATAGGAACGGTTAATTTCTTGATACTTATATGACGTATTACCGACCCCAACAACAAAATTCTTTTGATTGATAAACAACTCACCGAGATTGTCTCTTAATGTGTCAATGAACAGGAGAAGTTTCGGCCTTAGTTCTTTTTTCGCAATAAGTTTCTTATCTGTTATTAACACAATAAGACTGTTCCCATAGAACAAAATAGGAACCTGATAACGATTCCAAAAGTCCATAGCCAGTTCGGTAACCTTTTGACGAATTGAGAAAGTAGACGTTTCTTTAAACAGTCGATCAAAGGAAAAAATGACTACTCTATAGCTTTGTGCCTGGATATTCGACTTATCAGCATAATTAGATAGATTTGTGCCTTTCATTAAATCTAAAAGCATCAATTCCTCAATATCCCACTGACTATCCAATTGATTTGAATTTTTGGCCGCTTCGTCTTCCCGTAATTCTTCTGCCAACTTCCTGAAAACATTGAAAAAGTCACTTTTCATTAATGGCTTCAACAAATAGCCCTTCACCCCAAATTTAATGGCATCTTGGGCATATTTAAAATCATCATAAGCACTAAGAATAACTACTTTTGTTTCGGGGTAAGATGTGTTGACTTCTGCAGCAAGCTCTAATCCTGTCATCTCAGGCATAAGAACGTCTGTCAAAACGGCATGGGGACATTCTTGTTTTATAAGCTCTAATGCATGAACACCATTTTCTGCAGTACCAACTACTTCAAAACCTACTTCACCCCAAGGAAAAAAATGAGCCAATCTGTCACGGATGTTTTTTTCATCATCAACTATGATTATCTTGTACATAGTACCCCCCCTTTTTCTTTTAATATTCGGAAAAGATAATGTTTTTGTATTAGTATAACAAAATAAAGAATTGTCAAAAAGCTAATCTATCATTTTATGAGAGGTACTTATTGGATTAGAATACAAGATTCATAGTTTCTTCATAATATGAAACACGAATTGTTGGATTTACTTATGCAATATCTTCTGTGTTTTTAGTTAGAATAAAAAAAGTACCTATAGACCAAACACTTTTTACAAGCGTCCTATCTATAGGTACTATTGAATCCAATTCTTATTTATTAACTGGACCTTTTGTGATTTCGGTAAGCGTTGAATTGATTGCAAAGACTTTTCCGTTAACGTCGTTGATGCCAAATCCGCCTAATCGTTTCGTATGCATGTCGAGATATTTTTCAGCAGTTTCTTTTGTCTCGAATAAATAGATTCCACCCGCTTCTTTTGTTTCTGGATTTTCGGTCCAAATTTTCCAGATGAAACCTGGTTCTTCATTAATACTTCTGGCCAAATCAGAAAACGCTACAGCCATTTCATCTCCGAATGGTCCATCCATTTTAAAATCTACCTGTAATACGTATGCCATAGTGACTCTCCTTTTTATACAGTTTGAAGTTCAGATTCTTTTTGTCTGATTCCTTTTAAAGCAGTAGACCACGCGACAACATCGTCTATCGTTTTATGTAAGGAGTCCTCATGGAAAGGGGCAGGATTAAATTTACTCATATCTTGAAAGTCAGTAAATAGACTCATCGCAACGGAAGGCCCAACTGTTGCTACCTTTGGCACTGTTAAAATAAGGCGTAAATCATTTGCTGCTGTCACACCTAAAGTTGATCCATAGCTTACAATTCCCGCTGCTTTATGATTCCACTCAACATAAAGATAATCAATTGCATCCTTCAACCCAGATGTAATAGCCTTATTATATTCCGGAGTGACAAATATAAATCCATCGAGACTACTGATTTTTTCAGACCATGCATGTGCTTCTGGAGCTTGATAGTCCTGTGACATTATCGCCGGAATAGGCTCATTAAATTTCGGTAGGTTATAGTCTTTTATATCTACTAATTCAAATTCTGCATCAGTTCTTTTATCCGCGATTGATTTCACCCATTCTGCGACTTGTAAATTTACCCTTGAGTCTCTTGTGCTACCTGTAAGAATACCAATTTTAATCATGTTTTCTCCTCCTAAATTGAAATGTTTTTCGTATCTACATTTAGTTTAGCAAGGGCGAAAACAATTTGGCACCAACAGTAAATTAGAAATGTTGTTTATCCAACACTTTTAATAAAGTGTATAAAAAGTAGAGTGATCATGGGGCTTATTAGCCCTTGTCCACACACTAGACTGGGACGTGGGATCTGTCCCTGTGTCCCAGTCACAGCATAAAGAGAACGAATGTTAAGGGTAATATTAATACAGGCAGCCATGAGATTGATAGAAAGGCGCCTTTTTTGTAGCCTGCTTCTGGAAACGGAATCGAGGCTGGATTAAAGAACCAGTTTGCTATTCGATTTAGTTTCGACTTTTTCATTGGGAAGTCGGGAACCTCGACCGTGAATTGATCGAGTTTCTCTTTTAATTCTTTGTCAAATTGGTCGTTATTCAATCCTCATTCACCTCTAATTCTACTTTTAGTTTTTTTAGTGCTCGATGCAGCTTTGATTTTACCGTTCCGACTGGGATGTGTAGGATCGTGGAGATTTCATTTTGTGTGAGATCGTGGTAGTAGGTCAGCAACACAATCGCGCGTAAGTCTTCCGGGAGCGATTGGATTGCAGTTTGTACGGTTATTTTTTCGTCGGAGTTTTCATGGTGCGGATAACGTTCTGCCAAAAGCGGCAACAAGGTTCGAAATAGACTCTGTCTCCTTAGACGCGTCATCATCGTGTTATAAGCTATTTGATAGAGATAGGTTTTGAACTGTCCTTTTTCCGGATCAAACTGATGATATTTACGCTGCAGCTTTTCAAACGTGTCCTGAACAAGGTCGATGCTGAGTTGCTCGTTGTTTGTGTACCGAAAAATAAACTGGTAAAGAGGGGCTTTGTACATTTTGTAAATGACTTCTAATGCTTCCTTATCCCCTCGTTTTAATTGAAGAATTGCCTCGTCAACGCTACTGTAACTCATCAGACCACCGCTTTTTAATTCCTTTATATACATATGCCAGCTTTGTAATGAACCACAAAAATGTAATCATACTGAAGACAACCGTCTGATGAATAAAAAATTGAATGAACGGACTATCGATGGTGTCCCCTCGTAAAAGGAAAACCAATAATCCGATAATACATAAAAATGTATACACAGCTGCAATTGTAATAATTGTATCCCATCTAGACCAATAAAAATAGATGTTCGATTTCGTAAAATCAATATCACCCTTATGATCCCGGACCACCTTTTTATTCAATGAGCCAATCACTATTGCAAAAACAGATCCAAGAACGGCAACCACAACAGAACTTACAACCCACCCTATGATTGTTGTCATTTTTCGCACTCCCTCATTTTTGTTCTTACTTCTTATACTAATGAGGGGAGAAAAAGGTTCATTTTTTCTAGAAAGATATCTATTTTTTCATACTTTTTTGGAGAGCGAGCATTTCTTCTGCTAATTTGTGGATACGTTTTTTAAGACCTTGATTGGTGATTTCATTGTCATCATCGAAGTTATCATTATGTATGAAGACTTGATGCACCGGTACTGTCCCTTTTAAGTAGGACAGAATAGGCTTTAAATGGTACTCCGAGACGAGAAAATGCTTTTCCGTACCACCAGTTGTAATAATTCCCGTCACTTTATTCTTGAAGGAATCAACTGGGAAAAAGTCTAACAGGTTTTTTAGCACCCCTGAAATCGACGCCTGATAAATTGGTGAACCAAAAACAAGCATATCTGCCTCTAATATTTTATTTACTACTTTAATTGTATCATCATTGTAATAGCTTAATGGGCTTCCATTCACAAATTCAACCTCAAAATCCTTTAGGTCTAGTAATTCAATTTGAACGGAGTAATCAAGTGATTTAATAGCAGCCAACACTTCATAGACCGCCTTCGAAGTTTTTGCCCCAATCAGAGAACCTGAAATACCAACAACCTTCATATCGTGAACCTCCTAAATGTCATTTGATCCAGTCTTAGCGTTCACTTAAAAATGATCATTTATGATTGTTTTTCAGGCGTTAGTTAATCTTGAAAAACTAAAAGACCACAGTTGTTGGACTGTGGTCTTTCCATGCTGTGCCACTATACTTGATGTTGTCTTTATACTCTGGAATAGTAACGATGAACTTGGACAAGGAATCCTGTATGTCCAAGTTCAAATCATACATTTGGCCTTTAATGACATAGGCTCCGCTTTCAGCGATGTTTGGCTTATCTTAGTATGATTTTCCCAAAGGAAAATATATGATAACAAAACAAAAGTGAGAACTTAGATCCCTTGTCCCACCATTTTTTTTACAGGGGCAAGCTTGATAAGTTATGGGATAGGGACACATCAAAAAACGGGAGATAGTTAGTCCTCTTATTAGAAATGTTAGCTACAAGATTGTTCAGTTTGACTTCGTGAAGTATGCAGCTGAAAATTTTATGTCAGAAAATTGAAATCACTGTTATAATTAAGAACAGTCCTTCCTATTAACTGGAAACTTCAAACAACAAATGATGCACTAGATTACTGACATAAGGGGAGAATATAATGGAACAACTAGTGAAAGAGTTAACTGCAATTCATGGTCCATGCGGCTTTGAAGAGGATGTCGCAAAATACATAGCCAGCCGGTTAAAGGGGAAAGTGGACCATATGGAGGTTGACGGGGCAGGTAATCTTATTGTCTCTAAAAAGGGCAACCAAGTGGGGCCCAAAATTGTCGTTGCAGCTCATATGGATGAGGTAGGCTTTATCGTGAAAAAGATAGAAGAAAATGGACTTATCCGGTTTGAAAAGCTAGGAGGACATGACGATCGAATTCTTCTATCACAACGTGTCCAAATCAAAACATCCAAAGGGTTACGCTCAGGTGTTATTGGAACAATTTCAGCCCATATGATGAAATATGATGACCCCAAAAAGGTTAGACCACATCAGCGCCTATATATCGATGCAGGTGCTTCTTCTAAAAAAGAGGCAGAGGAATTTGGCATTAAAATTGGAGATCCGATTACGTGGTACCCACATTTTGATCATTTGTCAGAAACTCGAATTGTTGGAAAATCATTTGATGATCGAGCAGGCTGTGCTGTATTAATTCAAGCATTAGAGGAATTGGACAAGGATGATTTTTCGGGTGAATTTGTAGGAATCTTTACTGTCCAAGAAGAAGTTGGACTACGAGGAGCACGGGTTGCAAGCCATCAACAAAATGCCGATGTTGCCATTGCCCTTGATACAACAGCCGTTAGCGATACGCCAGAAGAAATGATGGATCAAACATTAGCAATCGGATATGGCACAGGAATAAAGGTACTAGATTTCAGCTTGATAGCAAATAAAAAGGTTCGTGATCACCTAATTGAACTAGCAGATGCTAGTCATATATCATACCAATTAGAGGTTTTCCCTGGAATTGGAACAGATGCAGGAGAATTAAGTCTTGCTCACCAAGGTATTCCTACTGGTGTTTTATCCATACCTTCAAGATATGCACATTCTTCAATTGAAGTAATTGACTTGAATGATCTTGAAGCAACAAAGAATTTATTAGTTGCTTTTGTAAAAAACATGAGATATTCAAACTCTTATAAATTCACGATTGAATAGAAAGCTTTTTAATCCTAGTGTGTATACAAAGTTAGCAATGACTTTGTATACACTCTTTTGTATGAATATTGTTAATGATTCTTGCAAATTGAATAATTCCTTGTAAAGAGTAGAAAGTAAAAAATAAACTACATTGGAGGAATGATTGTGGGTAGATGTGAGCTCTGTGGACGTAGTGAAGTTGAAACAACGATTCATCATCTACTCCCTAAAGAGTTAGGAGGTACCTTTGGTGACACGGCTACCCTCTGCATCCCATGTCATAAACAAATTCATGCATTGTATACAAATAAAGAGATTGCTACTCGGTTAACGACATTACGAGAACTAAGAGAAGACGAAATGCTTTCACGATTTATTAAATGGATACGAAAGCAACCTCCTACCAAAATAATGAAAAGTAGAAAATCGAACGGTCGAAGAATGAAAAAGAAATAGGCTGTTACATAGAAACGCGTCCTCTGAACATACTATACGTACATATGTTTGGAGGGATTACAATGGAAACAACGGATTTTAATCAAATTTATAAAAAATACAAGCAACAAGGTGAAGAGCAGGCTCGTTTAGAAGCTGTAAAAACAGATTCTACAAAGGAAAGTATAGTAGCAGTTCGTAAAAACGAAGATGGCGACATAATCGCGTTTAAGACAGAAAGTGGCAGGGAATTGGATTATATAACAGCTCTAAATGAGGCAAAAGCAGGCATGCTCGCTCATGTAGATGTATTCCATAAATACGGCAGAGATATTCTCCGTAGCGAACCGGATGGAATAAAAGAAAACAACTTAGATAATCTTCCTGATTTTTAGTTACTTTAGAACAATTAATAATCTCATAACCCAGCAGACTACTGTTAATTCTAAAAAAAGGAATCACTACTCTGTAAAATTAAGTACCAATGAATGTACCTTTTTATTTACAGAATAGTTGTTTGACTTTAATATCACACATTAAATAAAAATTAAGTACATCGCTTATATTTAGCGGTGTACTTTTTTATTAACTAGCCCCCCTAAATGACCGTACTTATTGGCGATTATTTGCTATTTTTTTTTGCTTATACGTTATACTATGATCTTTTTTGAAACCTAACCATTTAGTAAATCGTATAAAAAACTAAATGATCAAAGTACCTAATAACGGGGGGGATAAAAGTTGGACTTATTACTCTGGATAACTATTGGTTTCATAATAATCGGCTTTGGTGTTCTCACTTCTATGAAAAAAGGTATGGAAAGTAGGCTCGCTTTTATAACAGCGAATACGGAAGACGTGGAAAGTTCAAAGAAAGCTAAAACCATAATTTTATGGATAATAAGTACCACAGCTTGGGGAATCGTGAGTATGGTTCTTATTGTTTGGTGGTTTCATAATCATTATGGATAACTATTGTACTTTAACAAACGGGGGAGTTGATCAAGAATGGTTACACAGCTTTATGTGAAGTTTTTAAACCAACGGTGTAGGATTGTGCAATAAAGTTTTAAGTATGAGAGGTGATAAGATGAAAATGAAACATTTTAAAGTAACTCTTGTTATAATCTCAATTTCTATCCTTTGCTATCATATTTTTCAGTTATTCTACCTTTGGGCAGATATTCCCGAACGTATCGCAATACACTTTACTAACGACGCTCCAGATAACTGGGGTCCGAAATACATCCTGTATATAATGCCTATTTTGGGTATTTTCATTTGGTTCCTTATTGGTTTATTGGTTAAAAAACCAGAAAAATTAAACTATATCAATTTAACTGAAGCAAATAAAGAAATTCAGTTTTCAAGAACCGGAAAAGTATTGATACTGATTCAAAATCTTAGTTTTATATCCTTTATACTAGCTAACGAAGCATTGCTAAGATATTCAGTCGGAATCGATTCTAGTCTACCTTTTATAATTTCGCTCACTCTTTTGGCTATTTGTTTTATTACTCCCTTTTATCTTTTAATTTGGGCATCAACATTAAAATACTAAATATTTTCAATAAATTATTAGAAAGACGGATGCGTTCGTACAACAACATTGCAATTTCTTGTTGTAGGGCATTTGTAGTAGAAAAAAAGGATAGATAGAGCATATATAATTCTGCTCATCTATCCTTTTTATTTCCCGCCTTATAATGGCTGACAATAAATTAAAATATAATGTTTATAAAGGTACTTGGCTTTTAATAAAATTTTGTCATAATGCTTTTTGGTAATTTATAGAAAATTACACTTACACCGCTTTATGCTTCCACCCTTTGCCCTCTTCAACAAAAAGGATTCCTAACTCGTGATGCTCGCCTTCGTAAAGGGCTCGTTGTACATACCTGACCTCACCGTTAATATCTAACACATCAACCTTACATAAGGCACGATTTTTTTGAAGAGCCATGTAAAATTCCTGAACGGTTTTTACGTGAATGCCGTTCACCTTTGAAATGGTCTCACCAATTTTAATCTGCATTTTGTCAGCTGGTGATTGTGGAATGATGCCTAAGACGAGTAGGCCATGATTTCGTTTTGAAAAGATGGATTGTCTAGCTTCATCGGTAAAATAGTGTTGCAGGTAGATGAGTTCCCGACCTGCCAGTGCAAAACAGGCGGCAATAATCGCCGTAACGGGATACCAAATGCTAGCAAGTGCTAACCCTGAAATTACGATCCCAAGAATGATCACGCGTTTCCCGACAACGGGGATACTCTCGGTTGGGAGCATGCTTTTTACTTTATGATAAAATCCAATTCCAAACGGCACTAAAATGAGCGAGTAAGCTTGTCCAGATACATTGAACACTGGCCACCATTCATATTGAGTGGTGAGTGCCTCACCTGGAATAAGTAAGAATACGGGTGCAAGCCATAGTCGTTGTGAAATATGGATACCGACCGGAAGCCCACGTTTACTTTTTAAAAGATCAGGTGACGTGCCAATATGACCTCTTTTCAGAACCAATATTCCTTCTGCCAGTATAAGGGCGCCAAGCAAGATTGCTATCGCCGCCAGACTTGTATTGCCCATGTCATCTAGTAATCTCGCAATAAATTTATTTTCAACTGATAGATTTGATAATAAGATAATTCCGAAAAACGATACTCCTAAAATATAGGCTGGAGATAGTAGCCGTGTATTGATCGGTAAACTGAGTAGGAAAGTGACAATTGCAATTAATACGATGCTACCAAGTGGAATGACGACACCAGCTGCAAGTGTTACCACTGATATAAGCAGTCCCGCAAGCCAACCGCCCGGAAGTAGTGATCTCAGGTCATATAAGCCATCTTCAACTCTTATATGGAATGCGCGTCGCTCACGTTTAACCCGGAAATAGCCTAAAAGTACACAATATCCTGCAAAATAATAAAACATTGGATTAAGAAAAAAGCGCCCAATCCCCTTTGCAAATTCGAGTAACCATGCTTCAATCATTCTTTTTCACCACCTATGGATATGACTTGATATGTAAAAATTTTCGTTCGATTTACTAACTTTTATTGTACCAAATACTTGATATAAAGTGAAACTCAATCAGCGAGGGATTTTCTTCCTCCCTCACTGATAGTTAGTTGGGTCCCGGAAGGCTTTTAACATGGATGAAAATAGGTTTTGTCCGATAAAAAATGGAGAATGTCCGATATATTCAGAGTTGTGTCCGATATATTTGGATGAATGTCCGATATCCTGGCAACTGTGTCCGATAAAATCGAAATATTGTCCGATAACTAAAACCTATTTAAAAAGCCTGCCTTCCGGGTGAACCGGAAGGCTTTTAATTTTGCCGGAAAATAGGGTATGTCCGATAAAAAGTGGAGATTGTCCGATATATTCAGAGTTGTGTCCGATATATTTGGAATTATGTCCGATATCCTAGCAACTGTGTCCGATAAAATCGAAATATTGTCCGATAACTAAAACCTATTTAAATAGCCTGCCTTCCGGGTGAACCGGAAGGCTTTTAATTTTGCCGGAAAATAGGGTATGTCCGATAAAAAGTGGAGATTGTCCGATATATTCAGAGTTGTGTCCGATATATTTGGATGAATGTCCGATATCCTGGCAACTGTGTCCGATAAAATCGAAATATTGTCCGATATAAGAGTTCACCTGCCTCTCGGATAAAGATCTGAATGCTACTAATGCAAAAAAACACCTCTCCGACTGGGAGAGGTGCACGTAAATTTTATTTAAAGAGTACTTCCATAGCTTTTTGAAGTTGTAGGTCGTTCTTTTTGTCTCGAATGGACTCGATGACTTTTGCTTCAATTGCGCCGGCTGTTTTTTCGTTAATTGTGCCGGTTGCTTCTATATTATTTGCTTGTTGGAAGGCTTTTACCGCAATGACGGTTTCTCCACTGAAGTAGCCGTCCTCACGCCCTGGGTCGAATCCTAATCCCTTCAGCATAATTTGTGCGTTTTTGATTTTTTCATTGTTCATGTTTTGCGTTAGCTCTTTTTCAAATTGAATTGGGTTCGCATAGAAGTATTCAGGTTGCTTTGCCTCGACTGTTGGCTCAATTCCTTTTTTGTGGATCCAGTTGCCATCTGGTGTTAACCATTTGAACATCGTTAACTTCAGGTTACTGCCGTCGCCCATGTCGCGCGCTTGCTGAACAGTTCCTTTTCCAAATGTTTTTTCACCGACGATGTCATAGCCACCTGCTTCTTTTAAGGCACCTGCTAAAATTTCAGATGCGGAAGCACTACCTTGGTTTGTGAGCACGACAATTGGGTATTCTTTTTGTTTTTCAAGAGTGGAGAAGAAGCGCTGCTTTTCACCGTCTCTGTTTTCGATTTGAACATATGGCTTATCCTTTGTTACAAGTTGTTTTAGAATTTCTTCAACACTTTCTAAAAGTCCACCAGGATTGCCACGAACATCGATGACCAGACCCTCAATGCCCTTGTCTTCTAACTCATTCAGACCAACAATGAAATCCTCTGCTGTTTCTTGCGCAAACGATGTGATTTCAATATACCCAAGCTTTTTATTATCATATTCCTTCAAATCTGTGTAGACTGTTTCAATCGGTATAGTATCACGGGTTACTTTTACATTCATAAGCTCGGTTACACCTGGTCTCATGACTTCTAGGGTAACAACTGTTCCTTTTTCCCCGCGAATTTTTAAAACGGCTTCATATAGATCTAGGCCTTCGATGCTTTCGCCGTCAATTTTGATGATTTGATCATTGGGCTTAAGACCTGATTTTTCAGCAGGAGAATCCTTGAATGGAGCGACAATTGTAACCTTGCCTTCCATCATACTTACCTCTGCGCCAATTCCTTCAAACGATGATTCTAATGACTCATTGAACTGGGCAGCTGTTTCTTCATCCATATATGCAGAATACGGGTCATCAAGTGTGCTGACCATCCCCTGAATGGCACCCTCAATTAATTGTTTTTCGTCCACCTTTTCAACATAATTAGATAAAATCATGTTGTATGCTTGACCGATTTTAGATAGATCGTTTTTGTTTTCCTTTGTATTTTCATTGTTTTGGCTTGGTTGCTGAACGAGTGGTTGTTCGTTGTTATCAAGCAACTGAACCACTAAAAACGTGACACTCGCTCCTAATAGTAAGGATAGTACCATGTATAATGCGACAACTTTACGACTCACCTATTTGTTCCTCCTCCGTTACGAATACAAATGCATACCGTTAATTTTTGTAGCTTTTACGTTCTTATTCATCCCTTACCCATGATTAATAGTCGAAAAGTCTTGTTTGATCATTTTGCCTGGCCCTTTTTGACTATCCAGTGAGAGTTGCAGGAAAAGGCACCACACCTGCGTTAGTGCGATGCCTTTGTATAAAAATATGTAATGCTTGTACACTTTATGACAAAAATGAGGCCACGCCTCAACGTGTAATAGGTAAAAATTTTTGTTCCTTTTCCATTATAAAAGTTTTATTAGAATGAAGTAAAGAAAAATGTAGTCAGTTAAGGGCTAGTGCAGTAAGATAGAAGAAATCTTTTTTCTAGGAGTGGTTTTGGTGGCATATGAAATTCGCGAACTAAAGACGGCTGAGGAATGGAAAGTAGCGTTTCCTGTTATGAAGCAATTACGGACACATCTGGACCTCGAGGAGTTTGTTGCATTGGTGACGGGCATGAAGCCACAAGGATATAGAATGTTTGCTTTATTTGATAACGGTAAGGTTGCGGCGGTTACTGGGGTCGCGCAACAGCTCAATCTTAATTACGGAAATCACATGTATGTCTATGATTTGGTGACAGATGAGGCCGGGCGGTCAAAAGGCTATGGTGAAACACTACTTTCTTATATTCATGAACTTGGTCGTGAATTGGGCTGCGGGTTGGTTGCATTGACGTCTGGACTGCAGCGTGTGGATGCGCATCGTTTTTATGAGGAGAAGATGGGATATGAGCGAAAGAGTTATGCGTTTGTGAAGCAATTATAGAGTAGGACGGTCTCGTTAAAAAGTTTTTTTCGCTATCGTCCATAAAACTTTTTTATTGGCCATATTTTCATATTATTAGCCATATTTATGAACTATCAGCCGTATTTCATTATTAGTAGCCATAAGTTGTATTCTCCGGAAATTTCAAAGCATCGATCCCCTTAAGGACCGATGCTTTTATGTTAATATCTGTCTGATTCTTGTCCCATATTTTTAGATTTCTCCACTGCATCTTTTGCAGCAGCTGAACTTGTATCAGTTGTGTCCATTGCTTTTGCGAGACCTTCTCTTACACGTCTGCCATAGTCCTCGTCTGCATTGGTGAAGTACTCCAGCATTTTATTTTGGATTTCTGGTCGACAAACTTTTAAGTTATCAACCAAATTACTGATGAGTTCATCCCTCTCTGCATCCGAAAAGGCACGATACGTCTCACCTGCTTGTCCGAAATCATTTGGGCGATCAATTTTTTCACGAACCAACTTATCATTATAATGAGGCTCATGGATCTTACCCTCCTGCTTCGCTTCCTTCAGACCGCCAATCGTGGACGGTTCATAATTGACGTGCGGATTACCGCTTGGTGGTACATCCACATGGTAAGACATTTGGCCGCCACGCTGGTTGGTCGCAACCCGTTTTTTCGGAGCATTAATCGGCAGTTGCAGATAGTTCGTTCCGACTCGATGTCGCTGCGTATCTGAGTAAGAGAATGTTCTCCCTTGTAGCATTTTATCATCTGAAAAATCAAGTCCATCCACCAGTACCCCTGTACCGAACGCAGCTTGCTCAACCTCGTTAAAATAATTCTCAGGATTCTTGTTTAACACCATTTTTCCAACCTTTAAAAACGGGAACTTATCGGTTGGCCAAAGTTTTGTATCATCGAGCGGATCAAAATCGAGCTCCGGATGGTAATCGTCTGTCATAATCTGCACACAAAGCTCCCACTCCGGATAATCTCCACGCTCGATTGCTTCATATAAATCCTGAGTAGCATGGCTTACATTTGTCGCTTGGATTTCATTTGCTTCTTTTTGTGTTAAGTTTTTAATACCTTGCTTCAGTGGCTCCCAGTGATACTTCACTAATACTGCCTCGCCATCCTGATTTACCCATTTGTATGTATTCACTCCAGAACCTTGCATTTGGCGGTAGTTTGCCGGAATTCCCCATGGTGAAAACAGGAAGGTTATCATATGTGTGGCTTCAGGTGTCTTTGATAAAAAATCAAACATTCTTTCAGGGTTTGATAGATTTGAGACTGGGTCTGGCTTAAAAGCATGAATCATATCAGGAAACTTCATCGCATCCCGGATAAAAAAGATTTTTAAATTGTTCCCTACTAAATCCCAGTTCCCATCCTCTGTGTAAAATTTGACTGCAAAACCACGCGGGTCTCTTGCCGTTTCTGGAGACTCCATCGCCCCTGCGACGGTTGAGAATCGCACAAAAACTGGAGTCTTTTTTCCTGCTTCTTGGAACAATTTCGCACGAGTGTACTTAGAAACCGGTTCGTCGCCAACTTTTCCATATGCCTCAAAATATCCATGTGCACCAGCACCCCTTGCATGAACTACACGTTCCGGAACGCGCTCTCGGTCAAAATGAGACATTTTTTCAAGAAAATCGTAGTTCTCTAGTGTTGATGGGCCTCGGTTGCCGACTGTTCGGATATTTTGATTATCTGTAACTGGATGTCCCTGCCTGTTCGTTAATGAATCAGCCGACTCACCAGTTCCAAGACGGTTATCATGAGGTCCGCCTACCCCTTCCACACTTCCATACTGCTTTTTATCGTCCATGTTGCACTTCCTCTCTTAAACGAAAATTCATTGTCATTATTTCCCTTACAGCATTTTCTATGTATAGTTAGCCATTTTTTCACTCTAATTCTCAAGTATGGACTAAATATGACGTTTAAATGAAAATCAACAGAGTAAAGATGTGGTAAGAATTATTTGTAATACTGTTTAATCTTATGTAAGTCGAGAGTATCAGAGCTTACACATTACCAAATTCCAATACTAAATCTATGAGATCTTTTAACCCACTTTATAATTATTATAAAAAGATATTGATTTTTTATTTATAGGTGTTATTATAATATATGTATTCAAAATTAATACGAGGTGATCAAGTTGACATACAATAAACTCACTACAAGTTGGGGCGCTCCAGTAGGAGACAACCAAAACTCAATCACAGCTGGTTCTAGAGGACCGGTACTCATCCAGGACGTACACCTCCTTGAAAAATTAGCACATTTCAATAGAGAACGTGTTCCTGAACGTGTTGTTCACGCAAAAGGTAGTGGTGCACACGGTTATTTCGAAGTAACAAATGATGTATCCAACTATACAAAAGCAAAACTATTCAACGGAATTGGCAAAAAAACACCTCTATTCATTCGTTTTTCAACGGTTGCTGGGGAAAATGGTTCTGCTGATACTGTTCGTGACCCACGTGGTTTTGCGGTAAAATTTTATACTGAAGAAGGCAACTACGACATCGTTGGAAACAATACACCGATTTTCTTTATCCGCGATGCAATTAAGTTCCCTGATTTCATTCATACACAAAAGCGTCATCCACAAACACACTTAAAGAACCCTACAGCTGTATGGGATTTCTGGTCTCATTCTCCTGAATCCTTACACCAAGTTACGTGGTTAATGGGGGACCGCGGAATTCCAGCGACATGGCGTCACATGCATGGTTATGGAAGCCATACGTTTAAGTGGACAAACGCGGAGGGTGAAGGTGTTTGGATTAAGTACCACTTCCGAACAGAGCAAGGCGTAAAGTGCTTAACAAATGAGGTTGCTACACAAATTGCGGGGGAAAATCCAGATTATCATACTGAGGATCTGTTCAATGCGATTGAAAAAGGTGACTACCCTGCTTGGAAGCTTTATGTACAAATCATGCCGTTGGAGGATGCGAATACATATCGTTTCGATCCATTCGATGTAACAAAAGTATGGTCACAAAAAGACTATCCATTAATCGAAGTGGGTCGCATGGTATTAGACCGCAACCCTGAGAACTATTTTGCAGAAGTTGAACAAGCAACATTCTCACCTGGAACGTTGGTACCTGGTGTTGATGTATCACCTGACAAAATGCTTCAAGGTCGTCTTTTTGCATACCATGATGCACATCGTTACCGTGTCGGTGCAAACCACCAAGCATTACCAATCAACCGTGCAAAAGTTGATGTGAATAACTATCAACGTGATGGTCAAATGCGCTTTGATAACAATGGTGGTCGTTCCGTATATTACGAGCCTAATAGCTTTAGCGGTCCAAAAGAAGCACCAGAAGCAAAGCAGCATGCATTCGCTGTTGAAGGTATTGCCGAAAGTGTAGCTTATGATCATAACGATCATTACACACAAGCTGGTGACCTATACCGCCTAATGAGTGAAGAAGAACGTACTCGTCTTGTTGACACAATTGTGGCAGCAATGAAGCCCGTTGAATTAGAAGAAATTAAACTTCGTCAAATTAGCCACTTCTACAAGGCAGACCCTGAATACGGAACACGTATCGCAGAAGGCCTTGGATTAGCGGTTCCTGGTGAAGTAGTAGCGAAGTAATAGCGAAGTAATAAGCATAGAACATTTCATTTTATTCTCACATAAAATAGGTATCCGCAGCCGGATACCTATTCTTATAAATATGAACAAAGAGGTTGTTAAACGTGGAAGACAAACAAATGGCTGAACTAATCCCTTTTTTAAAAGAACGCGGGTTACGCATTACACCTCAACGAACGTTAATACTACAGACCTTCCTTTCCTTAAAAGGCCATCCGACTGTGGAAGACATACATCGGCAATTACCACAAATTAGCCTTGCCACTATCTACAACAATGTCAAACTATTTGTATCGTTACGGATTTTAAAAGAACTTCCCTATGGGAACGGGTTAAGTAAATATGAACTCGCGAACCAACCGAATCACTATCATATTTTATGTGAATCATGTGGTGAAATAATTGATTTTAATTACCCAACTCTAAGCCAAATCGAGCATGTAGCCCACAAGCTTACTCAATTTAATATTTACTCTCACCAGATGGAAGTGTACGGACTTTGTAAATCATGTCAAAACCAAGAAGGTGACTTTTTAAATGCCAAAAACAATTTGTCCAATATGTAAAACGGAAATCAAAATCCTCAAACACAGTACAAGCTGCGCGTGTGGAATGAAATTAAAGAAAAACAAAAACCGTTATGTAAGTTAAGCTCGACTATGAGGTCGAGCTTTTTTAGTTTGTAAATGATAGGTGTATTACATTCCTCTAAAAGTGTCGTAACGAAACATCGATTGGGTGAATAACCTAATAGTGCAAAGGAGGGATCATATGAACTACAATCCATACGGCATGCAAATGCCACAAGGGCATAATATTCAAGACACTTGTCATCGACTACGGAATTACTATGTCATCGGACAAATGAGCGATGGTTCTCAAATGCAAGGAATCATCGAGGACATAGATGATGAAGGCGTAACAATGTTGGTACCTGAAGATGTGGAAGATACTGAGATGGATCGTCAATTCGGAGGATACGGTGGTTTTGGAGGCTATGGCGGTTATGGACGCAGACGTTTCCGCCGCTTCCGACGTCGTCGTTTTCCATTAAACTTTTTCATATTCCCATTCTTCTACCCTTTCCCATTCTATTATTAAAGCTAAGCTCGAAAAAGCGCACCTTTGCAGATGCGCTTTTTTTAGTTCGTGTTCAAAAAGAAGGATGAAAAGGAACGAGAAATTCGATGTTTCATTTTCACCGGACTTTTTGAACATCAGCTTATACTTTTAAGAACTTACGGACAGACATTAAGCTTCCCCAAACCCCAATGAATGCACCAATTAGCAGCAAGAGTGCTGTTACTTGGAAAGCAAATGGATTAAATGGCAATAGCTCTAGGAATGTTCCGTTTAATTGTGGTTGAATCAAGTCATATAAGTAATTATAGAATCCTAGGATGATTCCAATAGGAATCAAAGAACCCAGAACTCCAAGGAATAGTCCTTCTAGGAAAAACGGCCAACGAATAAACCAGTTCGTTGCTCCTACTAGCTTCATAATTTCGATTTCTCTTCTTCTCGCAAAGATTGTGATTTTAATTGTATTTGAAATTAAGAACATCGCTGTAAAAAGAAGCCCGATGATCAGTCCGATTCCAACGTTTCGTGAAACACCAACTGTATTGAAAATCTTTTCAACTTTTCCTTTTCCGTAGTTCACACTGTAAACATACTCCATTTTTTCAACTTTATCAGCAACCGTCATGATCTCTTGAGGTTTTTTCGTTTCTACGATAAACACATCATGAAGTGGGTTACTTTGTTCGTATAAAGCAAAAACTTTTCCATCTTCTCCAAAGCTATCAATCATTTTTTCTAACTCTTGATCCTTTGATGAGAAGGTGACAGCTGCAACCTCAGGAATTTTTTCAATTTCTGTTTTCAAGGATTCCTGTTGTTCCTTTGTTGAAGTTAGTTCCGTGTGAACACTGATACGAACATCTTTTTCAAGTGATGTCGCCATGCTGTTCAGATTCATCATGATGACTAAAAATACACCTACTAGGAGTAGTGTAACGGTAACGGCGCTGACAGATGCAAATGTCATCCATCCGTTTCGCCCTAAGTTTTTTGTACTTTCACGTAAATGACGGCGGAGTGTGTTAAGCTTCATAACCGTACTCCCCCTTTACCTCGTCACGCGCAATTTTTCCACTTTCAATGGCAATTACACGTTTTTTGATCGTATTCACAATTTCACGGTTATGAGTCGCCATTACAATGGTCGTCCCACGGAAATTGATTTCTTCAAAAATGTTCATAATTTCCCAAGACGTCTCTGGATCAAGGTTACCCGTAGGCTCGTCCGCAATAAGCGCACCTGGAGAATTTACGATTGAACGCGCAATCGACACACGTTGCTGTTCCCCACCAGAAAGTTCATCTGGTAAATGTCGTGCTTTGTGTTTAAGACGAACAAGGTCAAGCACATCCATTACACGTTTTTTGATGTTCTTCGGATTTTCTTCGATAACCTCAAGCGCGAACGCCACGTTTTCATAAACCGTTAGACGTGGTAACAGCTTGAAATCTTGGAACACGACGCCAATATTTCTACGTAAAAGAGGAACCTTCTTTTCTTTTAGTTTAGCAAGATCAATCCCATTAATGATGATTGAACCTTTTGTCGGCTTCTCTTCACGATACATCATCTTAATGAACGTCGACTTCCCCGCACCACTCGGACCAACGACATACACGAACTCACCTTGATCAATTTTTACATTTATTCCATTAACGGCCATGACACCATTCGGATACTTTTTAAAAACGTCTTTCATTTCTATCATTGCTAATCACCTATCATCGTTTTTTTATCCCTCGTTTAACCGGAAGTAAGAACCCCACCGATCTCAGTGGGGATTATATTTTTCTTGTTTAGTAATCTATTTATATTATAATGTAAGCGCTTATGTCCCTATAGACATACTTGTGCTTCTATTGAACTATGCAACTAGAAATTATAAGCCAAAATGAGGATAATTTCATTACTTTTTTCATTATAACATCATTTTTCGTCAAAATACGACTCAATTTTATTACATTTTTATTTCATACTAGTTAATGTTTGATGGGATAGGGGTTAGCTGGTGGGGTGTAAATATTGGAATTGGGGCAAACGGTACATCCTTCCTTTTTTCTCTCCTACATACTCGAGATTCATAGTTTTTATTAATCGAAAGACAAATTTACTTGATGGGATTTGTAAAAAATCACGTATTTCCTCGTTCGTAAATACTGGTTTTATGAGCAAGCTATAATCCTGAAGTGCTTGAATAAACGCATCTTGAGATTTCGTACAACAATTATCACAATACCAATAGCCTCTTTTTCTTTCAATCGGGAGAGCGGAACATTTTGGACAATGAACCCCTCTTAAAATTTCAGTTTGAGAGATAGAAAACTGTACTAGTGGGTCAGGCTTTTTAGGGGTATCGTGTTTTTCAATGGTCCCCGCTATTCTCTTCATTTCCTTCATTGTCAACGATTCTTTCGTATGTCTATTTTGAAATTTTTTAAATGTAAATGGGAGATTTGCACTATGCATTACTTTTGTGAAAATACTTGGTCTTGACGCTTTAATGATTGTCTTTGGATCACTGATAATGACTAAATGTTCGATGGGCAATAGCGGTAACTTCCTTTGAGTGAGCCAGTTTTTGAATTGGCGGGAATGCGGAGCGATTGCAAAATTGGATTATGCATACCCTCTTCTTCATTGTTCAAGGTTCGTATCATTTGATTAGATTCATCTTCAAAATATAAAGTTCTTGTTATATTTTTGATTTCTAGGATTAGATAAAAATAAGGTGTAATTATGAGGGTGTCGATTTGGAAGAAGCTTTTGCCATCTGTAAGTCTGATATCGTGCAAAATGAGGAATTCGGGTGTGTCGATGAGCTCCAAATAATAATTTAACGAAAGTTCTCCTCGGTAACCCTTCTTTCTTTTGACTAATTCGACTTGAATTTGTGGTCTTTTGGGATGATCTTGCGGGATTCTCCGTAATAATGCTTCAAGGATTAAAATTATAATTGGAACTGTACGCACTTTTCTTATCAAATACATCTACTCCTTTCATTTTTATTGGGTATTCGACATTTTTTTCGCCTTTCCTGCAATTTTGATAAAAATATTTCACCTGGTCAATGGAGAAAGTTTTAGATATCGGACATAACACTATTTTGTCCATATTAAAAGCCTTCCGGTACATCCGGAAGGCAGACTATCTAATTAGATTCTTCGATTTCGGACAAAGTTTTGATTTTATCGGACATTGTTGCTGGGATATCGGACATTCATCCACATTTATCGGACACAACTCTAAATATATCAGACATTCTCCACTTTTTATCGGACATAACCTATTTTCGGCAAAATTAAAAGCCTTCCGGTTCACCCGGAAGGCAGACTATCTAATCAGGTTTTTCGATTTCGGACAAAGTTTTGATTTTATCGGACATTGTCACCAGGATATCGGACATTCATCTACATTTATCGGACACAACTCTAAATATATCAGACAATCTCCACTTTTTATCGGACATAACCCTATTTTCGGCAAAATTAAAAGCCTTCCGGTTCACCCGGAAGGCCTGACATACTACTTATTTTTTCTCAGCTAGCCAAGCAGCTACTGCGTCTTTTTCTTCACCTTTAATGATGCCACCAGGCATTGCGCCTTGACCATTTTCGATGATTCCAGCAATTTCATCTTGGCTGTATTTAGATCCAACCTTTGTAAGGTCAGGACCTGCTCCACCTGAAAAGTCTTGTCCGTGACAAGATGCACAGTTTTGTTGAGCGATTTCTTCAGCGTTAACGGTAGCTTCTCCACCGCCATTATCACTTGCTGGTGCTTCTCCTGCATTGTCGTCCCCACCGCCACATGCAGCTAAAGCGAAAACAAGTGATGATCCTAATAGAAAACTAAATAGCTTACGTTTCACAGAATTTACCCCCTGTAATAAATTTTTCCATTATACAATTTTTATTATACCCCTTTTACGCTCTTTTAAAACCCTCTCCTAATACCTCTGAAGCGTCCATAACGACGACAAATGCAGATGTATCAACACTTTGAACCACTTGTTTCAATTTTGTGAACTCTTTTTGATCGACTACACACATGAGCATTGGTCGCTCATCGTCAGTGTAACCCCCATATCCAGAGAGCTTTGTCACACCTCTGTCCAGTTTGTCAAAAATCTCCTGTCGCACTTCGTCCTGACGATTCGTAATAATGAGAGCCATTTTCGAATTACCTAGACCTACCTGTACCAAATCAATCGTTTTACTTGTAACGAAAAGTCCAATTAACGCATAGAGCCCACTCTCAATATCGAACACAATTGCCGCGGTCAGAACAATCAAGCCGTCAATAAAAGCAACACTTTTCCCAAGAGAGATTCCTGTAAACTTATGAACAATCTGAGCGGCGAGGTCTGTCCCACCTGTCGACGCATTGCCGCGGAAAGTAATACCAAGTCCCAAGCCTACTCCAATTCCTCCAAATAAAGCACCAAGCAATGGATCGAATGTTGCGGGTTCCAGATTTCTAGAAAGATAAACAACAAATGGTAAAAAAAGAGTGCCAATTAACGTTCGGGCACCATACACCTTCCCTAGAAAAATGATCCCTGCAATGAATAATGGGATATTAAATGCCCACTGGACATAGGCTGCTTCCCAACCGAAAAGGGAATTCAGGATGGTACTAATCCCGCTCACACCACCAGATGCCACCTTGTTCGGTAGTAGAAACAGATTAAACGATAGAGCCACTGTGGCCGAACCTAGTAGTATGTATATGAATTCCTTTACCTTTTGAAGTGTTGGGTGAACTTCGTGCTGACGTCTTCTTCTATTCATGAAACTACCCCCGTATACAATCCTAGCAATTAGCTTCATTTAAATAATAGATGCCTCTTGCCTTGCCTAATTGCGCCAAAATAACCTTTGGAAGTATAACACGGCTTCAAAAGCAAGTAAACGCCAGCAAAATAACGTGGTAAAGCAACAAAATATACACCTACATCATTAGTTTGTAACGATAAATAAATTATTATTACAAAATAATGATTATTCCCAACTAATCGCTTGAATTATTACGAAATGTCCAAATATCCGAGACTACCCGTCCTGTGAATTTATCTTCAACCACAGCATACCACGAGTATGAACGGTCATTTTCAAGCCCCGTCCACAATGCTTTTGCGATTTTACCACTTTTCGCCTTATCAGTCCCGATTACCCGGTCTGTATAAACATTGACCGTAAAGTAATCAGTTGCGACCCGCTTCGTGACTGGTGCTAAGTCCATTTCAAATACAAATTGGTCTTTCTGCGGATAAATATCTAGGTCATAAAAATTATAGTCATCCATATAAGGTGAGTATGTTTTAACCAAAATGCGATTGTTATCTTGGTCAAAATGCAGGAGCCTTATATAGCCTTGACCACCTTCTGGACCTGCTTGATAATCGGCCAACATTTGCGTAACGGTGCGATCTGGATTACCATCACCATCATCATCAATTTCATCAACAAAGGTTTGTGCCTCATGATAATGACCGCTTAATACCGCCATGACATTTTTGTTTGGTACGACAATTTCATTATAGAGTTTATCTCCCATCGGATGCCTCGTACCTGTCGCAAGCAAATATTCATGGAAGCTTAAAATCGCTTTGCGATCCGGATAGGCTGCAAGCACCTTATTTACCCACTCAATACCTTCATCCGTTACGTCCCAGCCAAGGTAGACCATGATAAAATCATTGCCACCTACCGAAATTAAATCGTAATGGCCACGATTGTTTCGGTACGAACCACCATAATATGGCTTATTGTTAAAACGGTCCTTCCCAAAATACCGATAGAACTCGGAATAATCATTATTCACCTGGTCAACGTCATGGTTCCCAGCTAACACTCCATATGGAATGTTATTCTCATCCAAGACCTTCATATACTTATCCGCATTTCGCCACTGCTTCTTCTTCCTTGATTGATTGACCAAATCACCGGTATGAAACACATATTTGATACCTAGCTTTTTCTTCATTTTTGCAATCCATTCCGTTTGTTCCTTAAAAATCTCCGGATAGCTCTCAGCGTAAAATTGGGTGTCGGACATCCAGACGAAGGTGTAATCAAATTCTTCTGCAATTTCGTCTTGGATCAGGACATTGATTTTCGAATCAAGTACATAGTCACGGACCGTCACATCAGAAGCAAGTTTAAAATCTTTTGAGCCCGCTATCTTAAAATCAAGCAAAACCCATTTTCCCTCATTATGATTCCATGCGTACATCGAAACCTTTCGACCTTCAAGTGAATTCCCTTTCCATAAAAGCTCAACCCTGTCATTGTCACCAAGAGACTCATCAACCGTGACATCAAAACGATGGTACGGGAATTTTGTGTCAGAATCCGTAACTAAATAACGGCCATCTGCTTTTGAAACGAGTGAGATGTCTTCTGTTGTGAAGGCTTCCTCCCCTTCTGGAACCATCCTATTAGGTGGCTCAAGCTCAGTCGCATTTTTAAATCCTTTCACACTCGAAGTTACGTCATGTTTGTAGGCTTCATAAAAGGTAACATCAAGCTTATCCTTTGTCGGATCCTTCACCTTCACTTGTAAAAGTGGATCCCCTTCACTCTTTCCCTTCGGAGAAATCCGCTCTGGTTTTTTTGGATTTTCATTCACCACTTTAAAATAGAAAACATCCTTTGTTTCATTTCCTACTTTGTCAATCGCATGTACTTTGAGCTTATGTTTACCTGGTTTAAGATTTGCGGACGATGTTTCAAACGGAACTTCAATTTCTTCTCCATCCAAGATTACCGTCTTTTTTTCAATACCAGAAAGCTTATCCCTCACGTCAACATTAATTGTAAAGGCCCCTTTGTAAGGTTTCTTTTTCAGATTTGTTTTGATAGTTGGGGCCCTATTATCAACCAAAACTTGTGAACGAACCATTTTGTCACCGGCCTGTACTGTGACGTTATGTTTTTTGTCGTGCACCTCGGTTGTGTTCCATTTATAAGTATACGAACGTGCCTCTTTTTCCGAAATCGTAAAGGTAAAATCGATATGCTTACGCTGATCCCCCATGTTCAAGATGCGAGTTGGGTCGGTGTAAATTGGATCTTTGATCACCGTTCCATCGCCAAGTATGAGTCGAACGTTTCGCAATTGAAAGTCATCGCGATTTTCCCTCGACCAAAGTTCAAAGGGCGAAGCTTTGTTTCCAGAACGAATCGTGATCGTTGTGTTGCCTACAAGAAGTCGCTCAGGCTCAATTGGAATCGTGAATGTCTTCCAGTTCGTAAGCCAATCCTGGTCCATCACATGTAATACTTCCTTACCCATCGTGACAGCATTTTGAAAATACGTATTCAACCCATTTACCTCAAACGCAAAATAGGCGGTGTGTTCAAGTGAACGATAGATGCCTTCCTGAATCTCATTTCCGTTAATCATCAGCTTCAAAGGCGTATTTTCTTCTGAAGTAGCCTTGATCATTTTTTCTCCCCGAAGCATTTCTTCATTTTTCAGATTGAGTCGTAGACTTGAGTGGTCAAGTTCATTCTTGATGTTAATCCGGTAAGTCTTACTTTTCACCTCATTGCTTCCATCGGAAATGACATAGTAATAATCGATATACTCGCGGCCAATTAATGCTGGTGCATCAATCGTGTGATGAAATAGTAAATCATCGTAATTCTCATGTAAAATGACTTCATCGAACTCGTTATCCTGGTCGATTTTATAATGTAATTTAACAGATATAACGGTATGGTCGTCTGTAGCTTTTGCGATGAGCTCCAAGTTGTCTTTTTGATTGACTTCAGAATTTAATGTTAAATCCTCAATACTCGGTGGGACAGAATCTTCCTCAATATGAACAGGCTTTTTCGGTATCTGGTAGCTTTCTACCTTACCAGGAGTCGCATCCTTTGTGCCCATTCTTTTTGAGACCGTGGATTTGTTGGTTGGATATCGGTATATAATTGCCTTGTCAACTTCCGTCTTGTTATAGTATGCAACTGAAATTTCACGATGCGTATTCGTTCCAATCACGACACCCCGCATGCTTTTGTTTGCCATACCGCCACTGTAAACCCGCACAATATCCTGATTTTCCTTCAAGTTAGTTCCATAATGTGCATTAAAATCCTCCACCGTCTGCTCGCTATTTTCGCTATTGATGATCCAGAGCACAAGTGTTTTGCCGCCAGGAATGACTACATTCTCTTTTACAGAAGGCCACATCACATCTGATCGAGGATTCTTGTCGTATCGATAGTAGAGTTTATAGTCCTTGAAATTAATTGCTTTGTTGCTGTTATTGTAGATTTCTACAAACTCAAATCCATCAGCACTGCCCACATTCGTTGAGTCGGGAAGAACCTCCGTCACAAGCAGCTGAGGCATTTTGGTAAAATCAATTTCTTTTTGAACAATTTGAATGGTGTTCTCGTCCGTTTTTTCCGTATTGGTCCCATCACTTGCCTCGATATAATAAGTGATTTCATCATATACGTGAAAGCCCGGGATTTCAGCAATGTATGTTTTTTCCTCGTTCAATTGCATCGGGATTGCTTTGTAGTCATCTGAGTTACCCGTCTTATAAAAAAGTGTTACATGTTGGATGGCGGTGTCATCCGTTACACCAGCCTTAATTTTGATGGGTAATAGTGGCTCACTTGTTGTTTTCGGATTATGTGTGATGACGGGTGAATTTGTGTCCCGTTGTGCAACTACCATGTCTGGGCTTACTGTAGTTGTTAAAAGTAGTAAGAATAGAACAGCTATTTTCAGCACGTGTTGCCAAAAAATCATACAGCATACCCTCCAGAATTATTTTCCAATCTTAGTTTGCCAATTGCTTATAAAATGATGTACAAACTAGAGTGAAATAAGTAAAAAGGACTAGATTCTGGATAAAAAAAAGACGACTTGTGAAAGTCATCTTAAATCAGGTATGTATTGCTGGATCTGCGCCCAGATTTTTTGTCCACACGATGTGGGTCACAAAGACGTGGCACAGGACGTGGCGTTTTTGATCTTTGATCTTATTGTTCGAAAAACTTCAATGAAAAATCTGTGGCATCCGCCGGGGCTTTATTCAAATAAAGTTATACTTCAATAGCAGCAGCCACGCTTCCAACCGCATCAAGCATTTCGTGCCATTCCTCATATGTATTTAGTTTAATGTGGACTGGATTTTTAGCATCCTCTTTATATTCAACGATCCACATCCCTTTTGTTGATGGCAAAAAGAAGACGATGTTTGCAAGGAGAAAATCACCTTCAACGTTTGGGATTTCAAAGTGTGAAATGTTATAAAGGGACCACTCGTGCTCTTCAAGGTCCTTGATGAATAGATTGAAGCTCTGTTCCTCTGTTGGTGTAAACTTTGCTTTCTTACGGACCTTCTCTGTTTTTGACTGGTCACTTAACCAATCGAAAAGTTTGTCTGTGAGGAAGAATTCCTGTGTTCCCTCTATTTTTGTGCCTTCAAAAGAATAAAAATCCTTAATTACCGTTGGAATTTCATCATTTGATAATAACGCGAATTCATGCATGATGTCTTCTGCAATGACGTGGGCAAGCCAAATGTCTTCCTCAAAATGATGGATCATTAATACGCTTCTTCCTGAAATATTCGAACAACGAATCATCCATTTGGATTCCACATACTGCTTAATAAAAGTTTGCATTTCATCACTTAGAGGATGCTCATCCTCTCCGTTTTTATCAGGATCCCACAGCGATTTGATTACCAGCTGGTGGATCGTGGATTCCATGATGGCGTCCCATTCTGCAGGAGACTTTTCTCCGTAAGCAGCCTCTGCGATTCCTTTCGCGACAGTCGGATATCCGCAAACCGTAACCAATAATGCCAATTCCTCTGTCGTGCATGTTAAAGCATGGTTCATGACTGGTACCTCCTTTGTTTTTTGAATGCTATGGTTGTAGCTTTATTTTATGGTGTCTAGCGGTTTTATTGTTTCGTACCCTCTGGGCTTTGTGGGTGGAGTACGATGGAGGGATTTTCTAACCCTGGATCCCTCTGTTGCTTGACTGTGAGGGTACAATTCACAATTTTCGTTAGCATCACTCAATCAATGTCATTCCTACATGAGATAACGACGGCGGTTTACCGTATCAACTATAAAAACACTGCATACAGTGCTGCTTTGATAATGTAGTAGATTAGCATAAACAGAATTCCCATAAAGAGAGTGATAACGAACAAGAGTAACCTTCTTACAATCCATGAAAATCTACTAAGCTTTTTGTATATGAACGGGCCTAGGCCAAACAACAATAATACGATTAATGTAAAAAGTTTGAGAAATGGGTTCTTTGTATTTCTGAAGACTCCCGTTTCCACATGTTCGACAAGCACGTTTCCAAGAAAAATGGTTAAAAAGCTGATTCCGACCTGAAGGGAGAGCCATGCTCCAAAAAATAATGTAACTAAATCTATGATCTCTTTTACATTGTCCATAAAATCATCCTATCAACATTTTAATTAGTCAAACCAGCTACTTACTGATTTGAAAATAGATTTTCCAACCTTCTCTACCCCACCAGCAAATTTTTCACCAACATCCTTAATTTGATCACCAAGCTTAGAGCTGGCTATTCCTCCAACAAGACCGCCGACTGCCCCGCCAACTACAATACCTACCGGGCCTCCTAGACTACCAATCATGGCACCTACCTTTGCGCCACCTGCAATGGCACCGACGCTTGCAACGGCACCAAATGTGAATCTACCCATTTTTTCGGCCCCTGATAGATGGCTATTCTTCGGGTCTACTAGCTCAGTTGCATTTGCCCCAACCGCAATGAGATTTCCTATAATTGGAACTCTTTTCGCGACACTTGTAAAGCCCTTTACTTTTGCAAGATTTGAAACAACTTCCTTTGAACCGATGGTGATCCTCTGATGGAAACGACCCATGAGGGTTGTTCCATGCATAGCAGCATTCACATTTTTCGAGAAACCTGCAGCGTGCTTTAATAGTGCAGCTGGCCCTCTATAGGAACTGATAAAAGAGTGGACACTTTTTAATAGTGGATTAGTTGGTGCTGATCGAGAAAACTTATGGATATAGCTTGCAATCTTCGAACTGTAGCCCGTTCGACTCGTCCAAGATGGTTTGGCAGTTACCGTAAACTTATATTGCCCCCGAAACTTTTGCCACATCGTTGGCTTACCACCTATGTAGTTGACTTTTAGATTTCTCATTAAAAAAGTAGAGGATGCTACAGACAGTAATTGCGAGCCAACCAAAGCAATATCCCAATTTGTTATTTGGGAGCTGACACTGTTTAAGTATGTCAACATTTTATGAACAAGCGCTGTTGTATCGCTGTTTTTCGATTTTGGCGTATCGGCTTTTTTCCCACTTTCTCCGGGTTTAGCCGGAGCCATACCCCGTATTGCCTCCATCGCCATAAAAGAAGTGTTTAAATATCGCTCTGTTGACGAATAGCGAGTTACAGCTAAATTTAAAAAGGACTGTAGCCTTCTTACTTTTGCTTCCAATTGATCCATTGATGAAGTTACCTCTGTTAGTTGCGGCCGGATGGAGATTCTAGCTAAGATTCGATAATCAATGGAATTTCTAACAGAGGTCACACCTCCCTCAATAGAGGATAGTCTAGAAGCTACAGTTCCTACCTGGGGACTTATTCCAATAACTTGATTCGGCTTAATCGTGATTCTGGACAAAACGATGCCTCCTTTTATTCTAACAAACTACTTTTTCTAAAAACAGGCATCCGCAAAATGCGAATGCCTACATTATGGTTACATATCTTTCTCGTCTTTTCTGCGGATGATGGTTCTGCGGAGAGCAACAGCACCTGCTGCTGCAATGCCGACAAGACCGACCATTGCGCCCGCAAATAATGGTTTATTTTCATAGAACTTGACTAGTACGCTTTTTTCAACGATTTCGAATTCAACGACTTCGTTCACTTCGTTACCAGCTTCGTCTTCAGCTAACACTTCTACCTTATATTTATTAATATCAGAAAGTGTTACGGAAATAACTTTTGTTCCGTTTACGTCTTTTACATCACCATTGAAGAGCTCTCCATTAATCTTGACAGACTTGAGTGTATCACTAGGATTATCAAGGCTGATTGAGAGACTTACAGGGTCACGATATGTTTCGTTTTTCTTGACTCCATCGACAATGACTTTCGGAGGAGTTTTATCAATAATAAACTCAACACTTAGCTGTTGGATATTTCCTGCTTTATCCTTCACCTCAAAGAAGAGCACGTGCTTTCCTTCTTCCTCAATCGGATCACCAAGATTATAAGGCTGACCGTTTAAAGTTTGTGAGATGATGTCATATGCATTTAAATCCTCAATCAGCAACTCAGGAAGTAAGCTTTCTTTGAAATACCCTTCAGAAATAGCTTCCTTAAATTTGATCACTGGTGCTGTTTTGTCAATCGTAAACACAATAGTTCGGGATGAAACATTGTTGGCTAAATCATAAATTTCAGCTTTTAGAATGTAGTCTCCTTCTTCACTTAGCTGCACCCCATTTACAAATGGGCGTCCATTTAATGTGACACTTGAACGACTTGAATCGAGGTAACGATCCGAGTAGGTCACAGTCGGCATTTGATTGTTATTGAAGAATCCATCAATAACGCCTGTAATATTCAAGTTCGGCTTTGTCGTATCAAGGATAAAACTGATATCAATGGTCGACTCGTTTCCTGCTTTATCTCGTGCAAGAACACTGAAATCGTACTTCATTTCCAATGTAGCCGTTGGGATTCGACCTGTCACATTCTGACCATTCATTGTGACTGAAACGATGGTGTCTTCCACTTGGTCCAGTGCAAATTCAGGTGTGAATACTTCATTAATATATTCGCCATTCTTGATTACACGGCTTTGACCTTTAAATTTCGGTGTGATGACCGGAGCTGTTTTATCAATTGTAAAAGCAATCTGTCTGCTGAATTGGTTACCCGCTTTGTCAATCGCTTCTACGTTGATCGCATAGTCACCTTCCTGGCTAAAGTTGTGGCTAAGTCGAGCAGTTTGATTTGCTACTCCAAATCCACCAGCGTTATAGCCTCTACCGTTTCGTGTTACGGTGATACGGTTCACATCTAAGTTCACATCACGAATTTCCACACTGACTGGCTTATCGACATTATAGTGTCCTGCATTTTCAACACCTGTAATTTCAATTGCTGGCTTTGTTGTGTCAATTGTGAATGTCTTGTTGGCTGTTATTGGTCCATTGCCAGCCTTATCTTCAGCACTAATTGCAATGGTGTACAAGCCATCATCATTAAAATTGTAGCCTAAACTTGAAAGCTTGTTGTTGTTTTTCCAAGTTCCGATATTAAATACTTTGCCGTCCTTTGTTACAGAAAGTACTACGTAATTTGTACCAAAGTTCAATTCATCAACAGAAACAGTTACGCGCTTGCCAGTTGGATTGAAGGACTGGTGGTCAACACCGTCAATTTTGACAACTGGATTTGTTTTGTCGATGATGAATGCAATTTCCTCATGCGTTGTTTTGTTACCGGATTTATCCGTTGCATTGAAGTAAAGCACATAGCTGCCTTCTTCGGCAAAATTGTATTGTAAGCTCGCTTTTGTTCTCGATTGTTGTAGTGCTGGAATCTCATATTCCTTGCCGTTCTTTGTTACGCGTAATGAAGTTTTGTCAATGTTCGCATCCGTTACTTCAAATGAAACTGGCTTCGTCACATTGTAATTCGTCATGTGGTCGACACCTGTGATTTTGAGGGTCGGGAAGCTTTCATCAACAGTGAACTTCACTTCTTTTGTGTCCGCAATGTTGCCTGCTGCATCCTTTGAAGACACCTTAATCACATAGTCACCGTCTTCGTTAAATGGAATCTCAAGACTTGATTCAACACCTTGGTTTTTCCACTCGTACGGTTTATTGTTTACTTTTACTTCTACTTCATTGTTTGCAAAGTTCAGTTCGTTAACCTTGATCGTAGCTGTTTTCTTTTTATCGTAAAATGTTCCGTCGTTTACATTTTTAATCGTGATAACCGGTTTTACGTTATCCACTGTGAAATTGTGTTTTTTCTCCGCTGCTTTGTTACCCGCAAAGTCTACAGAACGAACCGTTACTTCATATTCTCCATCCTCTGGGAAGCTTTGCTTGAACTGATAACCTTTTGCAGTTTCTTTCCACTGGGCATTCTTTACCGGTTTGCCATTTACAAGGACTTCATTTTTACTTTCGTCAAAATGAAGGTCATTGATGTCTACGATTAACTCATTGTCACCTTTTACAAATCCACCGTTCGGGATATTCCCGCTGATTTGAATTTCAGGTGATGTGCGGTCAATTGTAAAGCCAAGATCCTTTGTGCTTTCAGCGCCAAAGTAGTCTTTTGCTTTTACATGAACGGAGTAAACTCCTTCGTCTTCAAGTTCAACAGTTAGCTCTTGAGTAATTAACCAGACGATTTTTTTCACCCATCCGTCTGTTGGAACCTTGATGTCTTTATCCCCATTTTTCACTGTGATTTCAGGAACAAATGGTGTGTAGTCATCAACAGTTACAGTTAGGTTCACTTTTTTATCATTAAAATACGTACCATCTTTAATCGAGTATTTAATCGCAGGTCCTGTTTTATCGACCGTGAATTTTATAGTTTCTGAGCTTTCGTTTCCTGCTTTATCCGTTGAAACGACGTGAAGCTCGTAAACCCCTTCTTCAGTGAAGGTGTGTTTAGTTGTTGCCATCTTGCCTTCAAGCACAAGTGGGTCAATCTCATATGACTCCCCATTGTACTTAACTGTTGCATTTGACTCACCCATATTTAGGTCAGTTACCGTAATGGATACTTCACGATTATCATTGTATCTGCCATCTTCACCGATGTTTGTCACAACAATCTCAGGCTTGACTTTATCGATTGTAAAACGAACTTGTTTTTCTGCTGAGATATTTCCTGCTTCATCTGTCGACTTTAGTTTTACAACATAAACGCCATCGCCAGTAAATGTATGCTCTGCCTCAGCGTATCGGTTTCTTTGTTTCTTAAATTTGATTCCATCCGTCGGATAAGCTTTCCCATCCTTCGTAATAGTCAGTTCAATATTGTCTATGTTGATGTGTGAGTCCTCAACTGAAAACTTGACTTCTTTGTCTGTATTCGCGAACTCATTTTCATTTACACCCGTAATATCAACTTCTGGCTTCGAGTTGTCAATTACAAATGTGATCTTTGAAAAATCAGCCTTGTTTCCAGCTTTGTCAAAGTAGTCTACATCGATTTCATACACGCCTTCTTGTTTAAAGCTATGTTTCTCGTGTGCCTTTTTACCTTCAAACGTTTCTGATTTTCCATCTTTTGTTACTGTTAAAATGGTGCTGCTATCATCTTTGTTTGTGTCTTTTCCAACAATCTCTATGTCTACTTGGCGGTTGTACTTTTTATTATTTTCAGCGCCAGTAAGTGAAACAGTTGGCTTTGTTTTATCAAGTGTGAAGGTTTTCGTGATTTTGTCTGCAGCATTTCCAAATTGGTCTGTTGCATTTAACTCGATTGTGTATTTGCCTTCAGTTTTAAACGTATGACTTGCTTCAGCCACTGTACCGTTCTGTTTTAATTTGATTTCTTCTGCATAGTCGCTATCGTTGTGCTTTACAACAAGTGTTGTTTTCGCCAAATCAAGTGTAAGATCTTCAACTGAAAAACGAACAGTTTGGTTTTTAGGATAATACTTCCCATTTTCAACTCCAGAAATCTCTAAATTTGGCTTCTTGGTATCAATCGTAAAATTGAGTGCTGGGGATTTTGTTTCGTTCCCTGCTTTATCAAACACACTTAGTTCAACAGAGTATACTCCATCTGTTAAGTTACGTTTTTCAAGAGCTTCTTTTCCAGTGATTGTTTGAACTTTTCCGTTTTTCGTTAGCTTTAAAACGGATTTGTTTTGATCTAAATATGTGTCAGTTGCTGAAATTATGATGTCCTTAGATTCTGTATATTTGCCACCATTTTCAACACCACTAATTGTTAATTCAGGTGCTGTCTTGTCGATAATGATATTTTCATAGGTTCCGAGATCAAACCCAGTTGGTCTCCAATAGTCTGTTATCTTTGCACTAAATTCATATTTTCCTGCTTCAGTTAGAGTGTAAGTTGCTGTCTTAGAAGAAAGGGAATTTTTAATTTCCATATCCACAGTCTGTGGCTCGCCGCCATCCTTCGTATAGGTGAGCTTCGCTGACTCGATAAAGAGTGGATTAGTGATAACGATATTTACTCCATCGTTATAAAAATCATTTTCCGTTTTATTTTTAATGGCCAATTGCGCAACCTTGCTGACATTTGCAAAGGAGATGGACTTAGTGTCACTTACGTTTCCAGCCTTATCCTTAGCGGTTACTGTTACTTCATATTTCCCAACTTGGTCAAATGCAATAGAAGCTTTCTTCCCATCCCATTCGGTTGAAGGCGTTTGGAAATCTGAGCCATCTTTTTTAACCTTTATATCTACTTTATCTTCTGAGAAATTTTCTTCTTTTACATCAATTTGAAGGTTGACTGTATGCTCAAAAAAACCGCCCTCATATGCACCTGATAAATTAACTATTGGTGCCGTAGTGTCTTTTATTACACTAAAAGTAGAATTGTTTGGTGGATCAACTACCCATGTGTCATCTTTAAAGGTGATTTCCATCGGGATTTCACCATCTTTATGATTGGCACCAGAGATGGTTACTTTATACAGACCTTTAAATCCGCCATCTGTGATTGGGGTAATAGTTGCATTTCCAGGTCCTTTCTTTACTTCTACATCAAAAGGTGACCCACCTTCAGGTACCTCGCCAGCTACTGGAGTTGCCGTTTCCTCAGCTGTTTCAGTTCCGTTAGGATTTTCCGGCTCCTCCGGTGTTTCTTTTGGCTTTAGGTAATTCTCATAGTCCTCACTTAAATCAACCTGGACTTGAAAGGTGTCTCCATTTATGTACCATTCATTTGAGAACTTTTTCCCAATTTCCCATTGTTCATTGTTATATTTTATATACTGCTTTGTTTCAACCTGGGATGATACGTTCAGGCTAAACAGTACTACCGAAAGCACCATAACCAATGCAATCGGTAACCAGAGTACCGATTTGTTTTTTCGGTAGCTTTTTGAAATCATTGCTATCACTTTACTACGCTCCTTTTATTATCAAATGCGCCTTGGCGTATTTGCGCCCGATTTTTTTCGAGCTTGATCGAAAAACTTCCTTTAAAAAATCGTGGCATCCGCCGGGGCATTAACTTTACTCAGCCAGGGTTGAACCCCAGCAGTAGTGTTTACTCCTTTTACATTCATCCCCTTATTGAAGAAGCAGGCGACTTCTGCTGAGTAAAGTTAATTACATTATTTGTATGGACGATCATGACATCGACTTCAATTTGGAAATCGGATTCTTCCTCTTTCTCGGTGAGGATTGCGGTTTCGCCATCGCCTTCAAGGAGAATCGTTGTTTCGTCATCCCCGACTAGCAATGTCGTCTCATCGTCGTCCTGTAGTAGGGCCGTCTCCTCTGATAGAAGTGAGGTTTCTTCAACCAACAATTCCGTCGGTGCTTGTGAACTTTCCTCAAGTAAGGCGGTCGGTTCAAGTCCCTGGCTCATGAGGGCTGTACCCTCAACTGATGCTGCAACTGGATCATCTTTTTTCCGAAGCTTGATTTCACTTGTTGTTCGTTTTGTTTCATGAGCCTCAAGGAAAATGCGGCTGTTTTGCTTCTTTCTCATAAACCGGTTTCCCGTGATATCCGCAAAAACCTGAGAGATTTGTAGTTTCATATAGACGATGATGGAGATAATGAGCGTAATCACCGCGCCCGCTAGTCCCCCGTAAAACATGATTTGGTATTCCAATTGAGAGCCCCCTTTCTTTGGAATGCGCCGCTGGGACAAGGGACCTGTCCCTTTGTCCCACTATTTGATATTTAGATTATTCATGCGTCTGGATAGTTTTTTGTAGGCTTCGTTGTCTTTAGCGCCTTCTAGTTTTCCTGCTTTGTCAAAGACTTCTTTCGCCTTGTTGTAGTTGCGCTGGTCTTCTTGCTTTCCTTGCTCAATGTCTAGCAAGAGATTGCCTAGCTTCACGTACGCATTCAGGCTTTTCGGATATTCCTTAATCGTTCCTTCAAATTGCTCAACCGCTTGGGAATGCTCGCCCATCTCCTGATAAATCACACCGATATTGTTCATTACCTCTTCCTTATTCGGTACGTTCAAATCTAGAAGGTTGTTATAGTGCTGTGTCGCCTGTTCGAAATCATCTCGTGCTGCCACTTGATCCTCGGAGTTCACGCCTCTTGAGTAAAAGGCTTGCGCGAGCTTTTGCTCGAACTCAATCTCGTATTTTAACTGGAGCTGCTCATCTGGAGCCAACTCGAGAACCCTCTGCGCCTTCTGAACAACCGTGATCGCCTTCGTATTGGCATCCGCGATTTGACCTTTATAGGAAATGTAAATGTTCGCCAGCGAATTATAGTTATCTACCTTTTTCACGTTGTTCGGAAGATTGTCATTGAATGATTCAAACTCTAAAAGATTCGTAGAGAACTGGTCATAATCAATGTTCATGCCGCCTAATGTTGTTGCAAGCGTGATGTAGTAACTCGCGTCCGGAATCTCTTTTTCATTCACCTGTTTAAAATACTTCAGTGCCACAGGGTAATCGCGTTTCCGGTCAAAATACGTCATCCCCAGTTTAAAAAGTACCTCACTGTTTTTATGGATGTTACCGTATTCGTCATTCACATAGGACTCAATTTTAGCAAGACCTGTGTCCACTTCATTTCGGTTAATGTAAACATCAAGCAGATTGATATAAGCGGAAGCACGGCCCTTATCAACTTTAATTGCTTGTTCTAAAAGCTTGATTGCCTCTGTATCATTGCCTTCGATTAACGAAATACTAGATTCATTGACAAGCCCCATGTAATCCTGGAACTGCTCATTTTGCATCCCTTGATAGCCCAGCACTGACGTCGTTGAAAAACCTATGCACAATACAGCTGGAACCAAAAAGAGATAGAGCCGCTTCATCATTTTTTTCCGGTAGCCTGCTGTGAGCTTGTTAATATTTTCAAGATCGTATAGGAGCTCTTCACTGGTTTGGTAGCGATTTTCAGGTTCTGCCTGGGTACATTTTAAAATGATATGCTCGAGTCCTTCTGGTAAGGTTGGATCCCACTGGCGAATTGGCCTTATCTCATACGGCGGGTCTGCTAGACTTTTACCCGTTATGAGTTGATACAGTGTTAGACCTAAGCTGTATATGTCAGTTCTGGCATCTGTTCGCTTACCTGACAGTTGCTCGGGTGCCGCATAGGTTTTCGTTCCGAGATTCGTCGTATCGGTCAGGCTCTCATCCTTAAATTCACGCGCAATCCCGAAGTCTATCAGTTTGATTTTCCCTTCCGGTGTGAGCATGATATTGTCTGGTTTCATGTCGCGGTAAATAATCGGATGCGGCTTTCTTGTATGTAAATAATGAAGAACCTCTGCAAGCTGCTTTGCCCAGTTAATCACAAGCTTCGCCGAGATAACTTTTTCCCGCTTCAGCTTTTGCTTGAGCGACTCGCCCTCGACATAGTCCATAACCACATAGATGTCACCCTCAGATTCGATGATGTCGTAAATCTTTGGAAGTGAACCGTGATCAAGTTTTTTCAGCATGTTCGCCTCGACAACTAGACTATTAATGAGGAGCTCGTTGTTACTGTTGTCGCGCTTACGGATATCCTTGACGACCAAAGACTTGTTGAGTCGGTTGTCCATCGCCAAATAGACAATACTCATTCCGCCGCGCCCGATTTCCTTCAGTATTTCGTATCTGTCATCTATAAAACTTCCGATTTTAATCAAGATTGATTCCTCCAAATTGAAAAGCGCAATGCGCCAGTTTATCGGCGACAAGCATAAGATAAGCGCTGACAGAAGGTGCATTTTACCTTCCGAAGCGATTAGCTTATGACCTCGAGCCGATGGCGCCTGGAGCTAGACATCGAAATCCATATTCGAATTCCAATTTTTAATGCCCCGAAATTCCACCATTCACACTACATGCGCAAGAACAATAGAGATATTGTCGACCTCTTTTCGTTCTTTCACCGCATCGACGAGTTTAATCGCCTTGTATTTTAATTGCTTTTCATTTAAAAATTGGTTCGGACGAAGCTCCTCAAGTATCTCCTTATCCGTGATCTTATGGTAAAAACCATCCGTACAAAGTAAGAACACGGTTCCTGGCTCTGTCTCACCTGTTAGAATCACGACATCAAGCTCCCTTGTCGCTCCAACACATTGTAAAAGGACATTGCGCCGCGGATCCTTCAAGGCTTGCTCCGGTGTAATGTTTCCGCGTTCCACTTCACGTTCCACCAAGGTTTGGTCCTTTGTCAGCCTTGTCACCTGCTGCTGAATTTGATAAGCACGGCTGTCCCCGATATGTACGATATAATAACGCGAATGAATAATGAGGAGTGCTGTCACCGTTGTTCCGACCTGGGTGTTTGTTTCGTCCCCATATTCTAAGATTTTTTCATTTTGCTCCGTAATACAGGCTTCGAGAGCTTTGCGAATGTCTTCATCCTGTTGATCAGAATGAAGGAGTTCTGGCAGCTCCTGTTCAAACCAGTCCGAGAGCCCTCGAACAACCGTAGCACTGGCGAGTTCCCCGTGATCGAGTCCGCCCATTCCGTCACACACGACGAACATCCCCACATATCCATTCGGCGTTTTTGCCGTCTTGACGAGCAACGCATCCTGGTTTGTTTTCTTTTTAATTCCCACATCAGTGTGGTAAGCATGTATGAACGACACTTATTTCACCTCTTTTGAAATGCGTAAGGCGCCCCCAATTCCAGCTAAAGGCATGCACGTCCTGTGCCTAACGCTGGAATCCTTGCCATCCTGGCATGAGCGACAAGCACAAGACAAGCCCAACCTTCCGAAGCGATTGGCTTGTGACCTCGAGCCGATGGCGCCTGAAGCTAGACAATAAAAACCATTTTATCTTCGTATTCTAAAAAAGCCTAAATACGTATTCTTCGTTCGCTAGCTTGATTTTGTCTTCGTGTTTGATTTTTACCTTGTTATTAGGAACTAGCTTGACGCCATTTACATAGCTACCATTTCGCGATTCCTGGTCGACAATAAAATATTCCCCGTTTTCGGTAATTAACTCCGCATGGACACGCCCAATGACTTTATTGTTGGATGTATAATCAGTAACCCCTGGATCACGGCCAATTTTAAACACTCGCTTGGAAAGGACAATTTTTTCCTGAGTGGACGTTAGTAGGAATGGCTGCTGCTGTTGGAAACTGGTGCCTACACCCAGCGCCGTTGTTCCTTCTTCCTCTTCTGGCTCTTTATAAGCGGTGAGGACAGTTGTCCCCTCTTCCTCATCAGGTTCATCTGTATCAAACGAAATTGGACTTCCCACATTTGGCTTGATGTTGATGGATGTTCCACCTGAAAGAAGTGGATTTCCTTCTCCAAGTTCGGTGCGGGTGATTCGCTTGTACTGAACCTCTTCCTCGATTTCAAGCTTTTGTTTTGTCTTTTTATCAACCTTTTTACTGCTATATTCTGAAGTTATCACGCCGTTTTCTTCAGATGCCTTGATTTCACTGCTAGGACTATAATAGTTTGGTGTTTTGGGTTCTTCATCCTGAATCGGCAGCTTTCTGAAACTTTGAGGTGATGTTGGTTTATTCAAGAGAAACTCATTCAGCTTTTGTTGAAGCGCATATAAGTTGATTTCCTCAGATGTTGCGAAATAATTATGTAGCCGCACAAAAAAAACAAGGTCATCATTTTCATCATAGGAGTGGGAGTGTAAGAAACTGTTGAAGTAGTCCCGGATTGATACCTTTTCAAAAATATTATTTTTAATCGGCATATACAGTAGAATTAATCTGTTTGAAAAATTATCAATAAAGATGTAGTTCTCATCAAAAACAAAGTTGTTCACATTTAACCCAAGTCGCTCAGCTTCGATTAATGTTTCGATGATGTTTGAAAAATAGCTATGGAGCTGCTCCTTTGTGAGTGGGTTTGTTGTCTGGTGGTTAAGAGTCACTTCAGAGACTAAGTCATAGCGAAAATACGCCTCATCTTCCTTGTTAATCACAACACATGGCAAAAGCCCTGGAACCTTGTTGTTTTTAAGCTTATCAGCTTCTGTAAAATCAACACGAATCGCAGGTGGCACCTTGTAAAATATGAACTTCGAAACACCGTAATTTTCAATATGTAAATCAACATGTTTGATCATTTTCTTGCACTCCCATTATTTATCAAATGCGCTATTTGCGTATTTGCGCCCAGATTTTTTTCACGCCATTCCTGAATAAAGCTATGAGTTGAGGACAACCGGCGAGGCCAATTGCCCTCCTCATGGATTATTTAAATGCGCTAGCGTTATTGTTGATTGCAGTTTCTGCAGCGTTGTAGTTTGTAACTGTGTTATCTAGGAATTTCGCATAGCTATCAATAACTTGGCGATACTCCTCAAAACGTGGAGCCAACGCATTGAAGTTTCCGCGAATTGTATTAGAAGCATCGGAGTTCCATGTAGCAGATAAGCCATTCATTTCCTTCTTAATGTCTTCTAGTGCAGTTGCAAGCTGTTGGTTTAGGTTACGGATTTGCCCAGCGGTTTTACTAACCTCGCCAAGGGAAATCTTGATTCCATCAACTGACATCGTGCCACCTCCTTTTTTGGTAGTTTTATAGGTATGGAGATTAGTTAGTTAAGCGACGAGCTTGGTTCACTACCTCGCTTTGTGTTTCACGGTATGTTTTTGCGCTAAGCTTTAAGAACTCAGAGTATTGTCTCATCAAGTTCGTCATTTTTTGGAAGTCATCCATGAAGCCCTTGATTTGAGAAACATATGCCTGGTTATCAGTACCTTGCCACGCAGCACCCATGCCCTCAACCTCTGTGTAAAGAGCCTTGTAAAGTCTCTCATAGTCAGCAGATTGTTGGTCAATTTTTGTAGCCGCAGTGTCTAATTTCGCTGGATCAACTGTGATTGAACGTGCCATTGTTTTTTTCACCTCCTTAAAATGAGATATGTATGAGTTAACTCGGTTTTGGCCGAGAGAACTTTAGCTAGAAGTGGTCTAGTAATCTAGAATTCTATATAACTTAAATCCTTCTAAGGTCATTCCCGACTCTGCGGTATTTGTCGGCTGCACTCTGCAAACTTGATGCACTTTTGGTAGAGCCAATCCCTTTGAATTCACGGTTGAGACCATTTGAGATTTCATCGAGTTCCCTTGAGATGGCATTGATTTCATAAATAATGCTATTAATCTTTCGTCGAACATGGGGTTTCATTGGGTTACCTCCCTTACAATTTAAAATCTCTGATCCTTAGAACTTCTGATAATGTTTTTCTACATCTTCCACATCTTTTAAAATCAAATTAGGGTCTACCAATGTACTAGGATTATCTGCGTTATGTCTTTCATCAATTCCTAATTCTCCGTATACGGTAGCGTCTAAATTTGACCAGCTCATATTATTGACATAAGATGTTTGGATAAACTTTGAAATATCTTCAGAATTATTAACAAACCCAACAGAAATTAAATAATTCTTTAATCCAAGACTTTTTAAGAGATTATATAGATTATAAAGACCTTGACTATATTGATTAATATCAGGTTCTCCCGCTGTCTTAATACCTACAACTAAATCAACACCCATATTCTTGTTTTGCTCTATTAGTTCATTAATACTCATATCAGCCATGGATTCGTTAAAACTTGTTCTACTTAAAACAAGTTTAAATTCAGAATTGGCAGGAAGCTCTTTTTCGATATCAACCTTTAGCTTTTCCTGTAACTCTTGAGCCCATTTTGCTGGCAGGTATGTGTCAACATAACCATTGCCATCTTCTTGGATTGAAAAAACCACATCTGTTTTACCCTTTGGATGAACAGTAACGAGATTATCATTCACCCACATAACCTCAAATTCTTCAGCATATTTATCTTCCAAATACTGAAGTGCTTTTTCTTCAGTGTTACTGCAGCCAACAACTCCCATAAAGAAAAATAGTAACATCGTTATTTTTACTATTTTAATAGCTATTGAATAATCCTTGCCTTTCCGACTAGCTTCGTTTCGTTCGCATCTAGTAACCGGGCAGCCGTATTTAGGTAGTTAATGTTTTGATTGAGCCTGTATGAGAAGGACGTTAAAATATCGGCGCTCAACACATGACGGATATCTAAAAGGTCAACCTCCCAGTATAGAGAGTCAATCTGATTATTAAGTGCATTCACTCGGCGCTTGATACTTTCAAGTCGTTGTGCATAGTAGTAGAGCCTTGCAACATTGACTTTCAGGTATGGTTCAACTGGGAAGTAACCACCAATCTTTGCTGCTACTTTTACAAAAAGTATTGCCGCCTTCGTTGCCACATTCGTGATGAATTGGTTAATTTCGTTTTTCACCTGTTGTGAAAGTTCTTTTACTTTCGCAATAAATTTTGTTGCTTGATCTTTCACCCAGTTAACTGCTTTTTCAAGTCCTCTTTGTGCAGCTTCTAAGATGTATAAAGTAGCATCGCGAATCGCCGCTGCTGCTCTATATGCCAATACTTTTGGATGAAGTGAAACCGCTAGAAAAATGGCTCCAGCAACTGGATTTGCAATATCACGTACTAGTGAAGCACCATCAGATGCATTATTAAAGTCTCCACCTGGGGTAAAATCAACACTATCAAGTCCATGTGCATACATAAGACCTTCTTCAGTGCTATTTAATTTAACTGTTTTATCCACATAAGGTGCGTATCCTAGGGACGAAACGAAGTCACCCTCGTGTACGATAAATGTATTTCGACTACTTAATGCATCTCTTTGCTCCTGTGTTAGAGTCCAATAATATAAAGGGGCTCCGTTCACAATGTAAGAAGTTAATTTTTCATCCTCTAGATTATTGACAAGTACATATTCTGCCAAATTTCCACCCTTCGAGTGGCCAAATACATACTGTTCCCCATCTAGACCTTTAATGTATCGTTCATAAAATTCATTTGCTTCCCTTTGCTGCTGGATCGTTACTCCAAGACCAGCCTCAACATTGGATACCCAGTCTGTTGCGATGTGAGCGACATTTGTTAAATCTTCACTGCCTCGATAAACAGCTGTACCGTTCCCTTCCTTATCGGTAAAAGCATAGCCTACAAATCCGGTATGGGAATTCCCACCTGAATTATTACTTGTAGTAGGGTTATTATTTTGATACCCTACCAGCTTAATGTCATGGAGTGGGGAATCACTATTTTGGTGCAGATACTTCTTTATTTCAGCAAAATTTGTATCCGATGCATCTGGTTTATTCTGATATTCGATCGACTTAATCATATCGTCAATGGTTAGAGGTTTTTTTCCATTAATTGGTGTTCTTGAATCTAGGTCATAGTACGAAAGCTGTAGTAAAAGATATTTTTCCTTTTCACTTAAATTAGTTAGCGACATCTTCCTCACCCCTCAAAAGGCGTGTAATTTTCGACCACGTTATTTTCACTGTTAAGGATTAAAGTAGGGTCAAAACTCTCGCTCGGATTGTCAGGATTATTTCTCTCATCCAAACCAAGTTCACCATAAACCTTAGCATTTAAATTAGACCAGCCCATGTTATTCACATTAATTGTGCGAATATACTCTGAGATATCTTCAGATGAATCAACGAACCCAACTGAAACAATATAGGATTCCACACCAAGTCCTTTTAGAAGATTGTAAAGGTTAAAGATACCTTGACTATAGGCATTCACATCAGGTTCCCCTGATGATTTTATACCCGCAGTCAACACGACTCTTACATTTTTATTCTGTGATAAGTATTCATCCACTGTCATACTAGCCATTGATGGATCGAATTCTTTTGAATTCACATGAAATGTAAGCTTATATGGACTATCCTCAGGCAATTCGTTTTCAATGCTATCTGCAAGCTTGCTCTGCAATTCTTGCCCCCATTTTGCTGGAATATAACTATCCATTAAATCGCCTTCGGTGTTCGCTTCCTCAACTAAGAAAATTGCCTCAGAATCATCCTTGGGGTGAACAACCACTTTATCTCCCCCATATAAATCCTGAAAAAGTTTACTTCCCTCTTTTGCAAACATGACCTCAAATTCTTTGTCATACTTCTCCTCTAAATACTGGATTGCTTTTTCCTCGGTACTCGCATTACTCGAACTCATACACCCTGTTCCTCCTATTATGAGAATGAATAGAAGAAGGAATAAGACTACCCTCTTTTGTAACCTCATTTTGCACCTTCCTTACGTAAAAATGACTTTGATTCCTAGTAAAAGTTGTTTGTTGCACATTGTTGACTTAGGCTGACGGGGTGCGGGACCCTTTTTCGAAGTGGCCCAGGCCCGCTTTTTTGAGATATCGGACATAGTTTTGAGTTTATCGGACATTGAATTGAATTTATCGGACACAATCTTGAATATATCGGACATTTTCGGCCAGATATCGGACAAACTTTTCAATATATCGGACAAAGCCGTCATTTCCGTCTGAGCTGGCGGCGGGGATAGTGCCCGAAATCCGATTAATTGTGCCCTAACTTTCAAGAATTGTGCCCTACCCGTCGGGAATTCTGCCCTAACTCCAACTAATTGTGCCCTAAGCCAAAATTCAGCTCGAACCCCAATCTAAACCAGCATCAATTTCTTCCCGTTCATAAATCCTAATTCTTCCACTGTTTGGTTAATGTCGAAGATTTTACCGGTTTCACGGTCACACACCACGGTGGTGTCGGTTGCGACGAAGTAGCCGTTGGATAGCTCGGTCATGGTGTTTGCGAGTAAAAAGGTTACTTCATAGAGCTTGCTTTGGGCCGGGATGAAGACGTCGTAGGATTCACCGGCGGCTGGAATGAATACTTCAACCAACACTTTATCCATTGAAAACTGCCTCCTCTTCACGAACTGCCGAACCCGTCAATAACTTGACTAACTTTGGTTTTCCTTTAGTGAGCACATATCCGAAGTCTTCTGGAATCTCTTGGTACATGCTGTTTGTGACTTTTGAAACTTTTAATACAAATTGATCAGTAATTCCGTTTCCAACCCAGATGCCGTCGCTGAGTGATACTTGCTTTTTAAACCAAGGCTCAAATGCAACTGAGTTCAGTGCATCGGCGCGGTCTGAGATGATCATAAAGACATTGAGTCCGTCAATTCGTTCTAAGAATACCTTCAACTTATCTTGACCATCCTCAGATAACATCAGCAACATGTCGTTGAAGGAATGAACGATGCAGTAAAGTGGTTCGAACACCGGTGGTGTGGTACCTTCTGCAATTGCATCCTTCGTTGTGTTGTTGCGGAATACTAGTGTGTTAAACAACTCAACGACAGTTTCCTCAATCTCCGTTGGACTAGAAACATGTTTCCCGCTAACTTTAATCAGTTCCCCGTTCGGGTCAAGCACAATCACTTCATTTTTGTCATTCTTCGTAACGATTTCTGAAATTCCCTGCATCACACCTGAGCAGGCATCGCTACTACTGCCAAGGACTAGATTTACAGGCGAATCACCGAAATCAAAATAAGTAATAGCGAGGGACTCTTTTTCAACACCAACCGGCAGTTTACTTGACTTGTTGTACTGAATTTCATCTTGTAGATACTCAATATCTACTTTTTCAGGCAAGACTGGAATTCGTTTCGCAGCACCCTTGCCCCATTTGTCGCGCAGGTTGCGACAGTAGTCCGTAATGTATTGGTACATATCCTCGACACCCTCGGTAATGAGGGCCACTTGGAATTCATATACACTGTCCGCTTTGAAAATACCTCGACCTTTGTGCTTCGATGGGAAGACGCCGTCCACATTTCCAAGCACTGCTGAATATTCGGATGTGTCATTAAGCTGTAACACATACAGTTGCTTGAAGTTTTGCATCAAGCGGTAACGAACCGCACCGGTATGTGCCGCGGTCACGATAAAATAAATGCCATACTTTGTCCCTTCACGGGTGAGGAAAGAGATTGCCTCTTCGTGTGACTCGTACATTTCAGAGAACGCAGCATAGTTGTGAATTACAATTACAATCGATGGTAGGCCATCCTCTGACAGACGATTGTATGTCTGCAAATCACCGCCATAATTGGACAACTGCTTTTTACGTTTCTCAATTTCGCTGTTAAGCATTTTAAAGAGATTATCAATCTTCTCACTATCATGGGATAACAGAACATCCCCGATATGTGGCGCATCACGGAACCAACTTAACGTCTCCGAGCTAAAATCTAGTAAATAGGCATGTAGCTCATCTGGCGTATGGGATTCCATCAACGAGTACATTAACGTTGCAATGAACGTGGTCTTACCGCTACCGGCAACTCCATAGATGATAGTATTGCCATCCTGTGTGATTGGTAGTCTCATAACATTTTGACGTTGGTTCGCCGGATCGTCGTATTCCCCAATCACAGGGTTCAGTTCAAAACGGTTTATTGTTTCTTCACGATATTTTTCAACTAACTGATCTAAATAGATCCGTGCAGGTATCGGCTCGAGCCATAGCTGCTTGACTTTGATATTTTCCTGTTTTGCTAGAGTTTCTAGGTACTTTGTGACTTCATCAATTTGCTTCGGTGGATTCTTCACCATTGTTCTACGGTCGATCTTCGCACTCTTAATGACGCGCCCTAGGTGGTCAATGACACGAATGCTTTCATCCACCCGTTTTTCAATCTTATCCGATGGATAATACGGTGCCCCTGCCCATGCCGATTGACCAAGCTCGAACAACTCGTTATACCCAACTTGCAGGTAAAAACGACCGGTCGTTGATAGCTCGGCAGCATCTGGTCGCTTGATGACTTCCATACTATCGGCTTTTTCCTGTACCTTCAGACTGATTCTGAATTTCGAGTTACTCCAAATTTGATCGTCCACGACACCAGAAGGCTTCTGAGTCGCTAGTATCAAGTGGACGCCTAAGCTTCGTCCGATACGAGCCGCACTCACCAGTTGCTCCATGAACTCAGGTTGCTGGGTTTTCAGCTCGGCGAACTCATCGGAAATCATGAATAAATGCTGAAGCGGCTCACTCACTAAGCCTTCACGGTACAGCTTTTGGTATTTATAAATGTCAATATTACTTGTATTCATACGTCGACTCGTCTCACTGAAAATGGACTGACGACGCTTCAGCTCACTTTGGATTGAAATCAACGAGCGTTTCACCGCTGCCCCATCGAGGTTAGTAATCGTTCCAGCTAAGTGCGGCAGATTTAAAAAGGCATTCGCCATTCCGCCACCCTTATAGTCGATTAAAATAAAGGCAACCTCATCTGGGTGATAGTTCACCGCAAGCGATAAAATGAACGTCATAATGAACTCAGACTTACCAGACCCTGTCATACCGGCAATCAGCCCGTGTGGACCGTGGTATTTTTCATGAAGGTCTAATTTGAACGACTCACCCATCGTGTCGACCCCAATTGGTGTTTCAATGGAGAGCACAGGATTGTTTTCCTTCCAGCGAGTCAATGCGTTCAAGTGCTCGATTTTACTTACACCAAACATCTCAAGGAACGTAATCATGTCTGGTAACGTGTATGCCTCAACGGAGGATGCAAGCTGGATGTTGGCTAGGCGAATCGCAACCTCTTCCGCATCCTCACGCTCATAAAACTCCGCATCAAATGCAGTGTACAAACCGGAAATGTCGTCCTTGTCATAAATTTTGGACATATCATCCGCAAGCTCGACAACCATCGTACATTCCTTCGGTAAATTTTTAAGCTCATCGTATAACGTGACAAGGCTAATTCCAATGTTCTTATTTTCCTCTAAAAGGAGGTTGATCATCTCAGCCCTTGATGCGAGTGACTTACTCATCGAGAAAATCAAATAATGCTGGTCAAGGTCCTTTAATTCTGCCTCATCTAAGCTTGCGCGGTAGGCAATTTCCTTTTCAAAGAAGGAAGACAGCTCCTTCACTTCAGTCGCATCTGTTGCGATAAAACGAATCTGCATCGCTTCATCCCATACATGTGGTAGCCATCTCGCAAACTTCCAATACTCTTCCTCATTTTTGTCGTAAAGAAACACTAGCTTCAGCTCGTCATAACTATGTAAGGCTGTTAATTGAAAAATAAGTCCCTTCACAAAATCCTGCACGCGACTGCGGCGTCCAATCACCCCACTGACATACTCCTCAACAAAACTTAAGGTTACGGGCACCTGTTTTAAAATGTGAGGTGTCTCAACCAATTTATAGAGTTCATCCTGGAGGTTGTCGTCCTCTAGGGTGAATTTCTTCTCAGGGTATTTTAGCTCTGCATTTAATGGAAGATCGCCAATCCCAAGACGAACCTTAAGGAAATCATCTTGACCAATGGCGCGCTCCCACAGATTTCTTTTTCGCATTGTAATTCGTGAAATTAAATTTTGGAGGGCGACATGGTTTTCATGAAGAATTTCACTTTGACGTTGACATTCTTCTTCTATCTCCTGCGCCATTTCTTCAATGTATTTTGAGTATTTTTCCTGACGTTTGCCTTCAAGCTTTATCCGCTGCTTCTTCTCATATTTCTTCGTTAAAATTGGCCAAAGCACTGTTCCGATCAACATACTAAAGGACATGATCAATGTCGGCATCGCGTATGTAAGACTTTCGCCGCGTGCCAATACGTTATTTAGCATAAATATCCCCATGGACAAGGATGCCATTCCCATTGTGAGAGAAGGTCCGAGGATGAACATCAATGGAGTCTCATCGATATTCGGCTTCGAAGGCGGTGGGTCGATTCTAATTTCTGTCCTTTTAATATCCCGCTTAAAACGTGGTGAACGATAAAAGAGGTCATCATTTAATTCCTCGGTTTCGAAATCGTCAAGTGGCTCCTCTTCTTCTATAATCGGCTTTTGCACTTCAAACGGACGAAACGCATTTCGGTCTAAAAATACTAATTGATGTGGGTTATTCAGAGATAAGAGCTTGCCGTTGTAAATGATCTTCAATCCCATGATGTAAATAACATCACCTGTTGAAAGAACTTTCTCCGTCACACGTTCTCCGTTGACATATGTACCGTTCGAACTATTGTTGTCACGAATGATCGCATGGCCTTGTGCATCATACTGAATCACGCAGTGGGAACTAGAGACAAGCTTATTCGAAAATCGGATGTGGCTGTCATTGCCTCGACCAATCCGAATGCTACTTCCCGTCACCTCATGCTTTGTAAACTCATTTCGATCGTTTGTCGGTGGCTCTACATAAAGGAGAGCAGATGCATCATTGTTCCGTGAAATCGAGTATGTTTTAAACGGCTCTATTTCCTGTTTGACAAGTATTTCTTGCTTATCACTTACCAAAAATGCCGACTTGTTCGATTTCAAGAACCATTTGCCATCTTCTGCCTCGATGGCAATTAAATCTTTCGGTTCCCCATGAGCATCTTCAGAGGTTAAGATATAGCGGCCTGTGATGCGCTCTGGCAGTACATATGTAAATGCCTTTTCCCGATCAAATAGAGTTAATATCAAAGCAAATCTCTCCTATCAATAAGTACGTTTAAAAAACTACTTTTTAAACGACTTCTTTTGAAACCTTAGGGACGTATCCCTTTTCCCTTTTTTCTTTCTAAATACTTCTAAAATATTAAAATTCCACCAAAACACAGCAGATATCAGACCAGTTATAAGGATGAAGTAACCTACAACATCGTCAAAAGTACGTCTACCGGTTATGAAAATTAGTAAATAAATGATGAAAATAATACTAATCAGGGTTAATATTCCATTCAAAAAATACAACCCTGGGTATGAGACAGGGTACTTACTCATCCATTTTAAAATCCGATAGTTTAATAGAAATAAGATGATGAGCATAATTAAACCGCCCGTAATATTCCCAACATAGATACTCTCCAAGGCCTCGATATAAAAAATCATCACACAAAATAAGGAGAGGTATTGAACTAATTTTTTGAGTATAAGCAAGGCTTTTTACCGCCCTTCATTGCATGCAATTCAAACGTTTGACTAAGAAAAGCAAAAGAAAACACACATTACCACGACAGCAAAAGTATTAGATTTAACGAAGATGCGGTGCCCTTGCGTCAGCTCTTTTTTGTGCTTCTTCTTCAGCCTTTCTTCTCGCTTCCGCTGCTGCACGAGCAGCTGCTTCTTCTTCTCGCTTAATTTGGTTTGCAACAGATATGATGTCTGGAGCAACAGAGTCTAGTTTAGAGGCAATCGAATTTAACTCTCGGTTAATCTCGGCGATCGCTTGGTTGATATATTGAACCTCTGTTGCCTGCCAAGCTGAATTGATATTTCCTTGAAACCCATTTAAAGAGGCTTTTAGATTCCGAAGCTGCGTGGCATAATTGCGAAGTTGGTTTGCCTGTGAAATTGCTGCCGAAACACTAATTCCCATAAAAATCACCTGCTTATCGTAAATAAGTTTTATATAGTGCAATGCCCTTACACGGGGCAAAATTGACATAGTACGGTCACATTTTTTCCAGATATATACTAAAAATTACTTGATATTTAGGATTAGGTCAATTTTTCCAGAATATTCAACCAACTTAATAACCGAGACGAAAGACCTGTTTATTCTACATTTTTCTACAAATTGTCGTTTCTTTTGGAGTCACTTACTACATAAGGTGTACTACCCCACTAGTACTTTTGAGAAATTGATTAGACTGAAGAACGTTGATATCCCTCGACATAATATCTTGGTTTCAAGCCTCTTGACTCCCTTTATTACAATTAGTAGGAAATTAGTCCTTTTATCATTAATGTTTGTAACATAAATGTAACTTGACGGTATTTGGCGCCTTGTTTTTTCTTGTAAGCACTTTCATTCATGTGAAGGAATAATTTCGTCTTCCTCTTAAAATGAAGTAATGTTTTTGTAAAATAGGATTTTATTTTCGAAGAATGATTATTCGAAGTGGTAAATGCTGGTGAATAGGTAAGGAAAAGGTACGAGAATTCGACTTAATTCTCTAGGAGTTTCGTGGTTGTTATAGGGAAAGTTGGTAATCTTTCTTTCCTATTATATTGGATTGTAAAAAACCTAGTCAGTTGGTTGACTAGGTTTCTCGTATCACTAATTTAGTAGTAATGAATACCTTTTTTGCGATTTGTCTACCAGAAATCCGTTCAAGAATCGTGTCGACGGCGGTTTCACCCATGACTTCGGTATGGACTTTGACCGTTGACAGTGGCGGGAAGACGTATTTGGAGACGCTAATATCATTGACCCCAATTAGACTTACACGGTCCGGCACGGCGAGTTTTTCTTCATTTAATGCACGCAATGCACCGATTGCAATCAAGTCATTAGCCGCAAAAATGGCCGTCGGGAGATTGTCTCCTTTTTCTACGATCGCCTGTTTCATCAACTGGTAACCGTCTTCGACCGTAAAGCTTCCTATATAAATATTGCTCTCATCTAGTAGATTGGCTTCGGCAAGATAGGTTCTAAACGCTTTTTCTCGTATTTCTTCGATTTTCGCAGAGTGATCCTTGAATTCCTCACGGCCACCAAGATAGCCAATATTCGTATGACCATTCTCGATAAAATGCTTCAACACCGTTCGGGTCGCTTTTTCAAAGTCCACAACAACCGCATCGTACACATCCTCATCAGGGTTTGAATCAACAAACACGATGTGCTCGGCCAATTTCGATAGCTCATCAATTTGATTTGTGCTGAACTTACCAACCGCAATGATTCCCTGAAACTCCTCTTGCTTCATGCTGTCAATGCTATTGTAAAAATTCGCTACTTGGATACCATGCTGCTCACAACGCTGCTCAATCCCAAGACGAATCGACATGTAATAGAGATCGTTGAGCTCCTCTTTTTCCGTGTACCAAAGGAGAATGCCAATCCGAGCAGAAGATGACTTTTTAGTGGAACGTTTTTTATAAGAAAGCGCCTCAGCAATCTCAAAGATCCTCTTTTTAGTTTCATCACTGACAGATAAGCTGGAATCATAGTTGAGCACTCTTGATACCGTTGCAATAGAGACACCCGCTTTTTCCGCAATATCTTTTATTGTTGCCATGTTTCATCTCCTTTCTATTAAAAATGTCCTGAGTTTTATGGAAACGCGCTCGGGAAATGGGTTTTAGCCCAAATACAGTTTCACCGGAATTTATTTCACCGAGAATGTGTACTTCGTTTCCCAATTGTATTCTCCACCCTTTTTGACGATCGTGGATGGGAAGTTCGGATGATGGATTGCATCAGGTGGTGCTTGTGTTTCTAGGCAAACGCCAAAATACGGACGTGCACTACCATCGCGCATTTTAAATCCTTTCATTGTGTTGCTTGAGTATACGACAACGGCAGGCTGGTTCGTTTCTACCTTCAATAGGCGACCGGATGCTTCGTCATAAAGCGTAACCAATTTTTCATCGAGCAAAAATGGATGGTCATATCCTTGACCGACAATGGCAATCTGCTCATCAGCTGAATTCGGGCCGTCTGCGATTTTTCGACCTTCTCGAAAATCAAAAACAGTGCCAGTGACATCAAGGAGTTCACCAGTAGGAAGAAACTCTTGGTCTAATTCGAGAAACTTACTACTATTAATTGTAAGTTCATGATCAAGCACATCATTTTTCATGTTACCTGATAGGTTAAAATAAGCATGATTTGTGATATTTAAAATAGTGTCTGCATCAGGAACACCTACTGCAGAGATCGATAATTCATTTTCATTATTGAGTGAATAAGTGACTGTCATTTCAATCGTTCCAGGATAGCCACCTTCACCGTCCATACTGACATACTTAAACTCAACGCCGACATGATTTTCTTTCTTAATAATAGTGGAATCCCACACGACTTTGCTAAACCCTTTTACTCCACCATGGATATGGTTTGGTTTTTCATTTTTATCTAAGGAATATGTTTTACCATTTAGCTCAAATTCGCCACCTCTAATGCGGCCTGCAATCCGACCCACAATCGTCCCTTGATAGGTTTGGTCTGCAAGATATCCATCCAGACTATCGAATCCGAGTACAACATTCTCCTGCGCACCGTTTCGATCTGGAGCGAGGATTTCCGTAATAATGCAACCATAGTCAATGCAGGTAATGCTTAGCCCATGGTCATTTTTTAACGTATAAGCTTGGACTTCTTGGTGATCATACTTTCCGTAGGGATGTACTGTAACTTCCATATTGATAATCTCCTATCTAGTATCAAATGCGCCTTGGCGTATTTGCGCCCAGATTTTTTCGAGCGCGCTCGAAAAGTTTCCATTGAAAATCTGCGGCATCCGCCGGAGGCTTTACCTTTATTCAGCCATTTTTAAGTGCTAAAAAAATATATTCTACAAAATACTTTTTAAGAGATTACTGCCGAATAAAGGTAAAATGGTCTATAAATCTCTTAAATGCTTTTTGGCCAACTTCATCACGTTTGTATACGCCTGCGTCTTCAAGCACACGCATGAACTTTTTACCGACTTCTTGTTGCACAAACTCGTGAGCATTTTCTATTGTTGGGTTGTAAGCTTTCAATTCATCCGCCCATTCTTGGTGGATTGGATTGACTGAGTCTACTTCGCCGATTAGGTATTTTTCAACTTCTTGTAGCTCTGTTTTGAGTCGAGCCGGAAGTACCGCTAATCCCATAACCTCGATGAGACCAATGTTTTCCTTTTTAATATGATGCACATCGGCATGCGGATGGAATATGCCTAGTGGATGCTCATCATTTGTTCGGTTGTTACGAAGAACAAGGTCGAGCTCGAATTTGCCGTCTCGTTGCCTAGCAATCGGTGTAATCGTGTTATGCGGTGTGTCGCCCGTAAACGCGATGATGTCGACTTCAGGGTCGCTGTAGTTGCGCCATGCTTGTAAAATGTGGTCACCCGCTTCTATCAAGACATCCTTATCCAAGCTTCTTAGGCGAAGAACCGACATTGGCCAGTTTACCGTTGAAAACTCGATGGTGTCATAACGGTCCCACGTAAATTTGATATCGTCTTTTGCCTTTGCCATCGCAAAATCATAGTTTCCACCCTGATAGTGATCATGGGTTAAAATCGAGCCCCCCACAATTGGGATGTCTGCGTTTGAACCTATAAAATAGTGTGGAAACTTTTCAACAAAACCAAGCAATCTTGCAAATGTTGCCTTGCTAACTTTCATATCGCGATGCTCTTCGCAAAGCAGGATACTGTGTTCGTTGTAGTACACATATGGAGAGTACTGCAAATACCAGTTTTCTCCCTCAAGTGGCACCGGGATGATGCGGTGATTGGAGCGAGCCGGATGACCGATGCGGCCCGCATACCCTTCATTTTCTACACAAAGCAAACATTTTGGATATTTCTCTCCAGTTGGTTTAGTCTCTTTTTCAAGCGCAATCTGCTTTGGATCCTTTTCAGGCTTAGACAAATTGATAGTAATATCAAGCTCGCCGTACGTTGTTTCTACTTTATATTCAATGTTTTTTTCGATTCGCTTCATTTGAATGTAGTTGCTATTTTGACTCAACTCATAAAAATAGGTGGTTGCTGCAGCCGGGTCTTGTTGATAAAGGTCATAAAACTGGCGTGTCACCGCGGACGGCAGTGGAATCATCACGTTCATGATTTTACTTGCAAGTATTTCTTTTGCGTCAAAATAGTCCTCGATAACACCTTGTTCGCACGCGTATTCAACTAGATCCTCAACCAGAGTTGGAATGTCTTTTTCAGGTGAGACATGTTCGGTTGGGACGAAATCCTCTAAGTTTAATAAGGAAAGGACTTGGTTGCGAACATAAATCTTATCTTCTTTTTCAATAAGTCCAACCTTGATAGCCTGTTCCGTTAGCTGTTGTACAGCCCCGTAGATCGTCAAGTTACTCCCCTCAGCTTTCATACCCATTTGGGTGGTTTACATGCCAGTTCCACGCATCCTTGATGATTTCGTTGATGGAAGTACGCTTTGGCTCCCAGCCTAGCACTTCCTTCGCTTTTCCTGATGATGCGATTAGAATACTTGGGTCACCTGCACGGCGCTCGCCAATATTGACAGGGATATTTCGTTGTGTAACCTCTTTAGCTGCTTCAACCATTTCTTTTACAGAGAATCCACTGTTACTTCCAAGGTTAAAATAGTTACTTTCGCCTCCGTTTTGGAGATATTTAAGCGCTAGAATGTGCGCATTAATTAAGTCCTCAACATGAATATAATCACGGATGCATGTTCCGTCTGGCGTATCATAGTCCTCACCGAAGATTGTGATGGCATCTCTTTTTCCTAACGCCGCTTGTAAAATAACCGGGATCAGATGTGTTTCTGGATCATGATCCTCCCCGATTTCACCAGTTGCGCGAGCCCCAGCTACGTTAAAATAGCGGAGTGAAACAAATTTAATGTCATGCGCAATCTCAGACCACTTCATCATTTTCTCCATCGCAAGCTTTGTTTCACCGTACGTATTTGTTGGAACAGTCGGCATTTCCTCCGTAATTGGCACCTGCTTCGGTTCACCGTATGTAGCTGCAGTAGATGAGAAAACGATATATTTCACATTATTGTTTTTCATTGTTTCAAGTACAATTTGTGTTCCAAACACATTGTTGTCATAGTATTTTAACGGGTCGACCATTGATTCGCCGACAAGTGAATTTGCCGCGAAGTGAATCACCGCGTTAATATCTTCTTTTTCAAAAACAGATTGCATAAACGCACGGTCACGGATGTCACCTTGATAAAACTTCGCTTTCGGGTGAACCGCCTCCTTATGACCTGTTTGAAGATTGTCAACAACCACAACATCCTCATTCGCGTCAATTAACTGATAAACGGCGTGTGAGCCAATATAACCCGCTCCACCTAATACTAAAATACTCATATTCATTCGCTCCTTTTTTTGTTCAGGGGGTTTTCACCCTGGCTCGGTCATGGGCCTGCTGGGTCAGGTGCTTTCACCCTAAATTGGGTCAGAGGGACAGTTCCCTCGTCCCACCATATTTTTACAGGGACAAGGGACCTGTCCCTGTGTCCCACGGACAACCCTTTGCCCCACCCGAACTTGTGTCCTACCCTGTTATAGTTCTTTTGCGCCGTCGCCGATGCTTACTTCATAGAAGGATGCTGGGTAGCCGATGGTTTTTTCGTACAATTTTCCGATGGCATCTATGATTGCTTGCGCTTTGTCTTTTTCGACGAGGGCAATCGCACAGCCTCCGAAGCCAGCGCCTGTCATTCTTGCACCAAGCACACCCTCTTGCGCCCATGCTGCTTCTGCTAACGTATCAAGCTCTTTTCCGGTTACTTCATAATCATCACGCAATGATGTGTGTGATGCATTAAGTAAACGACCAAATTCTACGAGGTCCCCCGATTTTAGGGCTTTTAAAGCCTCTAATGTTCTTTCATTTTCATAAATAGCATGTTTAGCACGCTTTTGTAAGGTTTCGTTTTCGATTAGATACTTATACTGTTCAAATTTTTCGCTTGTGATATTACCAAGCGCTTGAACATCCAGCTCCTTTTGAAGTTGAGAAAGTGCCTGTTCACACTCACTGCGACGCTCATTGTATTTAGAATCCGCTAGCTCACGGCGCTTGTTTGTGTTCATAATTAAAATGAGATGATCATCCAACTCAATTGGTGCGTATTCATACCTTAATGTATCACAATCTAGTAAAATTCCTGCATTCTTTTTACCCATTCCGATTGCAAATTGATCCATGATCCCACTGTTCACACCAATAAACTTATTTTCTACAAGTTGACCGATTTTTACAAGTTCAACACGATCAATTTCAAGATTAAATAATTTTTCGAACATCACACCTGACACAAGCTCGATAGATGCCGATGAGGATAAACCGGCACCATTTGGGATATTGCCATAAAAAAGCACGTCAACACCAGTTGCTATGTCATAGCCTTTTTCACGTAAGTAACGGAGCATTCCCTTCGGATAATTCGCCCAATCATGGGCTATAGTATAGTCAAGGTCGCTTAAGTCAAACTCGATTACCCCGAGGTCTTCAAAGTTCATCGAGTACATTCTGATTTTGTCATCGTCACGTTTTCTAGCAAGCGCATACGTTCCTTTTGTGATTGAAGCCGGAAAAACATGGCCGCCATTGTAGTCGGTATGCTCACCAATGAGATTAATACGCCCAGGCGCGAAGAAGCTTCTGTAATCGGTTTCGTTAAATACTTCTATAAATCTATTTGAAAGTTGTTCGTGATCCATAGTGGATTTGCCTCCAATACTTTGGTTTCTATCTACATTGTAGAGCCATTAGTAAAAAAGGTCAATGAATTTTAGTTAAAGTTTTACTAAACATTAATTGCAGTTTTCTGGGTCCATAAAAAAAAGAACCAAAGAGATCTCCCCCTTTGGTTCTTAATGAAAATACATTCGAAATCCTATGATTATTAATAGAAAAGATAGCATTTGCATGATGACTCGACTTGGAATTTTTTGCGAGAGCAAGACGCCTAGCTGCGAACCAATGATAATCCCGGCTCCACCAAATGCAACGATCAGCCAATCGATATTCCCATGCCAGACCTGAAGAAAAACACCCACAGAAGAATATAAACATAAAGAAAAGATTGAGGTTGCGGTTGCGATATGGGTTGGAACACGAAAGATGTATACCAAAATTGGGACAAGCATCCAGCCTCCACCAATCCCCAGATAGCTTGAGAGAATTCCCATGAAAAAACCGAGTGGAATGAGCCATTTACCCTGTAATCTAGTATTATCTTGAAGATTAGAGGTGACTTTATCTTCTGTTTCCCCCGCTGCTGCGGTTTCTTTTTTTGCTTCCTTCGTCATATTCTTCTTTTTTAGCAAATTTGTATTTTTCACGACTAAAAAGAAGCCCAAAAAGACAAGTACACTAGCAAAGAAAAAATAAAAATACGTAGAAGAATAGGCTTGAAGAAGTTGCACACCGATAAAAGTCCCTGGGAACGCCCCTATACCTAACATGATTCCAGTTCGGTAATCAATCCGTTTCTGTTTTGCAAATCCAAAAACACCAGACAATGAGTTAATGAGTACAATGACTAGTCCTGTTCCTGCAGCAAGAACGGGATCAACATGAAAGAGAAGCAAGAGTGCCGGTACAAATAGAAAACCTCCACCTGCCCCAACAATCGCCCCATAACCACCAGCAAATATCCCGATTGCCACAAGTAAAACACCTGTTACGATATCCATCATTACGTTCCCCCTATGTATGACTCTCTATTAACCTATCAAACCTTTAAGTTGTAGTAAAATAACAATGTATAATAGGTCATAACAAAACGTAATACTGCTCACGATATAGAATAATACGAACTCATTCTTATATAATGAAAGTAATGAATATGGAAATTACGTATGAAAGGAGGGATACCATGAACATTGAAAATCTTAAACTCTTTTGCCTCGTGGTAGAAGAGGGAAGTATTACAAACGCTGCACGGATAAGTTATATCTCTCAACCAGCTGTCACGAAAAAGATTAGCCAGCTTGAAAATGAATATGGCACTTTGCTGTTTGAGAGAAATGGCGGGAGACTTGAACTAACAAAGGCTGGGGAAGTCCTTTATCCTTATGCGAAAGAAGTTATTGAAAATATCAAAAGGTCTTTCGATGCTGTTCAAAAAATGACTGGCAATGAGGAAGTCAATTTACATATAGGCGCAAGCTTAACGATTGGTGAATATCTATTACCTCAAATACTTGGCATGATCAAAAAAGGATATCCGCATATCACATTCAGTCTTACAATCGGGAATACCCCAAATATGATTGCAATGCTTGAAAACAATGAAATTGATATCGCTCTTGTGGAAAGTCAAATAGAAAATCCAAACCTAAAAATTGAAAAATTCGCTGAAGATGAGCTTATTTTAGTCACTTCGAATGACCATCATTGGAAGAATCGAAAAACAATTACGATAGATGAATTAGTAGAGGAAAAAATGATTTGGCGGGAGCCTGAATCTGGTTCACGTCTAATCGTTGAAAATTACCTTCGTGATTATGGGATCCTTGAGGAAATTGAGAGCGAAATGGAGCTAGGGAGTATTCAATCTATCAAAAGCGCCGTAGAAGCAGACCTAGGAATCAGCATTCTCCCAAGGATTACTGTTTTAAAAGAATTAGAACTAGGAACATTATGTCAGATTAACGTGGCCAATTTTTCTCTCACACGTTCACTATGGATGGTTCAAAAACCACATCGTTTTCCCAAAATAGGATTGCAACATTTTGTAGACTTTATCCGGAATTACTAAATATACTTGTTTGGGGTTACCTTGGTAACCAAAGGGACGGTTCAATATAAAAGAGGAGTAACCTATCACTCACAGGCTACTCCCCTTTTATTATGCGCTGTACTAGTATAACTAGTTTTGCGTCAAAATATCCTCAATTTTGGTTAATTCCTCTTGAGTGAAGGAAAGATTTCGTAAAGCCGAAACATTGTCCTCGAGTTGACTCACTTTACTTGCACCAACCAGCGCTGATGTGACACGACCTTCACGGAGAACCCATGCCAATGCCATTTGCGCAAGACTTTGTCCTCTTTCTATAGCAAGAGCGTTTAACTGTTGGATTTTCCCTAAAACATTCTCTGTGATTTGATCTTTTTTAAGGAATGTATTTTGCTTAGCAGCCCTTGAATCAGTTGGAATGCCGCCAAGATATTTATTCGTTAATAATCCTTGTGCCATCGGGGAGAACACAATCGATCCCACACCATTTTCGGCCAACACATCCTGCAAGCCGTCCTCAATCCAGCGGTCAAACATCGAATATCTTGGTTGATGAATAAGGAGTGGTGTACCTAACTCTTTCAGTATACGAATGGCTTCTTGTGTTTGAGTCGGGTTATAATTTGAAATTCCCACATATAGCGCTTTTCCTTGTCGTACGATCTGATCAAGAGCACCCATCGTTTCTTCAAGTGGTGTATGAGGGTCAGGGCGGTGTGAGTAAAAAAACATCAACATACTCAAGGCCCATCCGTTTTAGACTTTGATCAAGGCTTGAAATCAAATACTTTCTTGAACCCCAGTCCCCATATGGACCTTCCCACATCTGGTAGCCAGCCTTTGTGGAAATAACCAATTCATCACGATACGGGGCAAAATCTACCTTCATCATTTTTCCAAACATTTCTTCAGCACTGCCTGGTGGTGGACCATAATTATTCGCTAAATCAAAATGAGTAATCCCAAGGTCAAATGCCTTTCTTAAGATGTTTCGTCCATTCTCATAAGAATCGACTCCCCCGAAGTTGTGCCATAACCCTAATGAAATCGCTGGCAAAAGTAAACCTGACTTGCCAACCCGATTATACTTCATCCCATCATAACGCCCTTCACTTGCCACATAAACCATTTGTATCCTCCTTTGGGACAGAGGGACAGGTCCCTCGTCCCACTTATTAATGATTGTGGGACAGTGGACCTGTCCCCTTGACCCACTATTTTTCTTTAAAAATCTCCATCAATTCGGCTGTTGCGTCGTCTGTGTTTTGGACATAGGAGACGAGGTGTTGCATTTGGCCGTTCTGGTTTTCGATGGATGCGGTAATTTCCTCTAGTGATGCTGTTGTTTCTTCAATGATTGCAGCGAATTCACTGACTGAAGTTTCAATGGAAACCGATGACTGGCTGATTTGGTTTGAGATTTTTTCGAAATGCTTAACAGCATCGTTCAGTTCGGACACTGTATCATCGATAACTGTGAAAACGCCTTTTGCATCCTTTGTAAGTTGAACACTTTCGTCCATTTTTATCGCATTTTCTGCCATATGCTTCTGCGTTAATGTTGTGCTCTCGTTTACTTCTTTTAAATTCTCAGAAATGAGGTTTGCCGTATTTGATGTCACCTCTGAAAGCTTCCGTATTTCAGATGCAACTACCGCAAAACCTCTACCACTATCACCTGCTCTGGCCGCTTCAATCGAAGCGTTAAGCGCTAATAAATTCGTTTGTGACGCAATTTCCTGAATTCGATCCGTAAACCCGTTTGTTTCATTGATTTTTTCAACTAATAAATTCATTGTTTCAGACATTGAATGGACAGATACTTGAAAGTCTGTAATTTTTGAGAGTAAAAGATCAATGGATTTATTTCCATTGTCAGCTGCTAAATTCGTATTCTCGGTCTGATTACTAAGGTGGTTCGAACCTTTTACAAGTTCCTGGACAATTCGATTCAGATCTTCAATGGATTCAGTAATGGTTGTCGCTGCCTCATTTTGCGTGTTCATTCCGGATGAGATTTCTGTAACTGCGATTGTCATCTCGTTAAAGGAGTGCATTTGCTCCTCACCTTGGCGACGGATGTTTGTGATGTTCTCGCTGATCACCTGTGAGTTTTCCTCAAGCTGAGCCGCATGGTGCCGTCTCATCTCAAGTAGGTGCTCGGTGTGCTTATGCGTTGTCTGAATATCCTGAGTCAACCTTCCAGTAACAATACTCTGGAAAATCAGAGTCGCAATAATCACAGCAAAAATCAAATAATAAATCACAATTTCCTTTGAGGTGTAGTTGAACTCATGTCCACTTGTAAGAAAAAATAAAACCGTTAATGCAATGGCACAAACCACGCCAAAGATTAGCGTTTTCCGTTTATTATAGATTGCAACCGTTGTTAATAGGTATAACGGTAAAAGGACAATTGGCGCCGATTGTGAGCTAGACATAATCACAAAGATAACCACCGAAATCCCTACGACCGAAATATAAGGTGTTTGTGTTAATAGGAGTTTCTTGTAAATCAGTAAGCATAAGATAGCAAGAAAGATCGCACCGCCAATTCCGATTGTGAGAATCATTTGAAGTGGCTGCCGAATCGAAACCTCAACAATAATTGCTAGAATGATAGAAATAAGTGAAACAATGCCGACCAATTTGTTTTTTCGGATAAGATCCTCTCGTTTTAACTCCTCAATAGATAAAACCGTTTCGTTCATAAGGTTGTCCCCCATTATTGATATCACCCTCTATTTTACCGTTTTTTAGGAGGTTTGAATATAGTAATTATGGGAAAGTGGGATTCAAACCAACTTGTATTGAGAGTGACATATTATTTAAAGGTTAGGTTCACTGTATAGTCTAGATTGTTAAAAAAGCTAGTCAAAACGTTTTCTGCGTTTCTTTCGGCGGTTTCTAATAGTCCCATCTCGATTGCCTCTTTCCGAATATCATCCTGGGCTTCAGCCACTAAATCAAAGCCTTCATCCCATTTCACCTCACCACGGAATATTCCTTCGTCTGAATATGTGATTAACTTTTCCATCTGTATTGCTGGATCTTGGATTAGCTCAGCATGTGGGAGAACAATATCTAGCACTTTTTCTTTTTCATTTACTTTTAAATCATCCTTAGTAATTCCTTTTAAATCAACACCAGCAATCACGGTGCCCGGAACAATTAAAAATATCTCTCTCTTTGTTCCTGGAAGATTAATTGATATATCATTTCCAAACAACTTATTATCCTCTTGCTTGATAACTGCTTTCACAGAGGCTTCAGCTGTTGCGAGTGTAGCGAGTTCTTTGATATCTTCAACAAATAACGTACTTTCTTTCTTAAACGTACTTCCAGATAGAAGCCAAACACTCCCTACTGAAACCGCAACGAGAAGGACAGCAACTAGGAGAATCCTTGCTCCTAGAGCTCGAAATAGAAACTTAAATAGCGTCCCAGACATGTTGCGATTTCTTCTTCTCTGGCCGACCACCGCGGTGGCCGCACTTTCTTCATTTGCTGTTTTAAGTTCTTTTAAAATAGCTTCCAACTGCGCTATTGTTTCATCCTTTTTCCTCATAGAATCCAACCCCTTAAATGATAGTTTACTAGTTTTTTAAATAGGCAGATGAAAGGCTACACCTAACAGGGGTGTAGCCAAAGATATATGTGATATTAAAATGCAGTTCTTTCGTCATATTCTGAGTCATTTCTACTATTTTTGACAGTTTTCACTTATGGTTATTTTATCACAGGTCATTTTTAACTGTCACTCATTGATTGATACAAATAAGATTGAAAGTATTTAGGTGATGTTGGGCTTATTTTTATAGAAATGACAAGGGGTATGAATCATTACAAGTTTTTCTTTTATTAACGAAATTTAACAATTCATTTAAGAGTTGTGAATTGCAGATGAATCGACAAATTTTAAAGGTATGATTGTATATAATGACAAGAGTTGGAGGTTAGGAGTCAAAATTTGTTTTGTGCCTTTCTATGAATTGGAAAAGGACAAATGGTGGAGGTAATTTATGATGACTGTCGTTAACTTACTTGGTACATATATCTTGGGTGCCGTTATGATTATTTGGCTTTTGAATATCGTTTTTAAACAGATAAGTAAATATCATACTCGAATCAATGAAAATAAACACAATGAATGACTTACATATTTTTTACTAGATAGAGGTGTTAAAATGGGAAATCTACTGCGAAAAGCTAGTCAGTCAAAAAAGAAGGTTTTAATTAATAAGTTGATAAAACAAGGAATTTATAAAAAAAATGAAAAGCATCTTTATGAATTGACTTTAAGAGAGCTTGAAAATGAGTATAAATTAATATACGACCGTGAATGACCTTCGTTCCTTTTACATGATCAGTGGCGCATCGAACCTGCTTATGGCCGATAAATCGAATTTATGGCCGTTAGCATAAGGGTTATGGACGATAATTTTCATTTATGGCCGTTATTTTATTTTTATGGCTGATAGCAAATTTCCGCTCAAAAAAAGAGACAGCCACAAGGCTGCCCCTCTCCACTTATTAATTCAATTTCGATCTCAAATATGCATCAATAAACAAGTCAATCTCGCCGTCCATTACACTTCCAGTATTACCAACCTCTACATTTGTGCGGTGGTCTTTTACCATGGAATATGGGTGGAAGACATAGGAGCGGATTTGGCTGCCCCAGCCGATTTCTTTTTGTTCACCGCGGATTTCGTCTAGTTCGGCTTGTTGTTTTTCAATCTCAAGCTGGTATAACTTAGACTTCAACATTTTCATTGCTTGTTCGCGGTTTTTGATTTGTGAACGCTCAGTTTGACACGTTACAACCGTATTTGTTGGGAGATGAGTGATCCGAACAGCTGAGTCGGTGGTGTTGATGTGCTGACCACCCGCTCCACTCGCACGGTACGTATCGATTTTTAAATCTTCACTTCGCACGTCAATTTCGATATCATCGTTAAACTCTGGCATTACTTCACATGACACGAATGATGTGTGACGACGGCCTGATGAGTCGAACGGTGAAATACGAACTAAGCGGTGTACTCCTTTTTCAGCCTTCAAATAGCCGTAGGCATTGTGTCCTTTGATTAAAAGAGTCACACTCTTAATACCAGCTTCGTCACCTGGAAGATAGTCCATTGTTTCCACCTTGAAGCCTTTTTTCTCGGCCCAACGAGTGTACATACGAAGAAGCATGGAGCCCCAGTCCTGTGATTCGGTACCACCTGCACCTGGGTGAAGCTCTAGAATTGCATTATTTTTATCATAAGGCTCGCTTAACAGGAGCTGTAATTCGAAATCACTTAAGCTTTTAGACAATTGTTGAATTTCTTCGTCTAGCTCGGCTTGCAAATCTGCATCAGGCTCTTCCTTCACAAGTTGATAGGTGAGCTCCAGATTCTCATATGAATCGTTTAAATTCACAAATTCATTGACTTGATCCTTTAATGCATTTGCTTCGTTGATGACAGTTTGGGCAGCATTCTGGTCATTCCAGAAGTCGGGCATTGACATAATTTCGTCAAGCTCGGTGATGCGCGCTTGTTTGGCCTCTAAGTCAAAGAGACCCCCTAAAACCCGCTAATTTCTTAGCCATTTTATCAAGTTCGTGCTTAATTTCTACTAATTCCATAATTTTTCCTCCAAGATGTAATCATTTAGTCAAATTCGCCTTGGCGTATTTGCGCCCAGATTTTTTCGAGCCTGCTCGAAAAATTACCTTTGAAAATCTGTGGCATCCGCCAGAGGCTATAACTTTATTCAGTGGGGATTTTAATCCCCTACTGAAAAAGTTATATCATGATTCCTACTTCATTATCTTACTCATTTTTTTAGGTTTAGTCTCTGATTTTTTTCGAAACAAAAGGTGAGAGTTGGCTCTCACCTTTTTCATTATTGATATCTGGGACAAGGGACCTGTCCCTCTGTCCCAATTTGGGAAGTCTCTATATCTTTATTGACCGTGACAGTTTTTGAATTTTTTGCCGCTTCCGCAGTAGCATGGGTCGTTACGGCCGATGTCAACGGATTTTTGTACTGGGCGTTTTTTTGGCTTTTCTTCGCCGCCCTCTTTTGGTTGAACAGCATGGCCTTTCGCCACTTCTTCACGCTGAAGGTTGCTGCGGATTTGCGCCTTCATTACAAACTTCGCAACATCGTCTTCAATGGAAGCAATCATGTTTTCGAACATTGCAAAGCCTTCGAAGTTGTATTCGCGAAGTGGGTCGTTTTGACCGTACGCACGTAAATGGATACCTTGGCGAAGCTGATCCATTTGGTCAATGTGATCCATCCACTTACTGTCAACAGCACGAAGCACGACAACACGCTCGAATTCACGCATTTGCTCAGGCTCAATTTGCTCTTCTTTTTCATCATAGCGTACTTTAACCTTTTCAAAAATGAGCTCGGACATTTCTTCAGGTTCTTTTCCACGAAGGTCGTCAATTGAAATGTCACCTTCATTTAGAAGATTCGCATTCACATGATCAACGATTCCTTTGTAGTTCCAGTCTTCTTCTACTTCATCCTTTGGTGTATGAGCGTGAATGACACGATCAAGCGAAGACTTAATCATATTTTCGACAACATCACGAAGGTTCTCAGAATCAAGAACTTCATAACGCTGTTTATAAATAACCTCACGTTGCTGACGAAGAACATCGTCATATTGTAAAAGTTGTTTACGTGCATCAAAGTTGTTGCCCTCAACGCGTTTTTGCGCAGATTCAACCGCTCTGGAGACCATCTTACTTTGAATTGGCTGGGAATCATCCATGCCAAGGCGCTCCATCATATTTTTCATATTGTCGGAACCGAAACGGCGCATAAGTTCATCTTCCATTGAAAGATAGAACTGTGTTACCCCTGGGTCCCCTTGACGACCTGCACGTCCACGAAGCTGGTTATCAATACGACGGCTCTCGTGTCGCTCAGTACCAATTACCGCAAGTCCACCAAGTTCCTTAACACCCTCGCCAAGCTTGATGTCCGTACCACGACCAGCCATGTTTGTCGCGATGGTTACCGCGCCTTGTTGACCAGCTTGCTCAATGATTTCAGCTTCACGAGCGTGGTTTTTCGCGTTCAAGATATTATGCTTAACGCCTTTTTTCAATAAGTACTTCGAAATAATTTCAGATGTTTCAATCGCAACCGTACCAACTAAGACAGGTTGTCCCTTCGCATGGCGCTCTGCAATATCCTCAGCAACCGCGCGGAACTTGCCCTCGATGGATTTATAAATTAAATCAGGACGGTCATCACGGGCAATCGGACGATTCGTTGGAATCACAACAACATTCATATTGTAAATATTGCGGAATTCTTCTTCCTCAGTCTTTGCCGTACCCGTCATACCAGAAAGTTTCTCATACATACGGAAGTAGTTCTGGAATGTAATCGTTGCTAGCGTCATGCTTTCGTTTTGAATTTCGACGCCTTCTTTCGCCTCAATTGCTTGGTGAAGGCCTTCGCTATAACGACGTCCCTTCATGAGACGACCTGTGAATTGGTCAACGATGACGATTTGATCTTCCTCAACTACATAGTCAATGTCACGGTGCATACTCGCATTCGCTTTTAACGCTTGGTTGATGTGATGAATCAACGCTACATTCGAAATATCAAATAGGTTTTCAATACCGAAGACACGCTCAGCCTTTGAAATTCCTTCTTCAGTGAGTTGAACACCTTTTGTTTTTTCATCATAGGTGTAGTCTTCTTCTTTTTTAAGAGTTGTCACAAATCCGTTCGCTTGAACGTAGAGTGCTGTTGATTTTTGAGCAGAACCGGAAATGATTAACGGTGTACGCGCCTCATCGATTAAGATTGAGTCAACTTCGTCAATAACGGCAAAATAAAGCGGACGTTGCACCATTTGTTCCTTATAAAGGACCATGTTATCACGTAAATAGTCGAAACCAAATTCATTGTTCGTACCATACGTAATATCAGCACGGTATGCTTCAATTTTTTCATCACGGGACATGGAGTTAAGGTTTAACCCAACACTTAGACCTAAAAACTCATAAAGTTGACCCATCTCGTGCGCATCACGGCTTGCAAGGTATTCGTTGACAGTGACAACGTGAACGCCTTTTCCAGTGATCGCATTTAAATAAACAGGCATAGTGGAAGTTAATGTTTTACCTTCCCCTGTTTTCATCTCAGAAATATTTCCTTCATGAAGGGAAATCCCCCCCATTAACTGAACGCGGTATGGGTGCAGACCCAACACACGCTTTGCACCTTCACGAACAACAGCGAAAGCTTCAACTAGTAAATCATCAAGTTTTTCACCTTTTTGGTATCGTTCCTTGAACTCTTCGGTTTTGTTGCGAAGGGCTTCATCAGAAAGCTTCTCCATCTCAGGATGAAGGGCCTCAATTTTATCTGCAAGTGTTTCCAAGCGCTTGATTGTGCGTTTGTTTGGATCAAAAACTTTGTTTAAAATTCCAAGCATCATGTACGCTCCTCTATCGTAAGTTTCATTCATTACGGGATTATGTATATCATCCATTTTACCACTAAAAGGGACAAGGGTAAAATATTATCGAGTTTCGTGATGTGAGGGGATTCGACAAAATCGAGATGCACGAGGTGCTTAGTGCAAGCCAAATCAAAAAGTACCCCGCACTTAACGAGATACTTATATCGCATAACTGATTTGATTCCGGCCATTTTGCTTAGACGCATAGAGGGAGTTGTCCGCCTTTTCAATGGCGTGATAAAGGTGATCCGGGTCTTTCAGTTCAGAAACACCGATTGATACGGTAATAGATAGCTTTTTGTTATCTGCCCAAAACGGCGTTGACTCAATCCCGCTACGAATATCAGAAACGATATTCATCAGCTTTTCTTTTGATTCTGCCTCTAATAGTAAAATAAATTCCTCCCCACCATATCTTCCAAGTATCGATTTATAGGGGTGAACTTTTTTATACAAGGTTTGTGCGACATTTTTCAAAACAGAATCGCCATTTAAGTGGCCGAACGTGTCATTAACTTTTTTAAAATGATCGATATCAATCATTACAATGTATTTTTTACGTTGGTTTGAGACTTTCTTAACGCGACTTTCGAAACAGCGCATATTGTATAGGCCTGTAAGAGGATCACGTTCTGCATAAAATCGAAGCTTTCGTTTCAACTCAATTTCTTGATTAAGTAGGTTAATGAAAAAATATAGGATAAATGCTGATACCTGTAGGGCAATCATCCGAACAAGATGGATTTCACTGAAAATCTCTAATCCATTTGGTACGAGAAAGATAATCGGGACATCCGAGATGAGCCAGCTGGCTATGATTAAAATGAACAGGGTATACGGCTTTGGCATGACTCGATCTTTTCTATGAAAAAGAAGAGCCAGCAACACAGGTAATACCATACCAAATACCACGCCTGGCATAGCTCCCACGCCACCCATGCCAAGCCTCCAGCTAACCGTTATGATTAGGATAGGAATCGCATGTTTCCACCCCAGCAAAAGTGAAAAAACCACCAATGGCACAAGGCGGAGATCGAACTGATAGCCTTCAAAACGGATCGGCAAATAGAACAGAAAAATAACACAAGTCGCGGTAAGAATAAGAATACTCGCTGAGAAAAGATACTTGTGAATGGATTTTCGGTTGGATACTAATAGACTAATACACATATATAGAAATAAGATAATTGCAATATTTGAAAGAGTAGGTTGTAGGATAGTTGTCATTTAGATCCCTGCTTTAAAATCATTTAGTAAGGGTTGTCCCTCAATTTTATTATCAATGTTGTGGGAGTATTTGGCCATGGGGGATTTACCCTATTTTTTAGTATGGTAGGAATGTCCTTTACATAAAGGCTCTGTTAATTAATAGTGTTGATTTCCGCTGCAGGTACTCGCTTTCCGCGGGCGGTCCGGAAGCCTCCTTAACGAATGTGGAGGCGGCTTGCACAGCAACGAGAAAATTGGAAACTCCGACAAAGAGGCGTATTTTGCCTCTGAAGGAGGAGTTGAAATTTCTCGAGTTTCTAGCCGCTGCAACTGGACAAGTCGCTATGCTCCTGCGGGGTCTCCCTTGGACACGCTTTTCCCGCAGGACGTTGAATTTGCTTCCTTGAAACTACACCGCACGAAGAAAATGCCAGCATTTTCGAGGATCTCGTACCTTCCACTCCAATCAACAAAATATAAGGTTCAACATCGACATTTAACACAGCCTACATAAAAGAGGCACAGTCTGAATTCAGACTGTGCACTCGTAAGTTAGTTTTATTAGTTAGGTTCAATGATTCCGTATTTACCATCTTTACGACGATACACGACATTGGTTGTATTGGTTTCCGCATTTGTGAAAACAAAGAAATTGTGGCCAAGCATATTCATTTGAAGAATCGCTTCTTCACTATCCATCGGTTTCAAATCAAAACGCTTGGTACGAACTAATTCGTAATCCTCGTCCTCGATATCCTGAACCGCAGTAGCAGTAGCTGCCCCGCCATTCTCAAACAGAGTGCGAGTAGAGCCTTTCTCACGAAGCTTACGGTTGACTTTTGTTTTATGCTTGCGGATTTGGCGTTCAAGCTTATCAGTCACAAGGTCAATCGCTGCATACATATCCTCATTAGACTCCTCCGCACGAAGCACAAGCTGTGTCATCGGAATCGTAACCTCTATTTTATGGTCCTTCGCATTATTTACTTTTAAGTTAACATTTACTTTTGCATCTGGAGTGCCATCGAAATAGCGTTCAAGCTTTCCTACCTTTTTCTCAACATACTCTCGCAATGCTGGAGTTACCTCAATGTTTTCACCACGAACGTTGTAATTCATACATGAACTCCTCCTTTTAACTCTAATGCATTGGACACAGCCAAGACCCTTTTTAGGGTAACCAACCTGTGTAACAATATAACCCTTTTTAAATTAAGGTTATATTAACTAATTCTACACACCCCTCCCCAATTCCTGCTTTTTTGTAAAATAAATATGGAGAAATTGTGAAATTGTAAACAATGTTTACACAAACAAAGCTATCCCCGTGGGTCACGGATGCGCCTTGGTTGGGTCACAGGGACAGGTCCCTTGTCCCACCAGAAAATGGATAAAATCGTCCCCGTTATCCTTTTTTCCTGCTAGTAATGTGAATTTGTAAACATTATGTGTAGGTGTAAAAATATATGCATGTCTAAGGTGAGTTATGAATGGAACTTGTGTGGTTTCTTAGATGGGATTGCTTGAAGAATTCTTCAGTAGTAGTATGTCCAACTATTTATTTTTTACCAGCGTTTACCTTAATTAGTAAACGATTTGATATTTTGTTTTCCCCAATCGTACATCATGAAAACAATCGGCATTAGGCTTTGACCTAAATCTGTCAATGAATATTCCACTCTCGGAGGAACTTCGGGATATACTTTCCGATGAACAATGCCATCTTCCTCCAACTCTCGAACCTGGGTCGTTAACACCTTATGCGTTATTTTCGGAAATAATCGTTTAATTTCACTAAAACGTAATGGACCACCAGTTGCTAAATAGTAAATAATCGTAATTTTCCATTTGCCGCTAATAATGGATAATGTCAATTCCTTTTCACAATTAAATTCACCATTCTCAAGTTTCTTTCTGACTTCCCTCCGTAAATCATCCATTAAATACTTCTCCTCCTCACTGGCTCAAAAGTATCCTTAAGGTAATCTTCTCACAAAAAAGTGCGTTCTTCCAAACAAAAGATTTATTTTTTAGACTAGATGTAAGGTAGAGAATATTCAAATTCAAGGGAATTAACTCTATCAAAAGGAGATTGGGGGAAGGAAAAATGGCAGGAAACAGAGCTGTAGTATACAAAGGTCCTGGACGTGTAGCGATTGAAGATATTAGCTACCCAGATTTGATTCTTAGAGACGGACCGGGAGTAAATCCTTTAAATGTTGGTCGTAAGTGTGACCATGGGGTCATTATAAAAGTTGTTACCACTAATATTTGCGGAAGTGATCAGCATATGGTTCGTGGTCGGACGACGGCTCCATCGGGGCTTGTTCTCGGACATGAAATTACGGGTGAAGTCATTGAGGTAGGACGCGATGTCGAATTTATTAAAAAAGGAGATCTTGTCTCCGTACCTTTTAATATTGCGTGTGGTCGTTGCCGTAGTTGTAAAGAACAGAACACACATATTTGTGAAAATGTGAACCCAGACCGTCCAGGCTCCGCTTATGGATATGTCGACATGGGAGGCTGGGTCGGTGGGCAATCCGAGTATGTAATGGTTCCTTATGCAGACTTCCAGTTGCTGAAGTTTCCAGATAAAGATCAAGCCTTAGAAAAAATCCTTGATTTAACGATGCTATCTGATATTTTCCCAACAGGCTATCATGGTGCGGTGAGTGCTGGCGTAAAGCCTGGTTCTACTGTATATGTTGCGGGAGCTGGCCCCGTTGGATTAGCTGCAGCGCATTCTGCTCAACTTCTAGGCGCTTCGGTTGTAATTGTTGGTGACTTAAACAAGGAGCGTCTTGCACAAGCGAGAAGTTTCGGCTGTGAAACTGTAAACCTTAGAGAGCATCCAGACCTCGGCGAGCAAATCGAACAAATCTTAGGTGTGCCAGAGGTAGATTGTGCCATTGACTGTGTCGGTTTTGAAGCCCACGGGCATGGTGCTGGCGCTGGTGAAGCGCCTGCTGCTGTTTTGAACTCCATTATGGAAGTAACCCGTGCCGGAGGTCGACTTGGTATTCCAGGATTATATGTTACAGGTGACCCAGGTGCAGTAGACGAGGATGCGAAAATCGGTACGTTAAAAGTTCGACTGGGACTTGGATGGGCGAAAGCACATACTTTCGTAACGGGCCAAACTCCAGTAATGAAATATCACCGTGACTTAATGATGGCGATCCTTAGTGGAAAAGCACAAATTGCCAAAGCGGTAAATGCAACACTGATTTCCTTGGATCAAGCACCAGCTGCATATGCAGAATTTGATCAAGGTGCTTCCAAGAAATTTGTCATTGACCCTCATGGAATGTTGAATAAATAAGTATTTTAAAATAAGGAGGCTATTATTATGGGTAAAATCACATTAGATTTAGCTAAAAAAATCATTGCAGGTGCGGAAGAAGAAGCCAATAAAATCGGCGTTTCCATGGTGATTTCAGTCGTGGATGAGGGTGGAAATCTGATTGCGATTCACCGGATGGATGATGCTTGGTTAGCGAGCATTGACATAGCCCAAAACAAGGCTTGGACATCAGTTGCATTAAAAATGCCGTCAGCAAACTTAGCAGATGCAACGGTTCCTGCAGCAGAACTTTATGGATTGAATACAACAAACAATGGACGCCTTGTCGTGTTCGGCGGTGGGATCCCACTTGAGATTGACGGAAAAGTTGTAGGAGCTGTCGGAGTAAGCGGTAGTTCAGTTCCTCATGATGTTCAAGTGGCGGAGGCTGCTGTAAAAGCGTTTAATAATTCGGTAAATCTGTAATAAATTGGTGGGACATAGGGACAGGTCCCGCGTCCCACTATTATTGCTATTCTCATTTTGAGTAAATTACGTCAAAGAAAAAAGCCACCTTTTCCAGATGGCAAACTATTTCTTCTTATCAAAGAACATTCCGTCAGAAGGTGCAGATTGATAAGGATTGACGTATTTGGTTGTTGTTACTTTTCGCTTTTTTTGATTGGCGATATCCATTTGGATCTCTTTTTTTAGACGATCTAGTTTACTATCTATAAATACATTCATTTGAACAATTTCAGCACCAAGTTTCCCCTCTTCCTCGGTGAAAGGGGGTTTTACTTTTGATATTAGCTGCTCCCTTTCATCAAGGAGACCCGTAATTTTTTCAATGACCTCATCACGTTTTTCCTGTGGAACAGGTTCCAACAAGATGCCATGTAATTCCTTTGTAATGCGGTACAGACTATTTACCGGATTCACTAGATTTGTCCACCTTGACCGTGTTGACGTTGACGATTAAGTTGAATAACTTCCTTCCATGTGTCACGGAATTCTGTTACAAGTCCCTCTACCTCAGCCAAAATCTCAAGGTCATTCTTAAGATTTACTTCCATTAGGCGGCGATTCATATAGTCATACATCGCCATCATGTTTTTGGATACTTCCACATCCATGTTTAACGTGACCATGAACTCACGGATAATGTTTTGCGCCTTTTGCAAATTTGTGTTTTTTGCTTCAATATTATTTTCTTCAATCGCTTTGTGAGCGAGTTTAATGAATTTCAAACAACCATTGTAGAGCATTAACGTAAGCTCACCTGGTGATGCAGTTGTAACTGAGTTTGATTGATATGCTTGATACGGATTTCCAATTGCCATTTACGTTACACTCCTTTTATCCCACTCTTAACGGGCAGTATATCCCCCACCTCAAAACTTTGGAATCCAATAAAGATGAGTAGTGGGAGATAACGGCCCATAAAGGTCCTATTGGTTCAACTAACAATCTGTGTGGGTTGAAAATCACCCTCACTGATGAAGTTTCACTTTGTTATCCACTGAAAAAGTTCTGCATGAGGTATGCGGATTGTTGATTCGCACGTTGAATTGCTTTTTCCATCGCTGTAAATTGACGCCAGTAGCGATCTTCGATTTGCATGAGACGGTCTTCGAATCGGTTGATTTGGCTATCTATATTTGTTAAATTTCTACCAATCGTAAACTGCTGGTTTGTCATGGTAGATTTCCCTGCCCTAGATTCAATATTTGTAATCGTTCCTTTAATTGAATCTCTTAGGCGTCTAGCAATCCCTTTGTCTTCATAGGATGCACCATCACTAGAAAACATTTTATAGATTGCATTTGGGTCTTCTGCCAGCTTTTGCTTCAATTTATCAGGATTGTCGATCAGTAACTTTCCTCTATCCAAATAGTTAGATGAAGTTTTAATGCCAATCTCAGCTAATTGACTAAATCCTTCTTTAAGGCCAGAGATAGGTGAGTAAAAGTCCATTCGCATTTGGTTAAGGCCACTGGATAAAATAGAATCGTTCCTCAACAAACCACTTTGAGCCATCTCGTCCCATTTTTCAGCTTGCTTATCGCTCATTCCTTCGCGTTCTTCATCGGATAACGGATGATAATCACGGTATCGAGTTTCACCGAGTTTACTATTAATTTTTTCAATGACTTCATTGTACTTATCAACGAATTTAACGATTTTATCGAAGGCATCTTCGGTATTTTGAGAAACTGAAATCGTCTCTTCGCCAGTAGTAACTGCATTGAATTTCAATGTAAGGTCGTTTATTGTATATTCATTTTTAGTTGGCTCAACCGTCAAGACTCCATTATAGGTGAATTTCGCATTGGTACCGCCAGTTTCATTTTTTGTCCAATTACCAGTTACAGGATCCTGATTACCCGCTTTTATTTGTAATGTATTCGCTAAGAAGCTGGCCGTAGTACCGTTGTACCCAATCTCTGCTCCTAAAAATTCGGTATTATCTTCTGTTTTATTAAAATCACCAGTAACTGTACGTTCAAGGACCACCTTATCAGAGGTACTATCATAGAATGCACGTACTCCTAAATCGGAATCTGTAATTTTTTTTAAAACAGTATTTAGTGTATCTTTACTAGGATCAATTTCAAACGTTACAGGTGCTTTTCTTGTGCCATCCTCATTATATGTGACGATTGTAAAATCACTAAAATCATTACCGCCTGCAAAGGATTGTGTATTTAATGCCTTATTGGGGTCAATTTTTGTACCTGCGGCAGAAATACCAGTTTGACTAACTCGTGTTGCGGCTGTTGCTAGCCGGTCAACTTTAATTTTATAATTCCCATTCGATGCTGTAGTATTTGCAGTTGCTGTAACAGCGCTTGGATTCGAACTAGTTGCTGTTTTCGTTTGATAAGTTCGTTGTAATGTCATATCGAACGCCAGCGTATCCAGTTCTGCCAACAATTTATTCATATCGCGATATTGATCACGTTGCCACTCATAGATTTGTTTTTGTTGATTGAGCTTGTTTAAAGGAATACGCTCAGCCTTCATTAAATCAGTAACAATCTGATCAATATCCATTCCACTTGCCAATCCACCAATTCTCATATTCATGGGGGCTCACCACCTTTAAATCTTTTTATCTACCACAAAACCAAGAAATTCAGTCATTGCAGCATAAATATCTAGTATTTTCTTAGAAGGGATTTCACGTACCACCTCATGTGTATCATTGTTCACAATTGTCACATAGTATTCGTTTAATTGCTCGTGAAGCTCAAACTTCAAGGAAGTATTATTTGGTTCTAAAAATTTATTAAGGCTATCAATGACCTGTTGGACATTATCTTTTGAGTTTATTTGGGACGAAAGGGCTGGTTCCGTGTCACTCAGGGTAGTCCCTTTGAATTCAGATTCATATGACTTATTAGATTGAGAATAGTCTGTGTTGAAGTTCATCGTTGTACTAGAAGAGATTTTATCGATCGACATTTAATTTCCTCCTAAACGAACGGGCCTTTATTAGTTATATCGGTATGATAAAAAAAATATTAAGCTAACTTCATTATGTTCTACATTATTTTAATTTACCTCTTATACAAGGAACGTACGTTTGGTATAATATGTACAGGGAGGGGATACGATGGATTTTTACAATCTTACAGATATTCAACAAAATGTACTAATTGGAAGTATTATTGGAGATGGTGAAATAACAAAGTTGTATAAAGGCTCCAGAAGTAAAAATAATAGTTACCGTGAACATTTTGGTATCAAACAAATAGACTATCGAAAATGGAAGATGTCATATATTCCTGATTTATTGTACATCACACCTAAGAGCAATACATTAAGGTCAAAATCACTGCCTCTATTTACTGAATTATATCCACATTTCTACAATCCTTCTGGAGAAAAAGTTATACCAATTGAATTATTATCTAAGTGTACACTTTTACACTTTTTAGCTATTATTTACATGGACGATGGAACTCTCTCAATTACCTCAAGAATAAACCACAATAAAAAGATTATATATTTAACTCCAAATGTTTTTCTGTATTTGCAAAACTTTCAACTTAACCAATTACAAATACTTAATAACCATATTGAAAAAACCTTTCAAATAAAATTTGCAATTAACAAACGCAGAGATGGATATGGGCACATCTTAAGGCTCACTTCAACAGACAATACATACAATTTTCTAAAAAGAATATCCCCAATCACCGCTACTTGCCAAAGTATGTACTATAAAACTAATTGGGAGTGGCGGCTTCAACAAGAAACAGAAATCTATCAAAAAAAATATCCAGGTTATAAAGTTCTTTCCTCCAATAGTGATAGAAATAAGAATTATACAGAAACTGAAATTCAAAAAATAGTTCAATTGAAATTGAATGGAGAAAAAGACAGGGTTATAGCAGAATGTTTAAATAGATCTTATTGGTCAATAGTTTACAAATTAAAAGAATTAAGAAAAGATGGCCGCCTTTAATGGTAGCCATCTTTAATGAAAATATATTAACGAAGAAGTTGTAAAACTCCTTGTGGTTGTTGGTTCGCTTGCTTTGCGACTGTATCTTTCGATGACAGAATAGACTATATCTTCATCCATAATCTTTATGGAGCTGGGCACTTCGAACAGCATTTGCTGCCCTACGAGATTCATAGCCATAGCTCTCGCCTTAGACCGTTTTCCCTAGTCGTTGAACCTTCTCCAGAGTTTCCTCACAGGAGCTTGGCTGCTGATTATCCATTGTTTCATCCTCATCATTTTCTAACCTTTTCGCTGACCGTTTCCAGTTACGTTGTGGTTGATGAAGCTTTAGGAAGTTCCAGCAATTCACCCAGTTATCCTCTAGCTTGTTACCAAGCTAGACGCCCTTCAATCATTATCTCAAGAGTTGTAATACTCCTTGAGGCATTTGATTAGATTGAGCCAACATTGCTTGTGCTGCTTGAGAAAGAATAGAATTCTTAGTTTGGTTCATCATTTCTTTCGCCATCGTGCGAACATTTGCTTTCACAAATGACTAGACTATATCTTCACCCTCTATAGGGGTCGGGCACTTCGGATTCACAATGCTGATGACCATTGCTTCACCTATGGATTTCATCATCATAGCTGCATTTCGCCTTAGATGGTCTATCCTAGTCGTTGAACCTTCTCCACTCTTTCGAGACAGGAGCTTGGCTGCTGATTGCCCAATCTTTTCTTTTTTCAGACCATCACGCTTGTTGTTTCCAACTACGTTGTGGTTAGAAAAGCTCTAAGGGTTTTCCAGCAATTCACCCGATCATAATCACTAGCCGTTACCAGCTAGGACGACTGTACTTGTTACTGCCCCTTAAGCAGCTAAAGTATAATCAACGTCACGGATACGAGATTCCGCAGCAGTTAAGTTTTCAGAAGATGTGTTCAAGTTATTAATTGAATGCTCAAGACGGTTTTGGAAAGCACCTAGTTTAGAACGTTCCGCTGAAACTTTTGTGATAGCATCATTTACAGCAGTAATTGCACTTTCAGCACCTTTTTGTGAAGAAACATCAATATCTTTGATACCAAGGCTTTCTGTATCCATTTTGTTGATATCAACTTTCATCGTTTGATTTTCATTAGCACCAATGTGCATGTTTAGAGCATTATTTGTTGTCTTGATTTTGGTACCCGTTGTATCTGCAACTAGAGCTGTATCCACTGTCATATTGAATTGGATACCGCCTGCTTCAAATTCATTATCAGTAATTTTCAAGTTAGCTGCTGAATCGTAAGTTGTAGTTCCAGCAGTATTAGTGATAGCGAAATCTGATGCACTAGCATACTCTGCATTTAAGTTAAATGTCATTGAACCTTCTTGATAGTTTGCACCTGAAGCAATTGTAAATTTGATATTTGCATCATTAGCATTAGATAAAACAACATCAGCTGTATTGTCTTTTCCCGCTGCAGAAGCTACAATAGCTCCATTTTCATCTTTAAGAGCAAAGTCAAATTTACCACCAGCAGCCTCAGTTACTTCTAAAGTGTAATCCCCAAGTGCTAATCCAGAAATATTTCCACTTGTCATAGTAAACTCAGTACCATCACTTAAAATTCCAGTTGTATTTGTTTCTACATCTACACCAATTGTTGCAGCATTTGCAGTTTTCACTGTATAAGTGTCAGCTGCTAGTTCTGAATCTACCACTTCTAAAGGTTTAAATTTTAATGTATTTGTTCCATCAATGTTTGCTGATGTACCAACACTACCGTTTAATAATTTCTTAGTATTAAACTCAGTATCAGTTGAAATACGATTTACTTCATCCTTTAACTGACTGATTTCTTTTTGAATTTCTTTACGGTCAGAATCAGTATTTGTATCGTTAGAAGATTGAACTGATAATTCACGCATACGTTGAAGAATGCTTTCTGTTTCGTTTAAAGCTCCTTCTGCTGTTTGAATTAAAGATGTTGCATCTTGTGCATTCTTAGAAGCCATATCCAATCCACGAATTTGACCACGCATTTTTTCAGAGATTGCAAGACCTGCTGCATCATCTGCTGCATTGTTTATACGAAGACCTGAAGACAATTTCTCCATTGATTTTGATTGAGCTGTTGAAGCACTATTCAATTGACGATAAGTATTCAACGCCGCAATATTATGATTAATTCTCATTTCTTTTTCCTCCTTGAATGTTTGTAATCCCACATCCTTGTGGAATTTAATATATTTACAAATAGTACAAAAGTCGGCCGCCTTTTGTACTTATTTGTTTTACATCCTTTATATCGACATGTTTTGTAATTGTTTAATAGATTTTTATATTTATTTCTACAAAATTTTGCAAATAAAAATACCCGCTATTGTTTATAGATTAACGGGTAGTCTTTAAATTGATATTCAGCTGTTTTAATAAATCAATGGAAGTTTGGGAGGCTTGGTTGTTTTCACTTTGTATGTCGAGATAGATTTCCTTCCGGTGAATTTCAATATGTTTTGGTGCTTCTATTCCAATTTTTATTTGTTCTCCACTCACAGATAATATTGTAATTTCAATATCATCACCGATTTTTATTGATTCATTGATCTTTCTAGTTAATACAAGCATACTCCCACCTCCTATTTAGCCGATACTTTTCCTTTTTCAAAAATCGAATGCTTTGTTTGATATGAAGTATTTGTTAAAATTACTTGCTTAGCTAATTGTTTTTTTGAATTTAGAACAACAGGAGCTTGCATGTTCGCTGTTGTATTTTCAAATGGATCTTGAACGGTTAGTATTACATAAACCGTAACATCTTTTTCTGATTCGAGTTGGAGCTGTTCAACCACTTGATCGTCAATTGTAAAATCATATTCTTTTAAAAAGAGAAATGGGTTAGTAACAACGAAGGCTAGTCCAGCATTACTAACAGATTGCATAATTGAAATACCTGTATCCTCACCAAAGGGTAAAAAGATAAATTTCTTTTCTTCTAAAAATCCAGGTATTCCATTAGCAAACGTAATTATATCTTTTTCTTCTATATGTATCTCACCATGATATTTCGTATCAATTTTCATTTCTTCCCAACCTTTTTTTAAATCTGTTGCTCGTAGTTTACACCGATATATTTTAAATTAGCAAAATCAACTTTCAATGATTGTTTTTGGTCCAAAGTAATATTTACTTTTCCAGGAGTGTATTCGTGAATTGGTTTGTTAATCCCGACATTAATAATTGGTTTTTTAACATCCACTTCAATGTCTACCTCGGCTGGAACATAATTAGTCTTAACACTAAAGTGAGATGGTATCCATCCTACGTTAAACTGGAGCTCTGGTCCTTCGCTATTTCTTTTGGCAATTTGTGCGATTGGATTTCCACCATTCTCTATTGTCATGAGTTCTTGGCCTTCTTGTGCTCGTCTTGCAATTCCTTCGAGTGAATCTTGGTACCCTTTGTCGGCTGCCTCCGCGATACGACGAGAAATATGCTTTAAATCCATATCTGCCCATGCTTCAGTTTGATCAATTGTCAGCTTTCCCGGTGTAGTTTCTATCTTCACCTCGGCCTTTGGCTGTTCGATTGATAAATCCGCTTTAGGTTGCTTGATCTCTTGTACTGGTTTTATAGTTCGCATACCTATTTTTGCATTCTGTGATTCTAATCGTATTTGTGCTAACTCCATAGTTTCACCTCTAATAAAAAAGCTATCTCCTAAAAAGATAGCTTAACGTAAAAAGTCCATAAGTGTTGGCTGCATAATTTTTGCGCCTACTCCAAGAGCTGCACGGTGTACTGCTTCCGCTGTTGTTAAGTTAATAATCACTTTTTCCATTTCAGCATCTTCATTTTCAGAGATAATCTTAGTTGCAATCACTTCTTGCGAACCTAGTCGTTCATCAATGAGTTCTATGCGGTTATATCTTGCTCCTAAATCTGCACGATTTGCTACGACATTGGATACATGAGAATCTATTGTATCTAGATATTTTCCTACATCTCCGTCAGAGTTAAGATCATTAATTATATTATCAAGTTCGGTAAAGATATCATTTGTATTACTGCCTTGTAAAAGGTCCTTAGCTTTTACATTCACATTCATGTGTATCCCTTTAGAAACTTCGAGCAATACATCTGCATTTGACATTGAAATAGTAGTAGTAGCTAAATCAACCGGTGCTTCTGTTGTATTTGTACCATTGAAAATAAACTTATTCCCAACCTTCGTATTCGCAATCGTTGCAATATGCTCTTTTAATTGCTCAATCTCAACTGCGATATTAGCCTTTTCATCAGGTCCATTCGTTCCTGTACTCGCCTGCACAGTCAACTCCCTTACCCGCTGAAGTGCCTGCGTCATTTTATCCATCGCATCATCGGCTGACTCCATCCAAGTGTAAGCTTCAGATAGATTGCGCTGATATTGCTCAATTTCCTTAAGGTCTGTACGATAACGCATTCCCTTGATTGCCACTACTGGATCATCAGAAGGCTTTGTGATTTTCTTTTGTGTATTTAATTGGTCCTGGTATTTTCCAAGTCTTTCATAGCTGTTGCTTAGATTTCGTAACATGTTATTTGTCAGCATCGATTGTGTTATGCGCATTTTTTACACCTACCTTCCACCAGTTCCTAGGCCGTTAATGACTCGATCAAGCATTTCGTCGAGTACTGTAATCATTCTTGCAGACCCGTTGTAGGCATGCTGAAATTTGATCAAGTTCGTCATTTCTTCATCTAATGAGACCGCACTAACAGATTGACGGCGGTTCTCTACAGAATCCTTCAGTACTGCCGCATTATCCGCCATACGGATTGCTTCCTGAGAGTCTACTCCCATTGATCCAATAAGAGATTCGTAGAACGATTGAATACTACCTGCCTTAATTTCTGAACCTGGTATATTACTAAAATCAGTGTTCTTTACATTTGCTAGATTTGTAGCATTCAAGCCATTCCCTGATTCCCCAGGTGCATTTGAAGCAGCGATATTACTTAAATTGTCTATGTTAGAAGAAACGCTTATTGTTGCTGCTGCGTTTTTATATCCATTGTTAAACGGTTCAAAGAAGTCGCCACCTGAATTACTTTCATCTGTTGAAGTCTTCAACGTATACCCTTGACTATGCACAGCATTGAACTGTGTGACAAACGAATATGCCATTTTATCCAAGTCATCTAGCATTTTGTTGTAAATGCCTTTTTCCTCGCCGTTTTCCATATACCCGTATGCTTCAACTAATGCCTTCATTTCTCCGCTACGAATAAATGGAACAGCTTGTCCATCTAATTGAAATCCTGTAACAGGACCCGTTGGTTGATCATTTACTCCATCACCATCTGAATCGATTGCTGGTACGACTGAGAGCTTTTTAAAATTACTTCCATCTATCAGTTTCGTCTCAGTCCCGTTTTCACCAACGATTGAAATATCTAAGATTCCTTCGGCAACTGGTAATGAATCACCACCGCTGCTTCTTGGTGGATGAACCTTAATTTCAACATACTTCGAAAGCTCATCAATTAACCGATCACGTTCGTCGTATAAATCATTTGGCAAATATCCAACCGGTTCAATCTCGGAGATTTGCTTATTAATCTTACTAATTTGGTCAGAAAGCGAGTTTACTGTTTTCACAGTTACACTGATTTGCTTGCCAAAATCGTCCTTTATCGCAGTTAATGAGTTTGATAGATAGTTGAACGTGTTTGCCACCATTTCACCACGCTGGCGCACAACCGAACGTGCACCTTGGTCTTCTGGGTTAGCGGCTAAATCCTGCAGAGATTGCCAAAACTGGTTCAATGTGTTTGCAAGACCCGTTTCCGTTGGCTCGTTCATTATTTCTTCCATCTTTCCTAAGGCACTTGCGCGTGTTCCCCAGTAACTGGTTTTCGTTTGCTCACCCCGGAATTGTGCGTCTATAAAGCTCTCACGCACACGTTGAATCGTACCAGCCTCAACACCTGTTCCAAGCTGACCTGGAAATTTGGGTGCATTTAGACCAGGAGATGGATATGGAGTTGTCTGGGTGAAGTTGACCCGCTGTCTTGTGTAGCCAGGTGTGCTCGCATTCGCAATATTATGTCCAGTTGTATATAATGCACTCTGCTGGGTCATCATGCCACGGCGTGCTGTTTCTAGTCCATGAAAGGTTGATACCATTTTTCCATCCTCCAATAAATCAAATGCGCCTTGGCGTATTTGCGCCCAGATTTTTTCGAGCTTGCTCGAAAAGTTTCCTTTAAAAATCTGTGGCATCCGCCGAAGGCCTTTACTTATTCTCGGTAAGCCACCACTGAATAGTTTAAGCTTTCGAATCAAACATCGACCGTGTTTGCTTTTTCTCTTTTGTACCCGCTGGGTTTCCGTAAGTAGCGGTTTGTTCCTGTGGCAGTAACATGTCCAACGACATGTTCACATACTGCAGTGACTGGTGTGTGAGCTGCTGATTTAGCTCATTAACTGCTTTTAATTCTTGAGTTACTTTAAGAAGGTCCTCATGTAATTCCATCAACTCCGAACGAATTGGGTCTTCAGCAACTTCGATACATTTTGATAATGTCTTCTCTTGAACTCGTGGTCCAAGCCATTTATCAACAATGGTCATCCGTTCATTTTCCATTTGCCTGATCGCTAAAATGTATTTTTGTTCTTCTTTCATTTGTTCGTTGAGGGCATCGATGTCGCCTTTTTTCAGAATTTCTGTTTTTCGCTCGGACAGCTTCAATAGGTTTTGATGTAAAATAAGTATCTTTTTGAGTGTTGAGACTAAGTTTTCAGCTGACATAATGACCCTCCTTTTTTACATTACTTTTTAAAATAAAAATCGTAAACGCTCTTCGCAACGTCCTCTACGTTCACTTTATATGTACCGCTTTGTATTTGTTGCTTTAGGGCTTCAACCTTTTGCTGGCGTTCAACGGTTATAGGTGATGTTTCTTGTAACTGTTTTGCAGCAGAAGAAATCTCGACTTTGTCTGTCTGAGTTGATTTTTCTGTAGCAGCAACCTTGTTCATCTGTTTCTTATATGGATTCATTCCGACTGGTCCGAACTGGTTAATTTTCATTGTAAAACCTCGCTTTCTATCCGAACTTTATTTCTTTTTAATAATATCGGCAGCGACATGAAAAAGTTTAGATTATTTATCAACAAAATACGTTCTTTTTTCACGATTTCGTAGTTCCTGGATTCGTTTCTGCTCTTTTTCGAAAGTTGATAATTCACTGCGAAGTTCATTTACACATTCATCACATAAATTTCCTTCCCTAATTATAGTACGACATTTTTGACAAGGATATCCAAGGTTTGGAAATTGCGCCAGACGCAATCTGCCTGTCTTAATAAATTTGATGATTAATTCCTCATCAACACCCGTGCCCTCTGAGGTCTCAAAAATGGTAGCTGTCCGATTTTCTTTTTTTCTAATGAACGTATAAACGGTTTCGAATGCGATTTCTTCTTCTTTATAGCATGTTTCACAAACATCACGTAGATTCGTTTTCACAAAAACACTGCCACAATTTGGGCAATTCGCTAGTTCTGCCATTTTAACTCTCTCCTCGATCACCTTTTTTCTATCTATTATATCGGTGGTTTTAAAGGAGTTTATAGTGAAAGTTTTTTGAAATGAAATAACTCATATAAAGTAGTATTTGAAAAATTTATTGTGGGTGGTTTCTTGTAGTTTATGTAAGGGGCTTTTGACGTGGGTGTTGTACTAAGAATATTTCAACTTGACCGGATCTAATGCGATAAAATACTTTATAAGGTTCGGATCTTCCTACTGACAATAACACCATTCTAAGTTCAACAGGCAAACCATCTATTAATACAATTTTGCCTGGTATATAGAAGGTAAAATCCTGTTCATTAAAGTAACTGTTTATATTGTCTTTTAGGATCATTCCTATCTTAGGTAAGTCCATCGATATTCGCCAATTATCTAGCTCAATTAAAGATTGAGCTGCTGAATTTCTCCAACGAATTTTCAACTTTTCCCCTCCAACAATCTAGTAACTTCTTCACTTGATAATATTGGATTGTCTTCATTTAAGGCTTTCAATAATTGTTTTTTTTCTTCTTCATTAGTTACATGGTAAACATTAGAATTAGTGACTTCTTCTACTTCAAATAACAAAAATTTTCGTTTCCCAACTTCCAAATAATAATCCCCTGAAGATATAGCCTTTTTTAATTCTTGATCTTCAATTTTAAGTGGCTTCATTAGTATCACTCCTTACTTTTTGTTAATTTGATTATAACATTTTCTTCTTATCAATAATATTCCTTACCCCCTCATCAAAGTCAAAGCGGAGACCGATTTCGCCCCGGCCTCTAGCAACACTTTCCCCGCATGCCTCAGCGTCGATCCCGTTGTATAAATATCATCCACTAACAAAATTTCTTTACCCTGAACCTCTCCAGTCACACGGAATACATTTTCGGCAAGAATTCGCTCGGAACGGCTCTTTTTCGATTGCTTCTCAAGGTGAGTCCTCGCAAGCATTTCATGTACCTGCACATCTAACAATGCTGCTAGCGCCTTGGCCTGGTTAAATCCACGTTCATACAATCGCTCGTCACTTAATGGAATGGGAACAACAAGATGGGAAGAATTAAAATGAGTGTGGAAAGCTTTTTTAAGAGGGGTTTTAAAGATGGAAGAAATTACATAATCACCGCGGAATTTATAGAGGGAGATCACATCTTTTGCAAAGTCATTATAGAGGTAAATCGACCGGTTCTTTGTGAGGACACCCTGCCAACGAGAATCCTGGTCCCACCGAACGCAGTCATAGCAGAGGTTTCCTTCGCGATATTCATCTGCCACACCCAAAAAAGGTCGTCCGCAACATTCACAAAGTTCACCTTCTATGATTTCGAATTTCTCACTACAAGTAGAACAAAGTGGATCAGGTTCTACTAGAGAAAACAAGGATGCCCATGAATCCACTTCTTCAAAATATTGATGACAAAGTATACATGTAGACATCGGTTAGTTCCTTTGAAAATTAGCGCATTGAGGATTTTTGGCTACGATGTTCACGGCTTCTGCGATTTTCACATAGATATTAGCCATCATTTGTTTATTAAAATATTGAGCACGAACATACGCCATACCACTATCTTTCGAGACATAACGCGGCTGTATATTATTAAGCGTGAGGGCAAATACATCATTTTTACACTGTTCACATTTACAAGGCAGGTTAAATTCAGACCAATTATCATTAATCGCTTCAGCTACTAATGGCTCCATTGCATTAAAAACCTTCATATGAACCTCTCCATTCTCTTTATCTTTTTTCATTATTACATGATAAACATAAATTGGAAATGATTTTGTCCTCCTCCATTAATTTGACATCACTTTGTAATATTCCTTTTAAACGCTTGAAAAACTATACTTTGGACCTATCCAAAAACCCCTATGCCAGATTCCGTCCGGCTTAGGGGTCACAAGGTCAATTCACCATTTTTCCATAGAAAATAAAGCGGTGTGGCGCGTTTCCAATGTATCCGAATGGATAACAGGTTGTCACTACAAGCTCCTCATTTGGGGCCGTTGATTTTATGATGGTCCGGTCGTCCGCATCCACGATTTTTGTGTCCACAATTTCATAGGTAAAATCACCGTATGGCATTTTCACAACAAAAGTGTCACCGATCTCAAGCTCATCAAATCGTCTAAAAGTTGTATCGCGGTGACCGGATAGAACGATTTGATCATTTTGCGTAGGTAGCGCGGTGCCGAGATAATGCCCCACACCCTTTGCCAGCTCATCCTCATCCGTTCCCTCGATAATTGGCATTTTCTCACCAAGCTTTGGAACGTCTAAAACTCCCATTGTCTCGCCTTTTTCAAAAGTTGGAATTACCATATCCTTCTTTGCTTCTTCCTCTACAGGATTCGTTGAAATAAGTTCCTCCGCCTGAACCAATGCTTCTTTTTGTGCTTGATTTGAATCCCAAATTTGAAAAACCGAGTAACCTGTCAATGATACTCCACCGATGATTAACAAAAGCGCAAACGTATAAACAACCTTTTTCACTGGAAACCACCACCATATTCGTTCTTTGTCCGTTACCTTTAATCATAATCAAAATGGGCTGCAAAATCAATCAATGAAGCCGTTTTGGAGAGCCTCTTTATTCATTTTTTCGATATGCTGTTTCGCCTTCACCATTTCCATTGTTCTTCCAAAATGAAAAAATAATATCTGACCGGTTGGAAATTGAGCGCTGCGGCCAACCCGGCCTGAAATTTGTACTAAGGCACTCTCCGTAAAAATTCGATCCTCTGCGCCCAGGACGGCCACATCAATATTCGGAACAGTTACTCCTCTTTCTAAAATGGTCGTTGTGACTAGAATTGGGATTTCGCCAGTACGAAATCGAGCTACCTTTTCTTTACGATCGGGGGCCTCGGCATGGACACCTTGTATTCGTGGTTCGATAGACTGCAAAACTTGGACGATGCTTTCCAGATATGTAATACGTGGGACAAACAAAAAAGCCTGTTTCCCCTTTTCAAGATGTTCCTTAATCCAAGCCATCAGATTCCCTGGCAATCTCTTCTTTTTTAGTCTTTTCTCCCAGTTCCCGCACCATACATACTCAGGCACAGGCAATGGTTGACGATGGTACCTCGCAGGAATCGTGACAGCTTTTCTTTTCCCGGCTGAAATTTCTTTTTTCCATGTTTTATTTGGAGTGGCGGTAAGGTAGATGGTGGACGAGATATCCTTTTTAGCTTGGTTGACAGCATATTGAAGCATCGGTTCCACGGAATACGGGAAGGCGTCCACTTCATCGATGATGATCATGTCGAAGGCTTTGTAAAAGCGAAGCAATTGGTGGGTTGTGGAGAGTGTAATGGGGGCTGTTTTGTTACGATCCTCACTTCCTCCATACAAGGCGATGACATCAACTTTTGGGAATGCGGCTTTTATTCGGGGAGCAAGCTCAATAACAACATCGGTGCGTGGTGTGGCGATGCAAACCTTTTTATCTGCTAGAAGTGCAGTTTGAATTCCTTCAAATAATATTTCCGTTTTCCCTGCTCCACAGACGGCCCAAATCAGAAGCTGATCATTTGTCTGAACAGCCCGTATAAGTTCAGTTGAAGCTTTTTGTTGTCCAGCTGAGAGTGTTCCTTCCCATACAAGTGGTTTATCTGGGCTTTCTATCGTCGGACTTGGCCCCGCCCAACTTACCATAACTGTACATTCACTCATCCGCCCCATATTAATGCACTTCCGGCAATACGTACATTCCTGATAACAGCGCGCACATTCAAACGACGCAAAAAGCTTTTGGTCCGAATTCCCACAGCGAACACAGGAATACCCTTCTTTTGTTTTTTTGATGCACTTTCGATAATGTACAAAACCATTCACATAATGTTGTTGTATGTCTTCAAGAGAAAATGGAATTTCTTCGAGTAGGAGTTGCTTGCCGTAGAGTAGTTGTTGGAGTTCTGGAGAGTAGTCATAAGAGGGATTTTGTGGTAGGGAGTGGCCAGATTCATGATCTGAATTTCGCTTGACTCCAGGCTTGTCCGATAAATGTTCGGGGATTAATAGTTCATTTTCTAGTAAAAATCTCATAAGGTTCCTCCAATTTTTTTAAAAAACAGCGCCGCAAAGTACGGCGCAATCTTTTATTTCATATACCATCCTAACCCAATTGCACCTTCACCAAGATGGGTTCCAATTACCGGTCCAAAATAGCTTAGTAAAAATTCAACATGTGGATATTTCTTTTCAAGCTCAGCCTTTAATTCCATTGCTTCCTCTTCGATATTTGCATGAATCAATGCTGCACGCATTGGCACACCCTTACTCGCATCTTCATCAAATAATTCAAACACACGATTTAGTGCTTTTTTACGAGTGCGAATTTTTTCAAAAGGTACAATCAATTTATCATCAAAGTGAAGGATCGGCTTCACTTGAAGCAAGCTTCCTACAAAAGCCGCAGCCCCGCTCAAACGGCCGCCACGCTGAAGATTCGTCAGATCATCCACCATAAAATAGGCGCGAACAGTTTTTTTAATTTCTTGAAGACGTTCCATAATTTCGGCCGCATCTTTACCTTCATTCGCCATTTCTGCAGCTTCCAACGCGTAAAAGCCCTGTACCATACAGCTGATTTCAGAGTCAAATGAGTAGACCTTTACACCTTCTACCATCTCGCCCGCTGTCACGGAACCTTGGTAAGTTCCACTTATTCCGCTTGAAAGATGAATACTGATGATTGCATCATTTTCTTTTCCAAGCGTTTCAAAAAGCTCTACAAACTCACCAATTGGCGGCTGTGATGTTGTTGGCAATTCCTTACGCGCCTTAAGTTCATCGTAGAACGCCTCCGCAGTAATGTCGACTTCTTCACGATAGCTTTCTTCACCAAATACGACACTTAGCGGAATCATATGTATATTAAGTTTTTCTCGAAGTTCCAGTGGTATGTAAGCTGTACTATCAGTTACAATCGCCATTTTCATATCTTTTACCTTCCTGTCTGAGTTTCTTTATAATTTCCATTCTAAATGAAATAGACGGGTATGTCACTTCCTGAAAGCATAAAAATAACGGGTTACGATGTCGTTTCCCGTCTTTTACCTCTTTATATTCATATTGTTCCAGTACCTACTAGTTAACATCCTCATTTGCCTCATCTTTTGTTTTAGTTTCTTCAAGCTGTTCATCTTCAATCTTTTCTACCTTTTCTAGGCTCGTTTGAAGTTCCGTTTTTTGCCGTTTAAGTGATTCAATTTCTTCAAGCAGTTTTAATCTTTCTTTGTTTTCTTCATCAAGCTGTTTCTGTTGAGATTCAAGCTTTTCTAGTAAATCCGGAGCAAGAGTTTTAACGATAACGTCACTCGATTCTTCCTCCCAATTCACACCCTTAGCTAAAAAAGCAATCAGGTTTGCTAGGTCTTCAATTGCTTTAGGATCATCAACCTTGTCTAATTTCGAATTGTTTCTTTCAATTTCATCATCAATTCGACCTAACAAATAATCAATGTCTAGCTCAATATCCTTTGCTGCGATAACTTGACCATCAAAATTCTTTGCAGTGAGTTTTCCTTTAACAGTTGTTTTTTTTCCAGAGAACTTCATCGTTAAAAGCTCTAAAAATTGATAGGCGTTAATGTTGGCTTCGAGCGGAATATAGTAGGTTCCATTTTTTTCAGCCTTGATTGGATTGATATGTAAAATGTATTCGGCCAAATCTCCTTCAATCGAAAAACCGACATCGGGTCGATAACCATAATCACTATCACGGACCACCTCAACTACTAAACTACCATCCTTTTTCTTAATCACTTCTACATGCTTAATCAGATCTTCCGCTGAAGCAGTCGAAACATTGATTACATCTTGATATTGGGTGGTAAAGTATGAGAATGTAGGAGTATTTGCTTGTAAAATGGCGGAGATTAATATGCCCGCTGATAAAAATCCAGTTGCTCTTAGAATCGTTTTTTTCAATCAAGTCACCTCCCGGTTATGGTGATACATAGACTGACAACATTATGTCAGCCTATGCCATTTTAAAAATTAGTTTGAAGTAAACCAGTTGTATAGAGCTTGAGATTCGATGGATAGGTATGGTCCAAGAACCTTATCGAATCTTACTACTCCTTCAACAGAAGTATCGATTTTTTCTGCCGGCGTTCTCCATGCATTTGATTCGTTTGCGAAATATTCCTTATCCGTATATACACGGTAATATGGCTTGCCATTAAATGTTTCGCCCACTACTTTTACATTACCAACCTTATCTTCAAATACGCCTGTTCCGTCACCCATGCTTATTTCAATTACTTTATATCCATCTTTATCCACATAAAAGTTAACTTCTTTGTCAGTAGTCGTTCTAGTGGATCCATTTGGTGTCGCTTTAAATGCAACTTCCCCAGTAAAATACGGAGGACCTTCAGGCTCTTCTTCAGGATCAACCTGAGTCGCTGTTACCTCTAATTTCATGTTTCCAGTTTTACCTTGGAATGCAATGTCATTGTCACCATGTGGCCAGCTTGCAAGAATACGGTAGCTTTCAGAGTCATTTTCTGGCTTAAATGTTGTGGAGAAGTCAACCTCTTTCCATTCACCCGCTACATCCTTCTGAAGTAGAAGAGTAATAGGTGTATCTCCAGTCAACAATTCGCCACTTGGCGTGAAGTTCACGCTGTACTCAACAGGAAGCTTCGTATCATTTTTCTTGATTGTAAAGTTGTACACTTCAACTGGCTCCATACCTGGATAGAAATCTTCCCCTAAATTGAACTTTCCGTCCCCAATTGTTTGGCCATCTCTATCCACAACATCCACATTAAAAACCGCAGCCTTTGCTGGGTTATTGTCACTAACGAACTGCTTCGTAAAATAAGCTGTTGTTGCAACAATCGCAATTGCAATAATTAAGAGGGAAGCTAGGCCGAATAAAGCTTTTTTCTTCATTGTGGTTCCTCCTTTTTATGCGTTATAGATCGTCATAATGCACATGTTTTTCTTAATAAAGAACAAAAAGACAAAACTAATCCCTGAATTATTTCTTTTCCACTAACCAATCACTCTCAATTTGCCATTTGCCGTCACCAAGGTTTGTGAAAGTTACATCGATACTCTTTACTCCACCATCAAATCTTAAGCCATTAAATGATGCAGTATCACCGACTACTGGTTTCACAAATGAAAAATTAGAGTACTTGAGATATTGCATATTGTCACCTTTACCCATAGAGTTTAGGTAAATTGGGTTATTGTTTTGTGTTCTAGATGACTGTCCGGCGGTGACTTTTGCTGTAAGCTTTAATGCAAGCTGCTCAAAGTGTGTTTCCTCTTCCACAACTTCATAATACACATAGCGAGATGCCACTTTTTCATCAAGGGCTTTTTGTAAATCTGCTACTTTCGCCTTTAATTCAGTCTTTGTTTTTCCATCTACTAAACCATCAACGTAAGCAGCTAGCTCATTAAGTGAATCTTGCACTGCGTCTGATTGAGCCTTTGTAAAGTTCCCTCTATTAAAAGAAGTGTTATTATGAACTTTATCTAATGCAAGGAACTCTTCGTTTACTGCCTCATACTTTTCTTTTGCTACCTGAGCGCTACTTGCTTCAACTTGTGTTGCAATAACCTCTAAGCGGATGTTTCCACTTTTACCCTCAAAATCAATATCATTATCACTGTGTGGCCAATCAACTAAAATACGGTAGTTTTCTACGTCAGCTTCTGGTTTAAATGCAATTGAATGATCTAGCGATACCCATTCGCCATCAAGTTGACGCTGTAATGTAAAGGTAACTGGAGAATTTGCATTTGCAGGGAACAATTCACCAGTTGGAGTTAACTTCACTTGATACTCTACTGGTACTTCAGTACCTTTCTTATTCACTTCAAAACTATAGGCTTCTATTGTTTCCATTCCTGGATAAAGCTCATCTAACTGAAATTGCTCATCACCAATCGCCTGTCCATTATGCTTTGCTTCAACCTTAAAGCTAGCAGCTGTTGCCATATTCTTGTCACTTTTAAAACTGAGCGAGTAGTAAGCAATCGTACCAACAACTGCAATACAAACTACTAACAATGAAACTAATCCAATAATACTCTTTTTCTTCATGGTATCCTCCCGTTTCTACTAATGTATTAAACTGCTAAAAATAGTTAAATGACACCTCCTTCATCAAGTAAGTTATGAGTAATAACGGTGGAATGCATTATGTATGACTAGTTTCTTCTCGCTGTGCTGTTAGCATCTTTTTGATCATTCCAAGCGTTACTATCAACAAAATTAAAAGAGAGATTATGATAATACCAGTAGGGGTTTGTAAGATTTGGGCCAAATGCCCAGCCTTAGGTATCGTAAAAGCTAAAACGCCTACAATTTGGTCTGAGGACACAAAGTTTTGATCCACCACATTATTGGCATCACCTTTTGTTTGATAAAGGGTTTCCCCGTCCTTTTTTACCAAATCAACGATCCGATGTGTTACGAGTGTCTGTTGGTTCATTTGATACGTGATGACGTCCTCTACTTGGAGTTTACTAGGATCCTTCCCCTTGACGATAATCATATCTCCAGGGTGTATTTCCGGCTCCATACTACCTGTCATCACGGTCATGATTTTAAAACCAAGGATGGAGGGAACTTGTCCAATCTGATTTTTTGATTGAAAGGTCGACACCAGCACTAAAACACTTAACAGAACGAATAAAGCAAATAATACATTTCCACTCCATCTTAATGTCTTCTTAAGCATATTTTCACTCCTTTTTAAAAAAGGGCATCTCCGTGCTTGTTCTTTTAAGAGAACAACCTGTATATACCATAACGTATTCATTCTTTGATTTCAAGCATTTTTTAACAGATATTTCTTTAATAAGAACGATTTACTATGAAGTTAGATTAATAGTTTCTCCTTCCTGAGCAAATAAAAAAAGGCTAACCTCATCACATGAGGAAAGCCTTCCAACTATTTTATATTACCTTTTCAGATTCTAGCACTTTCATTATTCGCTTCAACAAAAACTCTAGTTCGCCATTTGTTTGGAACGTAAACGGATATCCATAATTTGATTTAAGTTGGCCGTCTTCCTCTTTTTTCGGGAAGCGTCTTAAAGCCGTATTTTTCAGTGGTTTCGCCTGCACTTCTTCAAACAAGTTGGCTTTTTCAACTAACCAAGGATGTACAGTAATTGTTGGATTAATATTATCCAATAAATAAACAAAACCTGTTTTGAAATCTTCAAATTGGAATTCAGCCGCTTTTTTTGAAAGGTTCGTAAAGGTAAAATGGGCATTTTCAAATGTTTGTTGAAATCTGTCCAAGGGAACATGTCGCTCTTTTGTCTTTTCCGGAGAAACATGTGATCTCTTTTCAACAACTGGTTGCTGTTTCTTTTCTTCTTTCAATTCCTTTAGTTGTTCTTCTATTTCCCTTAACTGTTGCTGTGTTTCTTTAATGTAATCGTCCATCCATTGTTTCATCACGTCAAAGTCTTGGATTCGTTGGGAAGGTAATTTGTATGCAGGTGCTGTAAAGGTATGGCTTACATAGACTTCCGCATACCATACCCCTAAGTCAAAAATGGTCCGATGTGCTTCTTTTGCTACTTCTTGGTCTATCTCAACCACTTGATGAACCGCAATATTGCCATTCTTTCTAATATATTCTAGCTTTTTATATACGTCGTCAGAAATAATATCATGACTATATAACTTTCTAATCTTTTGTACCTGTGTGAGTGCAAATCCTTCGTTCATATTCTCTTGCTCCAGAATCATCGTAACAATTAATTCTCCGAATAAGCGCGCTTGAGTTAAAGCCACCTGTGGTTGTTCCCATAATAGAGCTTCTACCCTTAACGCTGCTTCTTCTAATTGGCTTGAGAACTCTCCTAAAAAATGAAATACACTATTCTTCTTCATTTTATTATCACTTCCTATTTACTTATAGCTAAATTTTACTATAAACATCACACCATTCCCATAAAAAACAAAAAGCCAAGCTCCATCACAAGAGCTCAGCCTTCTACTTTATTCGTATTCTATTATTTAACCTCAACCCAGCCATTTTTAATTGCAACTACAACGGCTTGAGTACGGTCATTTACGTTCATTTTTTGTAGAATATTACTTACGTGGTTTTTAACCGTTTTTTCACTGATATATAGGTCGTCACCAATACCGCGGTTGCTACGTCCATCCGTTAATAACTGGAGAACCTCACATTCTCTTCTCGTTAATAGATGCAATGGACGGCGAACCTCTACCGCTGCATGAGAATGCGCTGAAACGGATTGACCACTTGCAACTGCAAGTCGACGGAATTCTTTTACTAGGTTATGCGTTACTCTTGGATGCAAGTAAGATCCACCCTCTGCGACAACTTTAACCGCTTCGACTAGAGAATCCGCATCCATTTCTTTTAATAAATAACCAGTTGCTCCAGTTTTAAGGGCATGCGTCACATAGCTTTCATCATCGTGGATGGATAAAATAATGACCTTCGTATCAGGGTAAGTGTCAATCAATTGTTTCGTCGCTTCAATCCCATTCAAGTTCGGCATATTGATATCCATGATGACAACATCAGGCTTATGCTTCTCAATGAGTGCTAGTGCCTGTTCCCCATCGTCACCCTCTGCTACGACTTGAAAGGTTGGTTCAAAATCTAGTATTCGTTTTACACCTTCGCGAAATAATTGGTGATCATCAATAATAACTATGCTTGTTTTCATAAATAACGCCTCCCCCTTTCATTTTACAATCGAGGCAATTTCGGTCAATACTCCTAAAGCAGTATTAACAGACAATATTAGTAAGATTATTCTTGTTTTTCCTATATAAATAAGCAGCTAATAGTAGTTGGACCATTTCTTGTAACGTATCATGAATTACCGAAATTTTCTCACGGATTGAAAAGGGAAAATCAAACTTCAATCGGTACTTGTATCATTACAATTGTACCAGCACCAACACTTGAATCAATGGTAAGATTTCCATCTAGTAAATCTACTCGTTCTCTCATCCCAATTAAGCCGAACGAGTCTTTTTTCTTTTCGCGAATATCAAAGCCTTTTCCATTGTCTTTTACGATAACCGTTACATGATTTCTACTTATCTCAAGCTTAACTGCGATTTCACGAGCCTCCGCATGTTTTAGTGCATTTTGGACAGCTTCCTGAACCATACGGAATAGAGCTACCTCAAATTTTGAAGGTATTCTCTGCTCCGAACCAATAAATGTAAAAGAAATCGTAGTGTCTCCATTATATTCTTCGATCGTGGATAGGTACTTTTTGAGGGTAGGAACTAATCCAAGATCATCCAATGCCATCGGACGTAAGTCATAAATAATCCGACGAACCTCATACAGCGCCGACCGAACCATTTTACGCAAATCATGAATTTCCTTCACGCCTTGCTCAGGGCTTTCGCGGTAGACCTTATCGATAATTTGGGAACGCAACATCACATTCGCTAGCATCTGGGCTGGTCCATCATGAATCTCACGAGAAAGCTTACGACGTTCTTCTTCCTGCGCTTCAATGATCTTAAGTCCGAATGCCTGCTTTTGCTTGGCATCCTCTAAAATCTCGCCAACCATTTTAAAATCACTATTTAAATAATTGAGAACAACGGAAATTTGACCGACAAGATGATCCGCACGCTCAATTGTTTCATTTAGGCCTACTAGACGTCTTTCAAGCTCATCACGACGCTCGCGCAGCTGCTTTTCTTCTTGCCTTACAACAGTCAATTGCATCTGCAGGTCATGAGCCTTTTCATATGCATTGCGTATTTCCTCTTCTGAATACTTATTAAAATGGCTACTAACCTCAGAGAGCCGTTTCCTAGCAAAACGAGTATGGATTTCTAGCTTATCCACTTCATCAATAATCGTCCCAACACGTTCTTTAATTTCTTTTAACTCGTCCGTTAAACTGATAAATTCTTGGCGTGATTGCTCACCAATCCGAAAAATCTCTTCTTTACTATGATCAACGGTATGAACCATTTTTTCCAATATTGAATCCAGAACTTTACTATCAAGCCCCTTGGTGGCCATCTCTCCACCTCCATCTAAATTATATACGGATTTGTTTTTTACAGCGTTTCATAACAGTTACATTTGTATTACATTCAGCCTATGCCAAAAACAAACCATTGATGTAGAAATTATGTCTTTTTATAATAGAAGTATGGGCAAAAAAATATAGAAAAGTTTGATAAGTGTCGAATTCTGTCACACTACCAAGACTATTTTCGCATGATTCCCAGATAGGAGATATTACGTATTGCTTCATACCTATTATACAGTAAAAGGGTATGGCAAACATAAAATAAATATTCAATAAATACGTATATTTACCACGGATTACACCGAAAAGGGAACACTGGAATTTCGTTCAACTGCAATCAAAAAAGAATGTGGAAAAATAAAAAGCATGATCAAGTCTTTCCTTCAAAAGGTATAGTCTTGATCATGCATTTTGTGAATCGTGTTGAAACTATTGTGGTATTAAATCCTTAAATACCCTTCCAATTTGATTATTTTCTAATAGGAATTTCGAGATTTCAATATCCTCATACAATTTCTCATAACCTGCTCGGCATGCTTCAACATCTATTTGTTCATTAGTTTCGTTATTTATGCACGTTCCGCGTTCATATACTCCATCATGTGAAGCAATATAATCAAATTTATTAGAGTAATAACTGTATTTTGTTGTCTCATATGCAAACCCTGCAAATCCCTCTTTCTTTTCCTCAAGTGGTACACCAAATTGAATGAGCGGTTTTTCGATACCTATTAAAGTCGTAATTGTTGGTGCAATGTCCATTTGACTTGCCACCACTTCGTTCACAACCCCTTCCTCTTGGCCAGGGTAATGCATAATTAATGGAATTTGGAAACGAGTTTTCTCATCAAAGGTAATATCAAGTAATCTCTCTATCCCCTCCGTATCATTAGGCAATAGTCCATAGTGGTCTCCATAAACAACAAATATTGTCTCATCCCAAAGGTTTGCTTGTTTAAGACCATCGATAAACATACCAAGAGCACGATCAAAATAGTGTACACTTTGAAGATAATTTCCTGTATTCGAATTATTGAACTGTCCAGGTAAGTCTAATAATTGGTATTCTTCAGGTAGCTCAAAAGGTCTATGAACTGATAGACTGACAATAAAACTATAGAAAGGTTTTTCTTCTTCTTGATAGATTTCAAGCATTTGATTGAATATACTTTCATCGGATATTCCTAGTCCTAGTATTTCATCAGCATTAATCTTTGGATGGTTCATATGGTAAAACTGCTCATATCCCTGATTTTCATATGCATTTTGTCTATTCCAAAACTCTGGTGTGTTTCCGTGCGTAGCACTTGTAGAGTAACCTTCTTTTCTTAGTACACTCCCGAGCGAAAGGTAATCGTTAGTTGGGAATGTCTTGTATATGCCTTTTGATGCTATAGGATAAATCGAATTATTGGCTACGAACTCAGCATCTGAAGTATTTCCTCTCCCTATTTGCAGGTAAGTATTAGGATAGTAATAGCTTTCTTCTACTAATTTATTTAAATTGGGGGTAATTTCCTTACCGCTCACCTTGAGGTTAATAGGAAAATTATTTAATGATTCAGCTTGTACAATAATGACGTTTTTACCATTATATTTCCCAAAACTAGTTGAGTTCTTTTGAACTTCTTGATTACGCAAGAACCTCTCTTGAAGTTTGATCATCATCTCTTGATTTTGTGCGGATACTTCAACCACTCTTTTTTGGTCAAGTATTGTCTGTGTCGTATCAAAAATATGTGATGGAATAACCCCAGTCAATGCCACTTTGTACTGATCCGAATATGATGTTTTTAGAGGTACAAAAGCTGTAATTAGAATGCATACGGTACCTAATACGAACAGACTAAATGAACCAATCAAATTAGTTTGCTTAGGTATCCTTTTAAAAACAAGCACAGAAAGTACAATTAATACCGGAATGTCTAGCCAATAAAAAACGTCCGAGATATAAAGTAGTGAAATAATTGAATCAAATATATCCCCAACCTGGTCGGCCTGTCCCAATAAATCAATATTGAGGATAGCATCATAATAACGTTCATATACCACATCCGCATATAGTAAGAAAGAAAAAAGAGTATAAATAAGCAATGAAACAACAGCGGATACCTTAGATTTATTTATGAAAAATATTGCAGTAATCCAGAGCCCAAGGCCTCCAGAAGCTAATAAAATGAATTTTTTATGTGGACTTACATCTAATTCGTGGACAAAATAAAGTGTTTTTAGTGCCCAGAAAATAGTAATAAAACCCAAAAATAAAATAGGCAAGCCCCATTTTTTTACTATTCCTCTATAGATATCAATCATCCCCTCATTCTTAAAATGGCACCTTGCTGAATTTTGATCAAGGTTTAGGCCTACATAAATTAATACCTGGTGTATTAAAATCAACACCAGGAAAGTTAGACCTTTGCTAAACAAAGTAAATTATACACCGATTTGTTTGTTTTTTACAGGTTTCATAACAGTTACATTTGTATTACATCTAGCCGATGCAGAAAACAAACCATTGATGTAAAAATTATGTCGTTTTATAATAGAAGAATGGTCAAAAAAATACAGAAAACCTCGGTAAGTGCCGAATTCTGTCGCACTGCCTTTACCAAACCTGTTTTTACAGGGTGCCAGATAGGAGGTATCACGTAATGCTTCATTCCTATTATACAGTAAAAGGGTATGGCGAGCATGAAATAAATATTCAAAAGTCACGCTTTATTGCATATATTGACCGTGCAACAACCGAACAGGAAGCTCAGGAATTTATCCAAAAAATAAAAAAGCAAAACTGGGATGCAACCCATAATTGTTCAGCTTATCTCATTGGAGAAAACGATCAAATTCAAAAAGCAAACGATGACGGCGAACCAAGTGGAACTGCAGGTGTGCCAATACTCGAAGTTTTAAAGAAAAAACATTTAAAAGATACAGTTGTTGTCATAACTAGGTATTTTGGAGGAATAAAATTAGGTGCAGGGGGACTTATCCGCGCATACGGAAAGTCAACTTCAGAAGGCCTCCAAGCAACAGGAATCGTTGAGCGTAAGCTAATGAGAGTTATGCATACAAAAATCGACTACACCTGGCTAGGCAAGGTTGAAAATGAACTGCGCTCTTCCGTATACCAAATTAAAGAAATTAAGTATATTGACGCAGTAGAAATCGAAACCTATGTAGAAGAAAAACAAACACCACAATTCACTGAATGGATGATTGAACTTACAAATGGACAAGCGCTAGTTTCGGAAGGAATTGTGGAGTATTTAGAGGAAGAGATATGAAAAGGGGAAGCCAATGAGTAATTCTAATTCAAGAATAAAGAGAAGAAAAAAGAAACGAAAGCTTAAAGGAATTTTTCGAAGAATCCTTTTTCTTCTATTACTAATTCTATTGGTCGTAGCTGGCTATTTTGGATATTTATTTTACAAAGCAAACAATGTAGCAAACCAAACCTATGAAGAAATCGACCGTAGTAAAATACCAAACCATAGACAAGAAAAAATAAAAGTGAAAGAGGACCCGTTTACAGTGCTTCTAATCGGTGTTGATGATACCGAAGGAGGACTTGGCCGTTCAGATGTTCTTATGTTAGTCACAGTCAACCCAAAAACAAAAGATATCTCTTTAATCAGTATTCCGAGAGACTCAAGGACATATATACCTGAGCTAGGAAGAAAAGACAAGATTAATCATTCGTATAGTAATGGTGGTGTGACTTCTACGATTGAAACAGTTACTGAAATGTTGGATATACCGATTGATTATTATGTAACAACCAATTTCCAAGGTTTTGAAGATGTAGTAGATTCACTTGGAGGAATCACAGTTGATGTACCGTTTACCTTTAAAGCTCAACTTACCGGATCTTTAAAATGGAAAACATATTATGAAGGAAAAATGGAACTTAACGGAAACGAAGCACTAGCATACGTTCGGATGAGAAAATCTGACCCTCTAGGAGATTTTGGTAGAAATGAAAGACAAAAAGAAGCAGTTAAGGAAATCGTGAAAAAAGCTACTTCTCTCACCTCGTTTACGAAGATTGACAACGTACTTGATGACATAGGCTCAAATGTAAAAACAAATATTCCGTCTCGTGAATTTTTAAGCTTTATTCAATTATACGCAAGCCTAAAGGATACAGAGATACAATCGATCAAGCTCGAAGGATATGATCAAACTATTAATAGTATTTACTACTTTATCCCATATGAAGAGTCGATTGCCCAGGTCCACGAGGAAGTGGATAGTATCTTAAACGGTACAAAGCACGACATAAATTCAACAGCTGAAGAAAGTTTCGACTCACAATAAATGATAGATAGTTCACCAATAAACAGCTAGGGGTTCCCTAGCTGTTTATTTTTATTCAAAAGCCCCGTCCCCATACACTTGCATGCCAAAAGCCCCATTGACAAATCAGCGATTAAATTCTTTTTATTACAAAAATGAGTATTTTCATTGGAATTTCTTACTAATTTGTATATTATTATTCATATACAAAATTCTACATAATTGGAGTGATTACGTGAAAAAGTTTGTAGCTTCGACAATTCTCGCAGCTAGTATTTTGACACCCACCATTGTGGCTGCCGAAGCAAACTACCCTATTAATGTGTTTGCAGAAAAAAAGGTAGAAATCCGTAAAGGGGCAACAAACACATATGAGGCTATAGCAACAATTAATAATGGTAAAGAAGTAAAGGTTATCGATGAGTTTACTAATACCTTTGGCGAGAAGTGGTATCGAATTGATTTAGGAAAAAATAAAATTGGCTGGGGGCCAGCAACCCAGTTTTCCACAAAATCCACTGTAACCTTTCAAAATGCCCCGCTTAGAAAAGGCGCAACAAACTCATATAAGATTGTGGAACAATTAAAAAAAGGCCAAACAGTTAAAGTACTTTCTTCTTTTACCAATACCTATGGTGAAGATTGGAAGAGAGTTGACGCAAATGGAAAAATCGGTTGGGTACTTGGAAATCAATTATCCACAAAAGCAGTAGCTGAAAAACCTGCTGTAAAGCCCACTCCACCAGCCTCCAAAGACAAGGTTTCTTCTATTCCAATAAGAAGAGGAGCGACATCATCCTATGAGATTGTTGGATATGTTAACACGAAGCAAAATATTACAGTACTGAGTCATTTTACGAATGCATCAGGTGAGTTATGGTATAGAACATCATCTGGCGGCAAGCTGGGATGGGTATTAGCTAATGATTTACAAAAAGCCAAAACAAAAATAACGATGAACGTATTAAATACCACAAATGTTAGAAAAGGGGCAACCTCATCGTATGCAGTAGTTGGATCAATTAAAGCTAAACAAAACGTTGTGGTCATCGACTCCTTCAAAAATACATTCGGTGAAATATGGTATCGTGTTGATTTAAACTCTGTTTTAGGGTGGGTACCAGAAACAGCTTTTAATAGTAAAGCCGTAAAACCTAAACCAGTGGTTCCGAAACCTGAACCAAAACCAGATCCAGATCCGGCTCCTCCTAAGGAAACACCAAAGCCAAAGCCAGAACCGGAACCGGCACCAACTAAACCAGTTGAAATCAAATCTATGTATACCATCACTTCTTCAGTCCCGTTAAAGAAAGGTGCTACAAATAGCTACGATACGGTTTTATTACTTACTAAAAATCAAAAAGTAAAAGTCATTGATACATTTGTCAATGCCTCAAAGGAAACATGGTATCGACTTGAAATCTCTAAAACCGAATTAGGGTGGGTAAGGTCCGATTTCTTACAACAAAATAAATTGCTGAACAAGAAGATTTTTATTAAGGAAAATAACACACCTATACGTTCAAATGCGTCTACAGAAGCAGCTACTCTTTCAACCTTACAAAAAGGGAAAGAACAGATTGCAATTGATGTAATGAAAGACTCAAATGGTCAGACTTGGTTCAAAGTTTTCATTAACAATAAAATAGGTTGGATAGCTGGAAATGATATCTCTGAAACTCCAACTCTATCTTATGTGAATAAAAAGGTGCGCGTCGCTACTAATAATACCTACCTTTACAGAGGTGCGACATTTGCTTATGAAATAAAAGAAACTCTCAAATACAATACAGAATTAAACGTACTTGCTGAGTTTATAAATGCTAATAATGAAAAATGGTATCAAGTTGCGTCACCATCAAAACGGACAGGTTGGGTTCCTTCCTGGGAGATTGTAGAATCCATACAGGATATTAAATATGTATATGCAAATAAGCAATCGAGCTTAAGAAAAGGTGCAGCAACAAACTATGCCGTTGCAAAAAAACTACAACCTAATGATCAATTAATCTATTTACGTACCTTAAATAATTGGCTGAACGTAGAAACAAAAGATGGTGTTAGAGGATGGATTCTGAAAAATGATATTTCAGAAAGTTCATTAACAAAATTAGTTTCACCAACCTACAAAAAAATAGATGGGCAAAACCATGTGGTGTGGACAAAGCCATATAATTTTAATTTGACCTATCAGGTTTTGGATAACAATCAATTAAAACTTGTCGGTGATATGACGCAAATTGAACTACCTAGTGGAAAAATGACAGGTATAAAGAGCTTCAGGACAATTAAAGAAAAATCTCAATCTCAGTCTCTAATAATAGAGTTCCAGCCAGGTTACACGTTCACTCTTAGAAACTACGCAGATAAAGTAACAATAAAAGTAGTAGAAACTGGACTAAAAGGGAAAAAAATTGTTATTGATCCGGGACATGGTGGACAAGATCCAGGTGCCATTGGATATTCTGGGTTAAAAGAAAAAATTGTAAACCTAGAAACTGCTACCCTTTTAAAGAAAGAGCTTGAAAAAGCTGGTGCTGTTGTTCTTTTAACAAGAAGTACAGACCATTTTCTTGAACTGTTTGAACGTACAGATATTGCAAATAATTCCTATTATGATGCCTTTATTAGTATTCATGCTAATTCGTTCAGTAGTACAAGTAAAGGGACAGAAACGTTCTTTAATTCTAACCAAAATTTCAATGGACCTAAAAGTGAAACACTAAGTAATTCCATTCAAAAACATTTAGTTAATCAATTAGGAACTTCTAATCGAGGTGTCAAAGATAATTCTCTATATGTAAACCGTATGAATGCACTACCTAGTATTTTAGTAGAGCTTGCTTTCCTATCAAATCCAAAAGAGGAAGCACTAATGAAAACAAAAGAATTCCGTCAAAAGGCTGCTATTGGTATCGCAAAAGGATTAGAGGAGTATTTTTCTAGTTTTTAAAGGATTTTACTATTTTCACATTATCAAAGATATGGTAACCTTAGTTTTGTAGTTTTCGGTCGGGATTCGCTATATCTTGTCTTATTTTGACAGGATATAGCGTTTCTTAAATTTCAATTACATGGGGGTAATAAAGTGAAAAAAAGCAAAAAATTAATTGTAGCTAGTACATTAGCCATTGGTATTGGATCAACAGCAGCTTTCGCACCAGCTTCAATTAGTGCTGCTAGTGACGTTATTATTGCAAGTGTGGATTGGGTTAATTCTCAAATCAATCCTATGAAAAAAGACATTGACGCTCTTGAAGCAAAAGTAAACAGTATGCAAAAAGAAATTAATACATTGAAAAAACAAGTAGCTGACGGAAATACAGGCAACACTGGCGGAAACGAAGATAACAATGCCACTATGCCTAGCACTGTATATGTTGCGAAAAGCTCTGTTACAATTCACTCAGGTGCAACAAGAGACTATCGTGTCGTAGCAACTAAAACAAAAGGAAGTTCATTAAAAGTGATTGACCAACATAAGTCTGCTAGTGGTCTTTGGTATCGTGTTGTATTAGGAACAAACTCATTTGGATGGATCTATTCAGGAGATATCTCAACTACACAAGTTAAACAACCGACTAGTGTTGTGACTACAGCAGCTGTTCAACTTCGTCGTGGAGCAGCAACTTCATACAAAGTCTATGAAACTGTTAAAAAAGGGACAACGCTTAAATATATCTCTACATTCACAAATAACGGCCAAGTTTGGTACAACGTTGAAACTTCTAAAGGAACTCGAGGTTGGATTATCGGCACTTACGGAGAGGTGAGATAATTGAAAAAAGTACTTGGTGTACTAGTTTCACTCTCACTTTTACTAGCTATTCCAATTACCACTAATGCGATGGAACGTGTAACCTATCCAAAGGAAGTTGACGTTAGTGTCTATACTGGAAAAGCAGGGACACCTTTCCAAATCAAATTAGATGGAATTTACCAGATTGTATATGGTAATAAAACAGCGGTTCTACCTAACAATGCTTCTCTTACTGTAACCAAAAATGGTACATCATATACAGTTAATGACGGTTGGGGAACTACTTATACCGGTGGTACACTACGAATTGAAGAATTAAAAAAAGGTCAGAAAGTAGCTTCCTTTACTGCCAACACTCATGTAAGAAGAGGGGCAACCGATTCAGAAACTTCATATGAAGTGGCAAAAAAAGGCACAAGTGCAGAGTATCTGGATACTTTTAAGAATAGCTTAGGTGAAACCTGGTTTAGAGTTAAAACGGCTAATTACACAGGTTGGGTGAAAAAAAACACAACCTTAGAGATATTAACAAGTGAACTCCCCCTTTTCACGGTAAACGGTAAAAAATACCGCGGTGGATTCACGCTTAATGGTGCAGACGGAAAAGTAATCAACCGACTAGATATGGAAGATTACCTAAAAGGTGTGGTACCAAATGAAATGCCGGCTTCTTGGGCAAATAATGGTGGATATGAAGCATTAAAAGCTCAAGCAATTAGTGCCCGTAGTTATGCAGCAAACTCCATGCAGCTATCTAATACGCCTGCAAGCCAAGTGTACGGTGGCTATAGCTCAGAAGATTCACGTTCAAATAAAGCAGTTGAAGAAACAGCAGGATTACTCGTTAAACAAAATGGTAAACCAGTTCAAACTTTTTATCATTCAACAAGTGGTGGTAGAACTGCAAATGTTGGTGATGTTTGGACATATCCTCATTCTTACTTACTTAGTGTTGAGGACAAATTCGAACACACTACAGCACCTGCATGGTTACAAAATTGGAATTATACAATTTCAACTTCAACACTCCTTAGCCAATTTGGTGTTGATAAAAACGCTGAGCTTTATGAGTTCATTGCACATCCAAAAGGGGCAAATGGAGAGATTGGGTCAGTCACAATTAAAACGAGTGCTGGAGAAGTCACAAAGAGCGGAAATGAAAATGATATTAGAAGACTTTTCCCAACTGGTGACGAAAAATACTATGGCTACCTCCTTTCCAACTGGTTTACAGCAACAGTAAACCAACAAATTAAAAACCTATTTGTTCAACAAACAGCTGGTCCAGTTAAGCTCGCGGCTGTAAAAGGACAAAAGGTTCGAACAACAGGTGGCACGATTACATTATCATCTGATAATGCCAAAGTTCAAACAAGCAGTGGCCTAGTATCAACTCAAGCTGTTGAATCAGTCACCTTAAAAGGCAAAGGGTGGGGACACCGAATCGGTATGAGTCAGTACGGTGCATATGCTTATTCAAAACAAGGTTGGACAGCAGAACAAATACTCACTCACTATTTCTCTAACACAACAGTATCTAAGTAAGAAAAAAAGCGACGGCAATTTAATATTGCGTCGCTTTTATTTTTGCAAATGTAGTAATAAATTATCCACGATACTCTTCCAAGAGTATTCTTTTTCCGCAAGCTCTCTTCCGTTAGTAGACATAACCTGGTACTCTTCATCATTTCTACTCATTAAATCAACTACTCCATTTGCAATGCCTTCTGGATCTTCTGGTGGTGCAATTCGTCCACAATTGTGGTCTAACAGGATTTTTGCACTCTCTCCACTCCCGCAGTATAACACTGGAGTCCCGGTTGAAATTGCAGGGAAGATTTTCGATGGTCTTGCTCCTTGGAACAGTTCAATATTGCGTAATGAAACAATACTATAGTCTGAAACTGAAAAAATGTCAGGCATCCGACTGACTGGAACAGAGCCGTAGAAAGTTACATTGGTAAGGTTTAAATCTTCCTTCAACTTTACCAATTTCTCTTTTTCCTGACCATCTCCTACAAAAAGAAAATGAGCGTTGGGCTCCTTATCCTTTAAAAGTGCTGCAGCCTCTAAAATTGAATCTAACCCTTGCGCGTATCCCATTGTTCCAGCATACGTAAACACCTTTTTACCTTCCAACCCAATCTCTTGTATGAGTTCTTGATTTGGTGGTAAGGGTTTAAACGATTCTGTATTCACACCATTTGGCAAAAGGAAGACATCACTTTCTTTTTTTCCCTTTTTAATCATGTACTCCTGAATACCTTCAGTTGCAGTAGCAATTTTCCAAGACTTCTTGTATAGGAAAAGTTCCAACTTGGTTGCCATTTTTATAAAGAATTTATTTTTTAGAATTCCTAATTCTACTGCTGATTCCGGCCAAATATCAGCCACATTAAAAACAAATTTTGCTCTTTTTAACTTTGCACCTAGATAACCGGTAATCCCCAAAAATAAAGGCGGAGAATTACATATAATAACATCTGTTGGTTTAGACTTAAAAATGGAGTAAAAAGCACTAAATGTAAAAGAAAAATACGAAGCGAGTCTTTTCCAGAAGGATCCTTTTGGTGATGGGTATATCCAAGATCGATGAACTGGGACACCATCATATTCTTCATATAAATAAAACATGCCTTTGTACTCATCTGGAATGATACCGTGTGGGTGATGAGGAAATGCTGTTAATACTTCGACTTGATGACCACGTCTAATAAGTTCTTTACTTACCTCATATACCCTGATTTGAGGCGCACCCGTTTCTGGTGGAAAGTGCTGACAAAGGTAGATGACTCTCATGATTTATTACTCCAATTCCTTTAGTTTCTCTTTCAAATATGTTTCTAGTTTATCCTTTAGGTCGTCTCTTTTTAACCCGAAATCGATTGAGGCCTGTAGAAATCCAAATTTATCCCCCACATCATATCGATTTCCCTTAATAATATAGGAATAAACGTCCTCTATACTTATCAGCCGATCGATTGCTTCGGTTAATTGAATTTCTCCTTTTTTATCAGGACCTAATCCCTCTAACATATCAAAAATGGCAGGTGATAAAATATAACGACCAATAATAGCTTGTGTGGACGGTGCATCCTCGATAGCAGGTTTTTCAACTAAATGACGAATATTATACAATTCCCCATCTAGTTCTGTATAATCGACAATGCCATACTTATCAACCTCAGTACGTGAAACTTCTCGAACCCCTAGAATGCTTGACTGTTTTTTCTCATACTGTTTAATCATTTGGCTTAATGCAGGAACCTCACTATCGATTACATCGTCCCCTAAAAGTACGGCAAACGGTTCATTTCCAATAAACTTTTTAGCACATAAGACTGCATGCCCTAGTCCTAATGGTTCTTTTTGTCGCACATAGTGGATATCTACCATATTTGAAATGTTTTCTACCATCTCTAACAGTTCATTCTTACCATTCCTTTGAAGCAAAACTTCAAGTTCGACCGATTTATCAAAGTGATCTTCGATCGCTCTTTTATTTCTGCCAGTGACAATTATGATATCCTCGATTCCTGAATTTACAGCCTCTTCGATTATATATTGTATAGTAGGCTTATCGACAATTGGTAGCATTTCTTTAGGTTGTGCTTTTGTTGCAGGTAAGAATCTAGTTCCCAAACCAGCCGCTGGTATGACTGCCTTTTTAATCATCTAGAATCATTCCTTCACGATTTGATTATATAACGAAATCATTCCATTCGCGTTATCTGTCCAGTTATAGTTTTCCTCTACATGCTGGATACCGTTAGTTCCCATCTCTGCTCTTTTTGAATCGTCTTTAATGAGTGAAACAAAAGCTTCGGCAAGCTTTGATGGATTTCGCTTTGGTACAATGATACCCGTTTCACCATCTTTCACAACCTCAGGTAGTCCTCCAACATCTGATACAACCACAGGAACACCGCATGCCATTGCCTCAACAACCGCGACTCCGAAACTTTCACGTTCAGTCGAAGGTACTGCAAAAATATCAATTTGGTTGATATAATTCGGTACCTCATCATTTGGGACTTTTCCAGTAAATGTTACAACATCTTTAAGATTTAAATGCTGTACCAAATCCTCGTACTCCGCACGTTGAGGCCCCTCCCCAACAATCAAAAGTCGTGTATTGGTGTAAGTAGAATGCACCTTGGAAAATGCCTCAATTAAATCTCCTATACCATAATTATCAGAAAGTGCTTTAACTGTACCTATTGTTAAAGTATCCTCAACAGCCTGAGTATCAAGCGGCTTGAACTTTGTTAAATCTACTCCAAACGGAGTAATTTCAATCGGTTTATCCGTATATTTTTTCGTTTCTTCTCCCATTACTTTACTAGTTGAGCATACAACATTTGCCTGGCGAAGCGTATATTCTAGTATCTTTCGATTGACTGTATTTTTTTGAGGAAATTGATAAACATCAGTTCCCCATACCGAAACGAAAAATGGATGATACTGAGTCAATGCTCCGATAAAGCCATAGCTTGATGCGTAATGGGCATGTAAAATATCAGGTTTATACGTCTTCAATATCTTTTTAAGGGCGATTACACTCATAATATAAGACAGCTTTCCTGGTAAAAGCTTCGGAAGAACTTCTGTGTTAATCTCTTTTGCGTTCTTCTCCGAGTAATGATCCTTAAAAGTAACAACAGTTACATCAATTCCCTGTTGTTTGTAATAGGTTGCCCACTTATGGGTATGAATTGATTTACTTGGGGCTAAAACTAGAACTTTCATAGTTCCTCCTTAAGCAAAACTCTCTTAACCTTCTCCACCCTTGCTTCCCAAGAATGTTTTTCTAAAAATGTGGAATCGACTGCATCCTTATATATATCAAAGGACTCTATCATGTTATTGATAGCTTTTGCCATAGAGTCTTTATTATCTTCACAAATTACACCAAAGCTATCCGTTTCAATAAAACGTTTTTGGGCGGTACAGTCTGTAGCAATAACTGGAAGTCCGCTAGAAAGATACTCAACAAGTTTAACCGGTACAGAAAAGTCATTATATTCACTTCTAAACCGTGGGATAAAGGCAAAATCCATTTCTCCATAGACTACATCTAATTCTTTCCCGCTCACATGGCGTATTTCTACAGGGAGTTCACGAATCCTTTGTTTTTTCGTATCTGACAACCCATTAAATTCATTCTCCCTGCAAACAATCGTTAAATCCATCTTATGGCTCTCTCTGTTTACTATTTCAAGTGCATCAAGTAATAAATAAAGCCCATAATCCTCATTTTGAATAGCTCCGACATAAATACCTTTATACGGAACGATAGGATGTCTGCTTTCAATTTCTTTCTTCTTACCACCTGGCGGCAATTCATCTTTATTCCGATTAATGGCGACATATTTCCCCATTTCCGTACTTGGTAGAAAAATTGTATCCACATATTTTTCGAGAAACCTTTCTTCCATTCGATAGATGGATTGCATGATGAATCTTTTCGCACCCTTTAATGGATACAATTCATCAAACTTCCAATAGACGTCACGATAAAAGATTCCAACGGGAACTTGTTTTGATTGTAAATAACGTAATACCTGTCGATCAATGAACGGCTTCTTTGGACGATGGCCATTATCTGTTAACCATATGGGGATCGTTTGGTTTTCCATATAACAAAACCAAAGGTCATCTAATTTACCGCCAGTCACTAATTCGTTAAATTGCTTCTCTCTATCATCCGATTGTCCGGATATCAGAATGATTTCAACCTCTTCTTTTTGACCCCATTTTCTAAATGCTTGTAACATCTCATGAGGGCGGAGCTTGGACCCGCTGTCTACCTTATCCGCCAATTGGAATGGATAATAAATTAGAACCTTCTTCATCTTAATTCTCCCTCAGTCTTTTAAAGTAAGCCGTTAAATCAATCCGTACTCGAATAAATAATAGAATTCCTACAAATAAGAATGTTAGCAAGAACCAAATCGGGTTAAACAAGAAATCCGTAAATCCGCCAACCAATGTTCTTGGAATATTAATTGTAAAATAGATAAAGAGGCTTAAAAACACTGGATTTTTTGGAAGTCTGATAAAACAAATATAAAGCACTTGAACGAGTGCAGCTATATATATAGTACCAGCAACAATCCCAATATAGCCAAAATTCGCATAGGCTTCTGCTACATAGAGCGTGTTAAGTACTCCTGCAATTCCCGCTGCGACATTTTCCGGGTAGGCCAATTCCATCACCACTCGGGCTGACCGTACTTGATTCATATCAAAAAGCCCAATAATACTAGATGGTAAACTAGCCCCATTTAAAAACGGAACCGAGTTCCCAAAGAAATCTAAGTGTAAAAACATAGGAGCTATTTGAGATAAAATAATTCTTCCTATTGGTCCTGTTGAGTAGGATAAATAGCTACTAATGTTGCTCTGGCCAAAAATGAAGACATACATAAACAATAATAACAATACACCGGTCGACCCAACGAAAATGAACTTCGCAGCGTTGAACTTTGTCTTACCTATGTAGATCCGAACTAAGATAAACATAATCAAATAGAACAAAACTGGAGACTTTGCTAAATCATATACATTGATGAGTATTGCGCTAAAAAACAGAGCTAAAAATAATAACCTCCATTTTAACTCTCTTGTTTTTACCGAAAATACATAAGCAATAATCGATAATAATGGGGTTAATGCAACCGCAAATATATTACGAATGAGCACATTTCCAGAGAAGTTTCTTCCTGCATCGATTCGTAATTTCGCTAACTCTTCCCCACCCGCTCCCTTTAATAAGCTGAATAAAGGCACTTGGTTGGTTTTTAACATGGTGTACATGACAGCTAGAATACTTATTAAGGATAATGCTGCAAATAAAAAGTAGAACTCTGTTTTACGATTAAAAGCAGATTCAATCGGCTTTTCTAAATACGTTTTGAATTCTTTTGGAGCATCAAAGCCAGCTAGTTTACTTACAAGGAACATCGTTAATGGGAAAAATACCATAGCAAAACAGACAACAATAAACCCGATTAGCCGGTATTCCTGATGGTCGAGCTTATTCATCATATAAAAATGGTCGATACCTAAAACGATTAATAAACTTCCTATAAAGGAAGTTATTAAAAAGGAGTAGTAAAAACTAATCGATATTAGATTAGGAGTAAATAAAGAAAGGCTGCCTGCTGCCTTATAAAAGAAGACAGCAGAAAGAACTAATACAATCAGCCAAATTAAAATGTATAACATCGATTCTCACCTCTATTTTTCAAGAGAGTCAACTATTTTTTCCGCAGAGTTTCCATCTCCAAATAGAGGAGTATAAGATGGACTGACTTCCTTATATACCGCATTAATAATTTTCTCAACATCTGTGCCAACAAGAATATTTGCGTCTTCTGCTAGCGTTTCTACCCACTCAGTTTGTTCACGCACTGTAACACATGGCACTTCCATAAAATAGGCTTCCTTCTGTACACCGCCAGAGTCTGTAATGATTTTCTTCGCATGACTTTCTAGCGTTAGCATATCTAAATAACCTACAGGATCGATAACAACTAAATTGGGAATTTCATCGAGTTTAAAACCATATTCTTTTAATTTATTTTTTGTACGAGGATGGATTGGCCAAACCTTCACTTCTTCGATTCGTTCGAAAGCAGCTAAGATGTTTCCAATTTTCTCACGGTCATCCGTATTTTCTGCACGATGGATCGTAATTAAATGATAGCCTTTATCCTTCAGATTATGAGTCGATAGAATGGTTGACTTGTCCATCGCAATTTTTTTATTATAGACTACTGCATCATACATAACGTCACCCACATTGATCACATTATGACGAATGTTTTCATTATGTAGATTTTCAATGGCAGTTTCGGTTGGACAGAATAAATATTCAGAAACATGATCCGTCATGATTCGATTAATTTCTTCTGGCATTTTTTTATTAAAACTACGTAATCCTGCCTCGATATGAATAACCGGAATATGAAGCTTCACTGCTGCTAGAGCACCAGCAAGCGTTGAGTTTGTGTCCCCATACACTAATAAATAATCAGGCTTTTCAGCAACAAGAATTTCTTCAATTTTCGCTAGCATTTCACCTGTCTGTTTTCCATGATTTCCTGAACCTACTTCAAGGTGAAAATCAGGCTTTGGAATGTGAAGTTCTTCAAAAAAGATATCGGACATATTTGGATCATAGTGCTGCCCTGTATGAATAATTAATTCTGTATGTTTTTTACGCAGTTCACGAGATACGGGTGCTGCTTTAATAAATTGAGGTCTTGCTCCGATGACTGTAATAATCTTCAACGTATTCACCCTTTCAAATTTTTAATATAGTCTTTTACAAGGAAAGAATTAATATTATAAGGGTTCGTAAACCTTGAACCATTGTATGTAAAAGTTATATTTAATAAGTAGTTATAATAACTTCCGTAAATTCCGTACCATTCCATAGGATCTTTATGATACTGTTGGAATACCCTTTTTACATTATATCCTTTTCGTAACACACCGTACAAAGGACCGTATTTGTTCTTCAATGATGAACCAGACTGAATGGATAAAGTAGGTTCATCGAAAAAGTCAGGGTACATTTTATGCAAAGTTAGATTATACAAATACTTCTTATAGCGATATTTAACGGGCATCCTTAAAAAGAAATCGATTAATTCATCGTCCCACAGTGGAATTTCCCATTCTTGTTGGTAGTATTCGTAGGTACGTAAAGAATTAATAATAAATTTTGCCTGTCGTTCCTTCCAATCCCAAAATTCAAACAAGGCACTTGCTTGCTCAGAGTCTTGAAACGGTAAGTCTGAAAAAGAATGCTTTATCTCAGTAATAATTTCTCGATTTACATCTTGGTTAGAAGTGGACCATAAGCGATGATGCTTTCCAAGAATTGATTGAACAACCTCATCAGCAGTAAATTCTTTGTCTACAGTTAATTCAAACGGTATATGATCTCCTGAAATAAAATCACCAGTATGACCTGGTATGAAAACATATTTCTCGTTAGCATCCTTAACAAGATTTGTAACGGCCGGAGCATCTTGTATATGTGTCATTGACGAGTAGTTTGATGAGAATTTTACTAGTTGATCCCATTCCTTTGAATGATACCATTTAAACCAATTCTCTTTCGTATAAGGGAAGATTGTCCAATTAAAACCTAGTATATCAGCAATTTCCTTACTCTTTCTTGCTTCAGGATTTTCAGCTCTTCCGTACGTAAAGCTAGACACATTGGTGTGTCCGTATTCCTTTATTAGTAATGCAATGATACGTGAGTCATAACCACCACTAAGTGGAATCATGACCGACTTATCCTTTACACGTTCATAAAGCTTTGAAAAGGTCCGATGGAATACTTTCTCTAGTTCCAATGTTGCTTCTTCAATAGTTATTTCTTCAGGGCTATGATAAAACCGGAAATACCAGTCCTTTTGTAGGTCATTATCAATTATCTTTAAAAACTGACCAGCTTCTAGTTGATTCACACCTTTTAAAAGCGTTCGATCATTAGCTGTATAGCCCGTTATAATAAACTCATTCACTGAAACTGGGTCAATCTCTTTTGAAAGCCCGGTGCTAACCTTATCGCTTATCGTCCACTCATTACCATTCACAAAATAAAATAAAGGAAGGCTCCTTTTTCGATCCACAGCAGCAAAGGTTTTTTCCTTTGAAAGATAGATGAAAGAAAAGTCCCCTCGTAATTCTTGGAGAATCTCCTTGCCCACTTCAATGGATTCAAATAATTCAGCGATATTATTCGTGTTATAAAAGTGTTTTTTCCAATAAACAAAACCAGCAAAGTAAAGTACACTCCCACTTGCTAATTTTGTTTTATTCCAAATATAATTGTTTTTTATATCAACCTTAACATTTACCAATAAATCCACCTACACATCACTATTCATGGCTTTTTGATGTTTGCCTAGAATGTCTTTATCCACTCTACTTAGTATGGTTGTAATCAAAAAATAACCCCAAGCAAGTAAAATATAGATCCATGATAATTGACTTTCTTGTGTATATATAATGCCTGCAACTGCAATTAACATATTTATAAAAATAAACGACATTTTCCAGAAGGACACGGGTACATGATACTCTTTCTGACTTCTAAAGAAGATTAAGACGATAGCAACTACATAAGATAACAAATAGGCGATTACACTTCCCCAAATCGATAATTGAGGAATCAATATTACGTTTAGGATAACATTTACAATCGCAGCAATCCCAAAAGCTATTGATATGTATTTTGTCTTTTTCTTAAAGAAAATACCGACCGAGATAATCATGTAATAAAAATTCAAGAACGTAACAGCTGAAATTGGTGCAACATATTTATAGGCTTCCCAATAGTTCTTATCTAGAAGCTTTATTACCCATGGCATAATCGTTGCTACAAAGAGCACCCCTAATGTTCCAATCAGTAAAATAGCCATATATAATTTACCAAATACAACCTGGCTATCCTGCTTATCTTTAATGGACATGGAATAAGGGCGCCACGCCATTTGAACACCACTTGTAAGAAGTGTAATGAGGGAAGCAAATTTCACTGCCGTTCCATAGAGACCAACCTCTGTAAATGAAGTATACTCCTTTAAAAAGATCACATTTGAATTCACAATAACCCAAAACGCAAGTGATGCTGGTACAAGGGGTGCTGCATATTTCAGGATTTCCTTAAGTATTTCTTTATTAATATTAAAACTGATAAATTTCCGCAGATTAGGCAATAAAAGAATAACAATCAAGATTCCACTTATAATTCGGCCTATTAAAATACCTTCAACAGATGTCATTATCGTTGCTAATAAAGCATATGACAATACAGCAACTAAAAACATTTTTAAGACCGTAAAGATGACAACTTTCATTGTCTTGAATTGATAGCGCATGACTGTTAGGACTAAAGCTGCGATTGTATCAAATAATAAAATACCTGCGGCTATATAAAGTAAATGTACGGCATTGGGTGTTTCCAATAATAGGTTAGAGAGCCATTCTCCACCCAAAATGAACACAAGCGCACAAATTACAACAATTGCTAACCGAAAGCTCATAACCTGCTGTACATACTTAATACGTTTGTCTTCATCTTTGGTGTCATAATAATAATAAGCCAAAGCTGAGTCTGTTCCGAAGATAACCAAGAAGGTTAACATTGCACTAAGTCTATCAACATAATCAAGCACACCATATTCGGCTGGATCAGGTAAAAATCGTGTATAAATAGGCAGCATGATAAATGCAATCAGCTTTGTTCCTACGTTCATTAATGCATAAAGGAGGGAATCCCCTCCTAAACGTTTAATCTGAGCTAACACTATTTAAGCAACTCCCGCTCATCCACCATTTTACTTACTTTTGCAGGAACACCTTTTATAACTGTCTTTGGTTCTGTATTTTTCGTAACAAGAGCGCCAGCAGCTACAAATGTCTCTTCCTCTACCGTAATCCCAGGCAGAATAATAGAAGCACCGCCTACTCTCGCTCCTCGTTTCACAATCGCTCCTTTAATCTTATCAAAGCGTTCCTCTGTACGTCCCATAAAATTATCATTCGTTGTTGTTACACAAGGTGCGATAAAGACCTGTTCTTCCAACGTTGTATAAGCTGTAATATATGAATTAGATTGAATCTTAGTTCGATTTCCGATTTCAACATAATTCTCAACACACACACCACGACCAACAATGACATATTCGCCAATTTTCACATTTTCACGAACACTCGCCAAATCAGCGATTAATGTATTAGCACCAATAACAGCACCTCTATACAGAACTGCGTTTGCACCAATTGTAACTCCTTCTCCAATTTCCAAAGGAGGAACATCGCCAGATAATTTTACCGTACTCGTCTTTGCTGGCTTAGGTGGCTTTCCAACTACTGCACCATCCGCAATGGATGTATTATCACCAATAATCGTATCCTCATGGATTGTGACACGATTACCAATTAAGACGTTCTTACCGATCTTGGCACCCTTTTCTACGACTGAAAAATGTCCAATCACAACTGATTCATCGATTTGTACAGAAGGATCTATAAAATTCATGAATGGTAACTCCCTTATTGATTTATAATTTGTGGTATTTAGCTGGCAATGTAATACCCTTCATTGCATTACGTGTATCAAAAACAGCTTTACTATGATCTGCAATCATTTGATAATCAAAGTCCGAATGATCTGTTGTAAGTAACACTAAGTCTGCTTCTTCTATAATTTCTTTTGAGAACGGAATAGTTTCTACAACACGATTACAAGAACGGAAAGATTTCACATAAGGATCAATAACCTTAAATTCTGCACCTTGCTCATCTAATTCTTCAATGATTTTCAATACTGGTGATTCACGTACATCATCAATATCTTTCTTATAGGCAACACCAAGGATGGCTATTTTTGAACCTCTAAGTGCTTTACCATCTTCGTTAAGAATATGCATTGCACGGTTAACGACATACTCTGGCATTCCGTTATTAATTTCACCAGCCAACTCAATTAGGCGTGTATGGTAATTATACTCACGTGCTTTCCATGTTAAGTAGAATGGGTCGATTGGAATACAATGTCCTCCAAGACCTGGGCCAGGATAGAATGCCATAAAGCCATATGGCTTTGTTTTCGCTGCATCGATTACTTCCCAAACATCGATTCCCATTCTGTCACATAGAATAGCCATTTCATTTGCTAACGCAATGTTGATGTGACGGAATGTATTTTCAAATATTTTTTCCATTTCAGCAATAGCTGGGCTTGAAACTTCATGCACATCCCCTTCGAGTACGGAGCGGTATAAAGCGGCAGCAACTTTCGTACAGTTTTCAGTGATACCACCAACTACTTTTGGTGTGTTCTTCGTTTTAAATTGCTTATTACCTGGGTCAACACGCTCAGGAGAATAGGCAATGAAGACTGTTTCCCCAGTTACTAAACCTTTTGCTTCAAGAGCAGGTTTTACGATTTCTTCCGTTGTTCCAGGGTAAGTTGTTGATTCTAACACGATTAACATGCCCTCATGTGCGTATTTCGCAATTTCATTTGCTGAACTGCTCACATATGAAGTATCAGGTTGCTGATAAATATCTAGTGGGGTTGGTACACAGATCGCAACAGCATCTACTTCTGAGATTCGAGCGTAATCAGTTGTTGCCGTTAAATGGCCTGTTTTCACCATTTCACTTAAATCTTCATCTACTACATCACCAATATAGTTAATCCCTGTATTTACTTGCTCAACACGGCCTGCTTGCACGTCAAAGCCAATTACCTTAAAGCCAGCTTTTGCTTTTTCCACGGCTAGTGGTAGACCCACATATCCTAGTCCTACAACACCAATGACTGCATCTTTATTTTCTAATTTTGATAATAATTGATTAAAATGACTCATTATTATGTCCATCTCCTTAAATTTCCGTTTGAGTAATATCTGTGCTGACTGAATTAAGAGGTAGGTCTCTTTCATTATGTAAGACCGCACTTTCAAGTCCTTCATTTCACTCATGTGAATCATATTTTATTTTCACTCATTCATTCTTTATGATTCATCTATCCCTATATCCTTCGTAGAAAAAAAACGAATTTTGACGGGACACTAAAATGCCATTATTTTGAATCGTAATATCGCTTTGCTCTTTCAATATATTTTAATAAGGTTAAAAGCGCCACAGTAAGAATGAGACCTAAAAGTAAACCTATTAACGCACTTTCTAGGGTGTAGGTTTTGGTATCATCCACGGTTGAATCAAGAATTTCTGGATACTCGAACAGGTCAATATCATTATCCATAGAATTTACTGAACGGGTTGAATTGATTAAAGCCGCTTCGGCATCTAACCTCTTGGTTGCAAAATCAATTTCTAATTCATTTGGGTTTTCGTTATTAATTTTTGGTTCATACGTTTTTATAGCTTTTTCTAATTTTTCTATTTCTTCCTCTAATCTTTGCTTATTTGCTTTGGTACGATTAACTTGCAAATCAGACTGATTACGGATTTCCTCTTCCATTTGACTTGTTATAAGGTTCAATTCCGATTCAATGGTCTTGCGATCATCTCCAAAGATTTTAACCCTTAAATACCCACTAGAAGGGACATGTATCTTTAACTTATTATTAATTTTATCATTATACTTACTAGTATAATGAATAGGATCTGTGAGTGCTGGTGTTTTAACAGACCCTACATAAATAGTTGCCTGCCCTTCGTAATCCCCGTCCTTAGGCCACATAGCATTTACAGCAATAGCTAAGACAATCGTTATTATAGGCACAATCAAAAATGCCCATTTCTTCTTCCAAAAATACAAGAGATACTCATATAAAACAAAACGTTCTTCCTTGTTATTCGACAAGATTTCACACCATCTTTCTTACACATTACGTATTTGACAAGTAAAGAAAACGTCCCCAACCGGCGACGTTCCTTTATTTATTTAATTACTTGTTAAAAAACTCAGCAATTTTTGAAACGACGTATTCCTGCTGTTCAAGTTTTAATTCAGGGAACATTGGTAATGATAATGCTTCGTTTGCAATTTTTTCAGCTACAGGTAAATCTCCCTCTTTGAAGCCTAGTTCTTTAAAGACAGGCTGCACATGTAATGGCAGTGGGTAATAGACCATAGTGGCTACTCCTTGTTCCTTTAGATAAGTTTGGAGTTCATCACGGTTCGGTACCTTAATTGTGTATTGGTGGAATACGTGATAATTTCCTTCTACTTCAACAGGAGTTACAATCTTATCACCTACAGCTTCTTGTAAAAGCTTCGTGTAGTTTGCTGCTTTTTCTCTACGTAGTTCACTCCACGTATCTAAGTGAGGGAATTTCACATTTAAAACAGCTGCCTGAATTTCATCAAGACGGCTATTGTATCCTAATACATGGTGATAATATTTTGGTTTGCTTCCGTGAACACGGATTACACGGCATTGTTCGGCAATTTCATCATCATTTGTGACGATCATACCGCCATCACCATATGCTCCCAAATTCTTTGTAGGGAAAAAGCTATATGTAGCAGCAGTTCCTAATTCTCCAACAGTCTTGCCTTTTGATTTGGCACCAATAGCTTGTGCTGCATCTTCAATCACAATTAGCTTATGTTCTTTTGCGATCTCTGAAATAGCCTCCATGTCAGCCATCTGGCCATAAAGGTGAACTGGGATGATTGCTTTTGTGTTTGGTGTAATAGCTTCTTTAATTTTCTCAGGGTCTATATTAAATGTAACAGGGTCAATGTCTACAAATACAGGTGTAGCACCCGCTCTTACAATAGCTCCCCCAGTCGCAAAGAAAGTAAAGGTTGTCGTAATAACTTCATCTCCAGGACCCACTCCGGATGCCTGTAAAGCGATATGTATAGCGTCACTTCCATTCCCACAACCAATTCCATGGTTCACATGACTATATGTAGCAATATCTTCTTCTAACTTTTTTACATTATCTCCTAAAATAAAACGTGATGAGCTCATCACTTCATCAAGAGCTTGTAATACTTCTGTTTTCATTCCTTGATACTGTTCACTTAGATCAAGCATAGGTACTTTCATTTGAAAATTCCTCCAATAAAAAATAGATCTTACAATTTTTAATCATGAATAGTTTATCACAATCTGTCAAATATATTGATAGTAAATACGACAAAGTTCTCAAAAAAAATCCGTTTGTAACATTTGTCACAAACGGGCTACTTAATTATTGTCTTCCTGATACCTTTCGATATACCTTCATAACTTGCTCGGATTTCTTTTCATGAACAAGTCCAATAACTTCTGCTAATAGAAGTCCGCCGATGAACAGCATAAAAAGAATTAATATCGATCCCCATAATGTTGCACTGGAGAATAACACGGCACTAATGCTAAAAATGATACCAATACCGTATATGAATAATACTGTATTTCGATGCGATAAGCCCATCGCCAATAATCTGTGATGCAGGTGAGATTTATCTGGTGATGATATTGGGCGTTTATTTACTAAACGTCGAATAATCGCAAATGATGTATCAAAAATTGGAACACCTAAAATAATGATTGGAACGATAAAGCTAAATAAAGTTACGCTTTTGTATAGTCCTAGCAGAGACAGAATGGAGATACAATATCCTAAAAACAATGCCCCTGTATCACCCATAAAAATCTTCGCTGGGTAAAAATTATAGAACAAAAATCCGATGATACTGCCTAAAATGATCAAGGATAAGGTTAAAATTAAATTTGCTCCTGCAATACCAGCCATGATTGCAACTGTCCCTATACTAATAGCTGAGATCCCTGCGGATAATCCATCTAATCCATCAATCAAATTAATCGCATTCGTAATCGCTACAATCCAAAAAATTGAAAGTGGGTATGCCCAAAAATCCAGTTCAAACCTTCCAATAAAAGGAATGGTAATAAAATCAATTGTTAAGCCCGTCCAAACGACTAAAGAAGCCGCAATAATCTGACCGAATAATTTCACTTTTGCTGATAACTCATACATGTCATCTAAGATTCCAAGCAAAATAATAAGGATTGCCCCAACAGTAATACCTGTTACCTGTTCTTTATAGATACCAGCAACAAAATAACCAACAGCTACCCCGATAAAGATAGCTAAACCACCTAGACGTGGCATAATTTTCGCGTGGACTTTTCGATAATTCGGTTTATCTGTTGCCCCTATTTTGTGGGCTAATTTTATAACTAATGGAGTTACAAGCAATACCGCTATCATTGGTAAAAGAAACGATAGAACCATTTGTATTTTCATGTATTATCACCTTTTTTCGGATAAAATAAGCCTTATCCACACTATTTCATATCGTAACATAAATCTAATGGAAATCAATTGTTTTTTTGTGATTGTACTACTCATTATATAGTTATTCCCTAAAGGGAAGACTGTCATGATAGATAATTACAAGTAATAATGACCTACTTTTCCAAGAAGGTTGTTTTCATCCATAAGACGTAAAAACACCATTCAATGTTACAACTTTCCATAAATAAAATAGTGAAATCGATTTACACTAAGAATACTTATACACTCACATGATTCGAAACCTAACCTGATTATTAGGTGGTTCAAAGAAAAAGGCCATACAATCATGTATGACTTTATCCACATTATTTCCATAATATAATGATATTTTCTAGATAAACGAAACATCATATCTTCCGGTGTAACTTCTGCTTTTTAAAAATAAAAAGTTTACTAACTACATAGTTAAATAGAATAACTATGACATTGGCGATAATTTTCGAAACAAGATCATCAAAGTTCAAGATCTCAAATAACAAAATCATTGATACAATATCAAGAACATAGGATAGAAGGCGAAAGAAAACAAAGAATAAAAGTTCTTTAGTGACATTTAATAAGGCTTTATTTTTATTGGCAAAGACCAAAAATTTATTCGTTACATAAGCAAAAGAAACTGAAACAATCCATGCAAGAGTTGTTGAGACTTTATAATCAAGGAATAGTACATCTGTTGTAAGAATATAAACAGTAATATTGACAAGCGTTGTTAGAACACCAAATATTAAATACAGTACAATCTCTTTATAAGCCTTCACTTCTTACATTCTCCCTATTCCCTGCCTTTTCGCCATTGTATTCATCCACAAAATACAGGGGCCTTTTTTTTGTTTCATTAAAGATACGCCCTAAATATTCACCTATAACCCCTAAAGATAGGAGCTGGATTCCACCTAAAAACAAAATAATGGTCATTAATGAGGGATATCCGGAAACCGATTCTCCAAATAGTAAAGTCTTAGCAATAATCCAAATCATATACAAAAAAGCAAATAAAGATACAATTACACCAAATAGGGATGAAAGTCGTAACGGAAATGTTGTAAATGAGCTAATTCCTTCTATTGCTAAATCGATAAGCTTAAAATAATTCCACTTTGTTTCACCAGCAGCTCTTGGATCACGTTCAAATAGTATTTCCTTCTTATTATACCCAATCCAACTAAACATCCCTTTTGTATATCTTTGGGACTCCCTTAGCTGTTTCAACGCTTCTACACATCTTCTATCTAGGAGACGAAAGTCCCCCGTATCCTCCTGTATGGGAATGTTTGTAGTTCGCTTCAACATTTTATAAAATTTGGCCGATGTCCATTGCTTTAACCACGTTTCACCTGTACGAGAACTTCTCTTTGCATAGACATCATCATAGCCTTCCTCCCAATACCGGATCATTTCGGGGATAAGTTCCGGGGGATCCTGTAAGTCAGCATCAATAATAACAACAGCATCCCCCATCGCGTGGTCTAGGCCAGCAATCATCGCTGTTTCTTTCCCAAAGTTTCGAGAAAGATCAACATACGAAACACGATAGTCACTTCTGCGCAGTTCTTTTATAATATTCAATGTATTATCTTTACTACCATCATTCACAAAAAGAAACTCAAAATTGTAGCCCCCAAGTTGATTTGTTACAAATTGTAAGCGGTCATACAGTTGACTTAATACCTCTTCCTCGTTATATGCAGGAATTAAAACCGTAATTGACTTCATCGCCATTCCCCTAACTATTATTTTCGCTGTACTGAGTATAAAAGATAATCTATGACACTTTCAACCAAAATTAACGGTATAAAACCTAAAATGAACGAATTAACACAACACTCTGAAAAGGAGTATAATAGATAGTAAATATAGCCTATTACACATGCAAGGAGAGTGGAATCTATACAACCGCAAAACATGATAATAAGGAGTCTATTCCTTATCTCCATCCTTATTTTTATACCGATTTTTATTCTTACCTTTCAGGAAGTTTCAGAGTACTACAAACATGATAACATTCTGTTAATAGTACTAGGAACTGCTGGAATTGTCCTTTTGGTTGCCTTTTTCCTTTCCATGAGAAAGATATCGACTACACTCTATATAGTTATTTTATTATTCATTGCATTTTCATTTAGACTAAGTTGGGTGCTAAATATAGATTCGGAAATCATATCCGACTTCGAAGTAATGTATAACGCAGCTAGACGAGCTGCGGAGGGAGATTTTGGTTTTACATCCGAAGGCATATATTTCATGAGATGGGGCTATCAGTTAGGTTTTACGATGTATCAAGCATTAATTATCTATATATTTGGCGATAGCACATTTTTTTTGAAGTTATTTAACATTTTGTATAGCGTAGGTACTTCATTCCTGATTTATTTAATAGGAAAAAAACTATTCAATGAAACTAGCGGAAGAACTGCAGGCTTTCTCTATGCTGTCTCAATTCCAAATATCGTTATGACTTCGGTTCTAACAAATCAGTATCTGGCGATTTTTCTTTTTTATTTTGCTTTTTATTTACTGATTAGTGACTATTACGAAAAAAAATATTCATGGTTAGCAATTGGTTTATTCCTGGCACTAGGAGATATTAGCCGACCTTTGGGCAGTTTCATATTACTAGCTGTTGGATTATACCTATTCATTGCCTATATGTTACAATCCAACAAATTGCAAAAACTAGCGACTGTAAAAAAATTCACAGGTATTATAGTAACTTTCTATCTTGTTCATTATGTATTCAATTTTGCATTCGTTTCCACAGGAGTAACTCCATACTCGCTTGAAAACAGAGAACCTCTTTGGAAATTTGTAACGGGATTAAACCATGAAACAATCGGTGTTTTTTCTGATGCTGACGCCTCCTATTTATCTCAATTTCCTGTTGGTGAAGATAGAGATAATGCAAGTAAGGAGTTAATTAAAGATAGGATTGCTGATAAGTCGGAGTTAATTACTCTATTTAAAGAAAAATTCATCTATATGTGGACAAGCCATGATGGATCAATTATTTGGGGATTACGATCGGGTGAACATGATTATACCAATTTAAAAGAGTCTCTAACTAAAATTGAACGAGTTATTTACATTATATCAACGCTTTTTATAATCATTGGTTTAATACGGTTACTTTTTAATAGAAAAGTCAATTTAACCGTATCGCTTTTTCTCTTATTAGTAATAGGTTATGTATGTGTTCATTTACTAATTGAAATTCAAACGAGATATCGATTTTTTATTATACCAAGTTTTACCCTTATTCAAGGACTAGGGATATATATAATTTTGGAATTCTCAAAAAAGATAATGACTTATTTTCCAACTACATACACGCAAAGGAAAAGCGTATAGGTAGGTAAGGGTTTGTTATTTTTCATCATATTTTGCAAAATTGAGCGAGCTTTTATCCTTATTTGCAGAATTTCCTCGGAAATTGTTGAATTATGTACTGCATTATGAGTAAGTTTTAAAAATATTGGTAAAACACCATTGAATTTCCAAATAGTTTCCATTGTTATTACCTTAAAACAAGCTTATAATTCATTGTTGTTGACATTTTTAGACAAAAAGGGAGATAAAATATGGGGAGACAAGATAAAAAGAAAATGAGCACAGGTAAGAAAGTGCTAATCTCAATATTAAGTGTTTTTATCGTAGTGATACTAGCCGCTGGTGGATATGGCTTTTACTTATATAATTCAGTAGCAAAAACGGTTGATTCAATGCACACGCCAATCGACCGCGAAAAGTCGGAAAAGCGTGTGGAAGATGTTGTTTTTGAAAAACAAGATCCAATTTCAGTATTGTTAATGGGTGTGGATGCTCGTAAAGGAGACAGAGGCCGTTCAGACACATTAATTGTCCTAACAGTTAACCCAAGTGACAAATCAATGAAAATGGTAAGTATTCCAAGGGATACAAGAACTGAAATTGTCGGTAAAGGATTCCAGGATAAAATCAATCATGCTTATGCATTTGGTGGACCAGAAATGGCAATTAATACCGTAGAAAACTTCTTGGATATACCGATTGATTATTATGTGCAAGTCAATATGGAAAGTTTCAAGGATATTGTAGATGCTGTTGGTGGAATAACGGTTAATAACGACTTTGATTTTAGCTTTGAGGGTTACACATTTAATAAAGGCCAGCTTTCTTTGGATGGAAAAGAAGCCTTGGCATATTCTCGAATGAGAAAAGAGGACCCAAGAGGAGACTTTGGACGCCAGGATAGACAGAGACAAATAATTCAAGGTGTAATTGAGAAAGGCGCAAGTTTTACTACTTTAACAAACTTTAGTGATATTATGGGAGCAATCGGCAAAAACATCCAAACCAATTTAACCTTTGACGAAATCGTTGGTATCCAAAAGAATTATAAAGATGCGAGACATAATGTAGAACAATCAATGGTGAAAGGACAAGGAACAAGAATCGACGGAATTTATTATTATTCTGTTCCTGAAGAAGAACGAACTGCCCTTTCATCCATGTTAAAAGAGCATTTACAGATGAATGATTCTATAACAAAAAGATAAACCCCACTGAACTGCCCGTATATGTTAGTAGAGTGTCTAACATTTACGGGGCAGTTCACAAAGGGTTTATCTTTTTTTCATGCGTATCGATGTTAATGTTACTGGAAAGAGTCAGGCGCCTTACTTGTTTTTCCAAAACGATAAAGAATTGCTTGGACAATTCGATATGCTGCTTGACCATCCCCATAAGGATTAGATACATTAGCCATTTTATTATATGTTGAATTATTGTTAAGAAGTTCATTCACTGATTGATAAAGTATATCTTCGTTTGTTCCAACTAGTTTTAATGCTCCTGCCTCTACTCCCTCTGGTCTCTCTGTCGTTTCTCTCATGATTAACACAGGAACCCCAAAAGAAGGTGCTTCTTCCTGAATACCCCCTGAATCTGTTAAGATTAAAAAAGCTCTCGAAGCAATATTATGAAAATCAATAACACTAAGAGGTTCAATTAAATGGATCCGTTCAATTCCATCAAAAACTTCATGAGCAATATTTAAAACAACTGGATTTAAGTGAACCGGAAACACAACATGGATATCTTGATGCTCCTCAACAATTCTTTTTACTGCCCTAAACATATTTTTCATAGGCTCTCCCAGGTTTTCTCTCCTGTGAGCCGTTAGTAAGATAAAACGATCGTTCCCTAATTGTTCAAGAACTTCATGGGCAAAGTTTTCTTTTACTGTTGTTTTTAAAGCATCTATAACTGTATTTCCGGTAATATAAATATTGTTTTTCTTCTTATTCTCCAAAAGTAGGTTTTCATAAGAACTTCTTGTAGGTGTAAAATGTAAATCAGCAATTACTCCTGTTAATTGACGGTTTATCTCTTCTGGGAAAGGTGAATATTTTTCCCAAGTTCTTAGTCCAGCTTCTACATGAGCAACTGTTACCTGATTATAATACGCTGCCAAACTTGCTACGAAAGATGTAGTAGTGTCTCCGTGAACCAATACTAGATTTGGATTCACTTCCTTGATTATTGTATCAAGCCCCTCTAATGCACGGGTGGTTACTCCAATTAAGTTTTGCCGTTCCTGCATAATATTCAGATCATAGTCGACATTTATTTCAAACACTTCTAGTACTTGATCAAGCATCTGGCGATGTTGAGCAGTTACGGCCACAAAAGATTGTATGACTTCTGGATGCTTCTCAAGCTCTTTTATTAGTGGTGCCATTTTGATAGCCTCGGGTCTTGTTCCGAAAATAGTTAATACTTTTAATCTGTTGGTCATGATATCTCCTCCTCCCCTCCTAATATTGAATTTTTGATTAATAAACTCAGAATGCAGTATTTGATCTTATAACCTAAACTTCATAAAAGTGTAAAAAATTGCAACAAGAATTGTCTTGTTGCAATTTTACGATTCCATCTTATTATGGACTACCTGGAGAAGTTGGTTCAGAAGGCGGAACTTCTGTATTTCCTCCACTCTCTGGTGGTGTACTTCCACCGGATTCCGGTGGAGTATTCTCTTGCGGTGGTTCCGGTTCTTCCGGCTTAACCGGTTCAGTTGGTACCGGATCTGGTTTCACAACCGGTTTCTCTGGTGTAGTTGGCACAGTAGGCTGTGGTTTGTTTTCAACTGGTTTAGTCGGCGTGCTTGGTCTTGTTGTACTTGGCTTTGTCGTTGTACTGGGTCTTGTTAGAGTTGTTTCAGTTTGACTGGGTACTACATCCACTCTATCACCTTCAGAGGCATATTCATTTGTTTGAGCAGATTCATCTTTTTCCGTTACTTCATATTCTCCCACACTCACAACATGATTCTTATCCTTTATCACAGGTCTAATTACCAAAGCATTTACATTACTAAAGTTATCAGCGTATACAACATAGTCATAGTTCTGACCGTGATACAACAATACAGATTCATCACTTCGAAGATTTGGTGCACCCGTACTCTCACTAAAATCCTCAATATTTAAGTTAGTGTTTAGGTTATAGGTAATCTCATCTACTTTACCATTTTCGTCAAAACTAAATCCTTGCCTATCATCCTGATTAGGAACTGTTTGCTCAGTTAATGAAAAAGAAGAGTCAAGGCTAGATAAATCAACATTTAATAACTCTGAAATAGTAGTTATGTATTTTGTATCCACATCATCTTTTGCTTCTAATTTAGAAACTATTTGTTCACTAATCCATACTTCTTGATTGCCTTCAATATAGAATTTCAACCAATTAAAATCTTCTGTTGGATCCTTTTTTATTTCCGACACATAGAAAGCTTGACCGAAATATAACATATTTACGCGATTACTATTAGCCATATCAGGCGTATCTCTTACAAATGCAGCAGAGACATTTACGTATCGAATATCGAGAGTCTCCTCAATGATGGCAGGCTCTTTTACTTCCTCTGTATTTATTTTAGGTGGCTCTGACTCGACAATAACCTCGCTTTGCACTTTTGGTTCCTGCTCAGGTTGCTTACCGGCCATTAACTTGTCCCACCCCACGGCTACACCTGTACCAAGTAATGCAATGAAGATAATACCTATTAACCAGAACTTACCTTTTCCTCGCTTGCGTTTTATTCTACTATTTGAGGGAGGGACTACCCTGTCATTTCTGTCATTACTATCATTGCTATCATTTTTATCATCGCTTTTATGATTATCGTCAGGTTGAACCAGTTTCTTTTTTTTACTTCTTCTATCATTTATTTGCTTCTTGAACTGTTCCTGCTCTTTTTTCGACATCTTTTTGAAGTCTTTGATAAACTTTTCATACTGAGGAACAACTTCTTCTATTGTCCCAAAGGCTTTTATTTCCCCACCCTCAAGCCAAAGTGCTTTTTGACAGAACTCTTTAATTTGGCCAATCGAATGACTAATAAAAAAGATGGTCTTACCTCTTTCTTTAAATTCATTCATTTTCGCCAAGCTTTTGTTAGCAAAAGTCTTATCCCCGACTGAAAGTGCCTCGTCAATCACTAGGATATCTGGATCAATCGTTACAGAGATTGCAAAACCTAGGCGGGACTTCATTCCGCTAGAGTATTTTTTTACAGGCTGATCAATAAAATCACCAATATCAGCAAATTCTATGATTTCAGGCATCATATCCTCAATTTGATTTTTTGAAAAACCTAGCATTAAACATTTTAGCTCTATGTTTTCTCTTCCTGTAAGTTGATTATTTAAACCGGTTCCAATTGAGATTAGTGAAACATCACCATTTAATTCAATTTTTCCTTCAGTTGGCGGGATTACGCCTGAAATAAGATTAGATAAGGTCGATTTACCTGATCCATTAATTCCTATTACCCCAATAACGTCACCTTTTTCAGCAGTAAAGCTAATATCCTGAAGGGCATAGAAGTCTTTTCCATACCCACTTGGCAAAGCTATATCTAACAACTTATCGGAAGTTTTGTGATACATCTTATATTTTTTTGTAACATTTCGAAAGATAACAGAACTACTCATGTTTGCTCCTTTAATACAGCACTAATATTTACTTACTTATAATATCATAAAAACTATTCTACATTAATTGTTAAAATAGTGAAAACGACGTTTCTAAAATTATTGTTTATCTCATATTTACTATTCCCTAGCGACCTTATTTATGTATATATTTATATAATGAATATAATAACAAACTAAAAGACTACATTCATAAAAACACAAGATAGGGGTAAGGACTGTGACAAAGATAGCTGTTTTAGGGGCTGGAAGTTGGGGGACCGCTCTTTCAATGGTACTTGCTGATAACGGACATGAAGTTCGATTATGGGGCAAGAACAAAGATCAAATTAATGAAATTAATAAGTACCATACTAATAAGAGGTACCTTCCAAATATCCGACTACAAGACTCAATTATAGGATATACATCATTATCTGCATCATTAAAAGATATAGAAACTATACTATTGGTGGTACCTACCAAAGCAATTAGAGAAGTACTTTTTCAAGTACGTCAATTAATTAATCGACCCGTTTTAATCATACATGCAAGCAAAGGGATAGAACCAATAACATTAAAATGTATTTCTGAAATTATTAAAGAAGAATTACCATCACAACTGCTTAAGGATATTGTTGTTTTATCTGGACCAAGTCATGCAGAGGAAGTTATACTAAAACATCCAACAACCGTAACGTCAGCTAGCTCAAACTTGGAAGCGGCAGAATCTGTTCAAGATTTATTTATGAACTCATATTTTAGGGTCTATACTAATTCAGATATATTGGGAGTCGAGCTTGGAGGTGCGTTAAAAAATATCATTGCACTTGGTGCAGGCATTTCTGATGGTCTCGGATTTGGTGACAATGCAAAGGCTGCCTTGATAACACGTGGCCTTGCAGAGATTACTAAATTAGGCGTTGCTATGGGTGCAGATCCATTAACATTTTCTGGTTTATCTGGGATGGGCGATTTGATTGTAACTTGTACTAGTGTTCATAGCAGAAACTGGAGAGCAGGAAACCTTATAGGGAAAGGTTACTCGCTAGAAAGCGTCTTAAACGATATGGGAATGGCAGTTGAAGGAGTACGAACGACAAAAGCTGCGTATAATTTAGCACAAGAATATAAAGTTGATATGCCAATAACTAACGCCATTTACGAGGTATTATTTAACGACAAGGACCCAAGAAAAGCTGTTGATGTACTAATGAATAGACTTGGGAAAGATGAGAGTATACAAAATAAGGTGCCTTAGAAATCACGGCACCTTATTTTACAAATAATCTACAAAATGGTCTCTGAACTTAATATGTAATACGGATCCAATGATCAATAAAACAAGGATTACTACCCAAAAGTATAAGGTATACGTAAGATTTTCAATGGGGTACCAAGATAACCCAAGTATAGAATATCGGTATCCTTCGGCAAGATAATAGATTGGATTTAACTTCATTATTGTATGTATTATTTCTGGCTTCAAGAAATAAGGTGGCCATAAAAAAGGGGATAGATAAATTAAAACCCTTACTAGTGATTGAACAACCATTTGCACATCTCTAACAATTGTTGCCAAAGTTGATGTGATTAGCGTTAAAGAGATTAAAAAAATAACGGTAGAGAAAATAAAATAAGGCAATTGTAAATAATAGATAGATATTGGATATCCTATAAACTGCATTATAACTAGTATAATGACTAACAACATCAAATGTTGGTAAAGTCTAGAAAAAATCACATATGAAGGAATAATACTTATTGGAAAATTCATTTTTGAAATTACTTTTATTCTCGTATATATAGATTTTGACCCTTGAAGAATGGACTGGTTGATAAAAAACCATACAACAATTGCCGAAAGCAACCAAGGAACGTATTGTATAATTGTATCTCCTACTAATACATCTCCCCTCCCACTACTTCGAAAAATCCCAAAACCAAATACAAACCAGTAAATTGTAATTTGAATCATTGGACTAATTAATTCCCAAAGCAAACCCAAATACGTATTGGTGTTGGCAGTTTTAAATTCGTACACTGACAGTCTTCTAATTAAGTAAAAGTTTTTAATTTGTTCCTTTAATATTGTAATTACAGACTTCATGAAAATTTGATACCCTTCTTTTTTATTTGAGCATTTATAACCTTCGTCTTTTAACATAAATACAATTGTAAAATGACAACCCTTTTTGAATAATGAGTCTACCCGTTTAATTTTTTATTTACAACTTAAATAATGAATTAATAAACATGGCCAATAAACTTTACAACCAACCTAATATTTTTAATCTAAGAAATATTCTTGAACCTCACAAAAAACTCTATTGTTATTATTCACTATAGCGACGTACTGAAACCGTATTTCTGAACCCTATATGAAACCCTTGGCACACGCATTTTGGCGTGACCAAGGGAAAAGGTTTTGATACCTATTTACTTTCAAGTTTCTTTATTTTATTTTTAAGGTCTGAAATAGTCTTATCCTTAGCTTTAATTACTTTTGCATGGTTTTCATTTATTTTTTCCGCTTTAGCTAACATGATTTCAAAACCCTTTTCAAGTCTTGTTCTCATTTCATCAGGATTACATGTAGTTATTGAACCGATTGGTTTTTTTAGTTCAATAGATTCAAGCTTATTTTCTAGTGGCTGCTTAACACCTTCAGTATTTCTGTCATAAATATGTTCAATCCCATTTGTCGCAAGGAAATTAATAAAATTATCATAGTTTTTCTGATGAGTCTTCTCTACAGCATGGAAATCAACCTTCTCAACCAAATCTTCAAGACGTGAATAACCATTTATTTCTTCTGAAGAAACCCTAGGTAAATTATGGAATTCCGTTAACTCTCTCATACGAGCATCTATTGGGATTGTAATACTTGGAGTTCCAGCAAGTGTTGGTACTATATTACCATGCAATCTTGTCCCAATACTTAAATCAACAGTTTTCATATGGTCGATCCAAGTTGGTGCATTTAAGAAATATTTAACCTTTCCTTTTTTAAAGAAATGGCTATAAAGACTATTAGGATAGTTAGCTAATTTTCTGTTAACTGCCCCACCTATTAAAGGCGAACCAGCATACGTTAATAGCATCTCATCCATATCTTGTGGAATGAATTCAGTGTTTTCAAATTGATGTGGTAGACCATTTAAAAACTCTAACACCTTCTGATCTGCAGCTGGTGTCATGTTAACATTAATAATAGAAGAATCACTTAAATTCAAGTCTCTAATCTTAATGTTATTTCCAAATGTATACATGGATGGACAACCTATTACTTGATGATCCCTTCCCTCTTTAAAGCCTAAAAATGAAAGATAGTCAGATGTAATTTGTCCTCTTAAGCCTAGCATACTAGACTTTTCTAAGACAGCTTTTACAAATCTCTTTACATCTTCATCAAAAGGACGTTTTGTCTTAATATTCGGCTCGTAAGGGAACTGCATTCCTAAACCTATTACATAAACCGGAATAGTAAGTTTTTCAATTAATTCAGTATACCTATTCAATGTAGGTATAAAACTTTTTCTAAATGCATTTGCTAAAGGAAAAACATAAGCATCATATGTTTCATTTATCATTTCTGCATCCTTTGGATTTTGCCCATAATAGTCTGATACTAATTCAACATTCTCTGTTGTCAAATTTCTATAAATACTGTAGGCATAAATTAAGTTCCCTACATTATTTCCAATAGTATTTCTTTTAATTATTTCATCTGCACCGAAAGTGTCTAACGGTGACATACCTGATCTTACTAATATTTTTTTCATAATTAAACTCCCCTAATTAAAATTTATTTAATAAAAAGTCAAATTAACTTTTCATCTAACTTTATCCTTAACATTTATTATTTTGATTTATTTGGAAAGGACAGAACATAATTATAAACCTTCAACCCTCACGATGGAAGTTGTATTTTATTGGTAACGATTCAAAGACTTTTCAAACTTAAGATCGAGAGTTTCCAATATAATCATTTTTTCATTTAATTAGCAATTCCCATGTGCACTTTATTCATTCATATACTTATAAAACATATCCATTGCCTGTTTGTTATATTCTTTATAATCGAAAGCCTTATATTTTGTATTTTCATTCATCATTTTTTCCATTCCTACTACTAATCCTTCGATGCTATTCTCTACAATTTCACCATAACCGTTCTCTAAAACACTTCGATTTCCTGGTATGTCAGTTGCAATAATAGGTTTATTTAGAATTAAGGTCTCTAAGAGAACCATCGGTTGTCCTTCGTGGTTTGAAGGTAGCACAAAACAATCACAATCATTAATCAAAGGAAAAGGATTGTCCAATTGACCCACAAGATGTATTTTGTCGGTTAATTTTAATGATTTTATCAATTCTTGTATCTCTTTTTTTAGTTCTCCGGATCCAATGATATATAAAGCAATATCCTCATTTATTTCGTACAGCCTTGAAAAAGCTCTTATTAATTTAGTTTGGTCTTTTTCGGGTGACATTCGACCCATTGTTACAAAATTATATGCTGACTTCTCAGGTACTAGGTGTCCCTGAATATTAACAATATCATTTACTATTGTATTATTCTTGATGTAATAATTCTTATCACCAATTTTAACAGTTTCTCTTAATTTAACTGAATCTAAAACATACTTGTAGTTAATAGAGTTATGCACATATACCATTTTCTCATTGCTATTTATAACTAAATGTTCCAGTTCACGTCTGTTTTTATTTCTTGTATGCTCTGCAACAGAAACAATGTAATCAAAATAATTATAAACCGGAAAGATAACATTAAGATTTTCTTTATGTTTAAAAACGCCATCAACTATTTTTTCATATTCCTCCATCATCTCATTATGTTGGAATATTAGTTTCTTTTTATCTGTAGTTGCAAGTAATAATGTCCAAAATTTAACATAGCCACTAAAATCAATAACAATATCTATTTTAGAATTTCCGAACATTCTTTGAAATTCTCTTCGATACATATTAATTATTTCTTGGTCTAAATAATTAATATGTCCTTTCCTAAAAAATTGTTCAGCTCCATATTTAAATAAATAGTTTTGTTTATCTACTTCGTCTAATAGGACATTCATACTTCCTACACGATAGTATTTTTTTACATTTTCATTTAGTTTATTGAAATTCTTCGCACTTTCTTCATCGTAGTTAGCTTTATCAGCGACTACAACATTGTATTTGCTATAATCTATATTGTTCATTAAGTTAATTGCTGAAGTTGTAACACCATTATTTAGAAATCCGCCACAATAAATTAGGATATTTATCTTTTCATCAGTTATAGTGTAAGTAAATTGATCATCGTTTTTGAATATCATATCAATTACCCGTTTTGTACTGTTACCATCCTCTAAACTTGAAAATTCATCCAAGCATTTTTGAATTTTATCCATATATATTTCTTGATATTGTTCTGCATTTTGAATTTCTTCAATTACTTCATTAATCTCCCGACAAATTGGACCTGGCATGTCTTTTAAATCTAAATAAAATCCGCGTTCAGCTTCATATTTTCTCAAATCATAGGCATAAAAAATAATTGGCATCTTTTTAGGTAAATAATCAAAAAATACACTTGAGTAATCAGTAATAAGCAAATCAACAATGCTTAATAGCTCATTTGTATCAATGTTGTCTGGTGCAATATTCAAATTTACTTTATGTTGTTTTAAATATTTTTGCATTAATGAGTGAACTCTTAGATAGATTGTGTATTCATTACCAACTTTTTCTTCGAGCCGTTTTGTATCTTCAATGATTTTATTAATTTCCCCGGATACGTTACCTACTTCCCCTCTCCAAGTAGGTGCATAGAGTAAAACTTTTTTATTCTTTCCAACTTTAAGCAAGTTTTTTATATTGCTGTTTTCTTGTAATACTTTGTCAACTCTTGGGTAACCTGTTACAGCAATTTTCCCTTGATAGATTCCTCTCAAATCATGAGAATCAATTATCTTTTCTGCTGTAAACTCATTAGGGTTTACAATATAATCTGTTTGTAAGAAGTTTCTCATTAGGTTTTTATGTTGTCCAAGACTCCCCATCATATGTTTGCCTAATGTTTTCAAAGGAGTACCGTGCCATGTATTAACATATACTTGTCCCTCTTTTTTAATAAAGTATGGGGGAAAAGATGTATTGTTTATTAGGTATTTACTTGAAGCCAAATAACGTAAATAATCATCGCTATTAATCTTTACAAATTCAACATTAGGTAATTCCAAAATATCTTGAGGACAGTTACCCATATCATTAAGAGCCCAGATGTGTTGATAATTATTGAATTCTGGGTCTTTAATCAAAGCTCTAAAAATCGCATATGGGTTACAACTAATATTTTTTCCATGAAAGCTCTCATATAATATAGTATTATCCATAATATCTAGACTTTCAAAATATGATGTATAGTTAACCTCTCTTCTAAACGTCTCATTTTTATTATATTTCTCTAATGTATTTGCTGCTACAGATCTATTTCTATCCAAATGAACTGCATTTGCAGTGTAACTTAACGTTTTTTGTTTTGGCATTTGCCTTTTTTTACTATTTACTTTCTTTTGTGAGCTTTTTTGTTCCTGGACTACTATTTTATATCCAGTCAACTTTTCAACCATTTTTTTTGCTTTTCTTAGTGGAACAATCATTTTATTATTCATTTTTATCCTCCGCTTCAATAATTGCACTACAAATTTCTAAATAAAACATATTTATGGCATGTAAATTATATTGATGATGATCGAATTTTTTTTGTTTTAATCCCTCATTAATAAACTTTTCCATCCCGCCTATTAAACCATTCACATTATTTTCGACCACTTCTCCATAGCCACCTTTAAGTACACTTCTGGAGCCGGCATTACTAGTTGCAATTATTGGTAACCCTAATAAAAGGGCTTCTAACAACACCATAGGTTGACCCTCATGATCTGATGACAAAATAAAACAGTCACATCTTTTCATAAAAAAAAATGGGTTTTCTAGCTGTCCAGTAAAAATTACTTTTGTTTGAAGACCTAATTTTATAGTAAGTTCCTTCAATTCCGATTCAAGTATTCCCTCACCAACAATATAAAGCTTTACATTCTTATAATGATTTGCAATTTTTGAAAAGGCACGAATTAGTTTTGAATGGTTTTTTTCAGGAGAGAGTCTACCTATACTTATTAAATTAATATCTGTTTTGTTTGGACTGATTATTCCTTCAACACTTATTTCTCCATTTCCTTCCTTTGATTTTTTCACAATAACTTCCTTATCAGATAAATTTATTTCTTCGCCTTCCTCCATCTGTCTAAAAACCTTTTCAGGGTCTATACAATTATGTATATATACTGCTTTCTCGGGTGCAATAAATTCTCTTAGGTTTTTTAAATTCAAGTCCCTTGTATTCTCCGAAACAGAAACAACCTTATCAAAGACTTTATACAACGGGAAAATAATATTCATATTTCTTCTATGTTTATACTTATTGTTAACTATTTTTTTAGATTCAGCACTCATATCATTATGCTGGTATATTGCTTTCGTTTTAACTTCAGAAAATGCAAAAAGTAAGCTCCAAAATGGTACATAACCACTAAAATCAACCACTATGTCAAATTTCAAATCTCCAAATACCCTTTTAAATTCTCTTTTATAAAGTGTTTTTGGAACAAACTGCCGTATTCTATTACCCTTTATACCCTTGTTCATAATGTAATAATGCTTATAATATTCAAAAATAGTTGTATTCATATCACCTAAGTAAAAAACCTTTTTTACTTTACGATTTACCTTCCGTAGGTTATCTCTCGTTATAGGATTATTACTGCCTTTGTCAACTAGTACAATATTATATTTGTTGTAATCAATTTGGTTAAATAAATTTATGGCTGAGGTAGTAATACCATTATGTAAAAATCCACCGCAATAAAATAAAATATTTTTTTTCTCATTCGATATTTTGTAAACATTTTTAGTCTCAACCTGTTTAAAAATGATTCCTATATACCTCTCCGTAACAGAGCCATCATTTTGATAACAAAATTCTTTTATAAATTTATCGTATATACTTTCACATTCAACTTCATATCTTTCAATGTTTTCTAATACATTTACTACAGCATTGATATTTCCGCAAATAGGACCGGGTAATTCGTTAAAAGTTATTCCAACAGTTGTATTAATAGATCCTTGCAAATTATTAGGGGTATAAAAAATTATCGGCCTCTTAGTAATTAAAAAGTCACAGAACAGGTTAGAATGATCAGAAATTAGTACATCAACTATTGATAAAATTTCACTATCGTCAAACCATGACGGAATAAAATAATGCTTTATATCTTTATCCCTTGTGAAAAATTTGTAAAATTGATTATTTACCTTTACTAGCAGTTGAAAGCCGAGTGGAATTCTCTTACCTAGGTAAGAGATAATATTTTGAACATTTTCTTTAATATTGTTATGATCTTCCGTACAATCTGGTGCGTAGAGAATAATCTTTTTTGACTTATTTATTTTGGTATACTCAGATAATCTTTCCTTTAGATCATTAGAATCAATATTTATTAATAAGTCTGTTCTTGGGTTACCTTCAACAATTATTTTCCCATTATATATTCCCTCTAAATGGTAAGACTCTATTCTATTGTTTGCCGAACTATGGCTTATGTTTAATATATAGTCTGAGTGCAATAAATTTCTGAGGATATTTCTCTCTTTAAACTCATATTCATAGCTATTATGTTGAACTTGCCTTTTCAAATAGGTTTCATTTCCGGTATTCACATAAATTTGCCCTTCTTTTTTTTGAAAATATGAAGGGAAACCACTGTTATTAATCAAATATTTTGCAGTAGTCAAATATTTAAGATAGGCATCACTGTGAACTTCGACAAACCTTATATTTTTTTTATTCCTATAATTATCATTTGGAATTACTTTTTCGCTATCTATAGCCCAAACATGTACAAAATCATCATACTCAGAATTCCCTAATAGATATTTAAAAAAAGCAAACGGGCTATCACCCATACCTATACCACCAAATGATTCGTATAATATTACCTTTTCTTTAATTGGCGATTTCTTGTAATAAAAAGTGTATTTTATAGACCTTTTAAATTCCATGTTTTTCCGCATTTCTAAAAAAGGTCTAACCAACAAATAAATTGCTGTTTTTATCTTATTAAACAATATCAGAATCCTTCACCTCTTTTTTAGAAAAATTGGCTTGATTCACTATTTTTGACTACTTACACTTTTTTCTGCATTTAAAAGGTCTTCCATAACACGCAATACATCATTCCTCAATTCTTTATGCTGTAGAGCAAATTCAATAGTAGTTGTAACGAATCCAATTTTTTCACCCACATCGTATCTTCTACCCTCGAAATCATAAGCGAATACTCTTTGAATTTTATTCAAATTTTGGATTGCATCTGTAAGTTGTATTTCTCCACCTGCACCCTTTTCTTGTTTTTCCAAAAAGCTAAATATTTCTGGAGTTAATATATAACGCCCCATAATTGCAAGATTTGAAGGTGATGTTCCTTTTTCTGGTTTTTCAACAAAATTTTCTACCTGATAACGTCTACCATCCTGCTTTAGTGGATCAATAATTCCGTAACGATGTGTCTCTTCCATCGGTACTTGTTGGACACCAATAACGGAAGACGTTGTCTCTTCATACTGATTTATAAGTTGTTTAACACATGGAACGTCACTTACAACTATGTCATCTCCCAACAGTACAGCAAAGGGTTCTTCTCCTATAAAATTACGTGCACACCAAATAGCGTGTCCGAGCCCTTTTGGTTCTCTTTGTCTTATATAGTGGATATTCGCAAGTTTAGAGGAGTATCTTACTTTTTCTAACATTTCGAGTTTCCCTTTTTCTTGTAAATTCGACTCTAATTCTGGAGCATTATCAAAATGGTCCTCTATTGCTCGCTTTCCTTTACCAGTAACAATAATAATATCCTCTATACCTGATGCTACGGCTTCTTCAACAATATATTGAATTGTTGGCTTATCTACAATTGGCAACATTTCCTTAGGCATTGCCTTTGTTACTGGTAAAAATCTAGTCCCTAATCCAGCAGCAGGAATTATAGCTTTTTTGACTTTTTTCATATTAAATACCCCCATCTTTTTATATTACTAGTACACTCAATTTTATTATTAAATATTATTAGAATAAAATACCATCGTTAAGAATTATTAAGTATAACTTCTGCCACTCTCTTTGAAGATTTACCATCTTCTAACTGGCAAAACTTTTTGAAAAAAAGCTCTAATTTTTCCGTATAATCACTGTCACCTTTATCAATTTTTTTAATAAACGATATTAACTCTTCAGTAGTTTTAACTAGTGGCCCCGGGGAATTTTGTTCAAAGTCAAAATAAAAACCTCTGAGGTTATCACGATAATTATCTATGTCATAGACATAAAAGATCATTGGACGTTTTAAGCATAGAAAGTCAAATAAAACAGATGAATAATCAGTAATTAATAGATCAGAAATCAGATATAGTTCTCTGATATCCTCATAATTACTATAATCAAAAATAAAATCACCGAATTCCGAACTATCTATATTCCCCGAAATTAAGTAATGTGTCCTAAGAAGAATAACATAATTCTTCCCTAATTCTTTTTTCATTTTGTTTATGTCAAGGTGTAAGCTGAACTTATAATGACCCACTTTATAATATTGGTCATCCCTCCAGGTAGGTGCGTATAAAACAATCTTCTTATCTAACGGAATACCCAGTTTAATTTTAATTTTCGAGATATTCTCATTCGTATTGAAATTAACAAGATAATCATTACGTGGATAACCTATTTCGAGAATTTCTTTATCATACTGAAATGCCCTTTTAAAGATTTCAGATGAATATGCATTAGGAGAGATTAAATAATCCCAATTTCTAGACTCATTTACAAAATTTTTTTTATATTTTTTAGTATTGGTGCCTGGCATGTGAACTTCATCTATATCAACACCTAACTTTTTTAAGGGAGTGCCATGCCATGTCTGAAGATATATAGTGTTTTTCGGTTTCCTAATCCATAATGGTAATCTACAATTTATCACCCAAAAATTAGCTCTTGGCATTAAAAATAACCACTGTAGAGAGAATCGAGTAACATATGGAACTTTATGGTTTTTAAATATTTCAGTGAAGTTTTTATCCACACTCCATAACATTTGATATTCAGGGTTGTGCTCCCTCAAATATTCATAAATTGCACGCGGGTTACAACTATACTGCTTTCCAAAAAAACTTTCAAACATAATTACCTTTCTTCTTTTAGGTAATAGCCCAATAAAGTTAAAGACCACTTTAAAGATTGGTATTATAAGATTATGTTGAATACTTTTTTTTATTTTGTTCAACTTAAATCCTCCAAACAGCAAAAAGTATATACTTAACGTGAGAATAAAAAATCATTTAATCCCGTTTAGTATATACTGTGAAAGTTTTTTTGATGAATCCCCAACTGAATATTGGTTCCACGTACCTGCGAAACCATTAATAACATCAGAGTCAAAATGGTGATTTACTATTAATGCAATTACTTCATCTGTATGTTTAACTAAGGGACCTGGAACTTCTAATTCAAAATTATTAATTAACCCTCTAGATTTTCTATATAAGCTTAAATCATAGGTGAAGAATATCATCGGTCTTTTTAGTAATGCAAATTCAAATGGAATTGAAGAATAATCAGAAATTAAATAATCCGTAATAATTAGAAGTTCGTTTACTCTATGATAATCAGATAAATCGATTAAAAAGTCTTTATATAAACCTTCATAATTTTGACTTTCGTTAACAGAAGGGTGAAGTTTAAGAATCAACACATAATTCTTGTTAAGTTTCCTGTACATTTTTTCAATATCGAGTTTAATTGCGTAACTATTAAATTCACCATCCCGAAAAGTAGGTGCGTATAATATTACTTTTTTCTCTTTTAGAACTGGGTACTTTTTATAAAGAGCAGTTTTCACATTCTCGACCTGTGTCTTATCGTAAAAAAAATCCGTTCTGGGAACTCCTGTCCGTAAGATTTTTTTCTCAGGGATTCCAAAAGATTCCTTAAAAATTCCAGCCATTTTCTCAGAACCTACGACCACCTTATCAAAGCTTTCATAAACTTTCCGAAATCGCTTTTGTGCAATTGTATTTCTTTTTGAAGCTGCAATATCTTTTAAACCAAAGGTTTTAAACGCCCCAGCCGCATGCCAAACTTGGATACATTCCACATTTTTCCTTAACTTTATTGCAGATAAAAAGGCATAATAATTATCTATTACAACACTTTTCGTAGTGGATAGATGATATAAACATCTAAGAGTTGTAAAGAAATTAAAATTGCCCATTGGAATAATATTCGCTTTAGGAAGTTCCTTCTTTAAATCGCTAAAGAGTGTCGACTTACAAAAAATTATAATCATCGAGTTAGGTATCTCTTTTTCTAACTCTCTATAAAGGTAAATTGTGTTCTCTTCAAAGGTTACAAGGAAAGTAATTTTCTTTTGTTGTGGAAGAGGTGCAAGTAGACTATATAAAATCCTGATTACTAGAAGATATAAGGAAATAATGGTTTCCTTAAGCATTTACAGCAAATAGGTCTTCTTTAATTTTTGTTGTAGAGATACCCGCCGTTCTTGGTAAGTAAATAACCTGGCAAAAATCTTTTAAGAAGTCGAATTTACCTTCCCAATCATCACCCATAACAAAGATATCAATATCATTTTCGATTACATCTTTAATCTTTTGTTCCCAATTATTTTCCGGGATTACCTTATCAACATAGCGAATTGATTCTAGTATCATTTTTCGATGTTCAAAGCTATGATACGACTTTTTGTTTTTAATTGCATTAAATTGGTCAGTTGAAATTGCAACTGTAAGATGATCTCCTAAATCACTAGCTCTTTTTAATAGATTAATATGTCCCCAATGTAAAAGATCAAAAGTTCCATATGTTAATACTTTTTTCATAGAATCATGCACTCCCTTTTATATTAATTTAATAGTTGTCCGAATTTATAATATTAAAATTGTATAATTTATTATAGATTATGTCAATTCTTCAAAGAAATTGTAAAATTATTGTAGATTATGTTAATCTTTATTACAATTAAGTTAAAATTGTTTCGGTATTTCCTAGTACATAATAACTAATACTCGTAATGGAAATCAACTGGAAAATTATATTTAATATATAAAAAAACTTCTTTCACTAGAATTTGATGATATAATTACTGATAGATTTTCATATTACTAAAGTCCTACTTTTTATATAAAAAGATTACAAAATCTTTACTTGGTCTATTTTTATTGAATTAATCTTTTAAATCTGTTTACTCTATAAATAACTACACAAACCTTAAGGAAATGTAGGGGATACTTCTAATGCTTAAATATGAAGAAATACTGGGGTTCAATTTCGTTAATAATTCAATGAATGAGTTTGTTGGTGTAATCGAAAAACGAATGCTATCCTCTCAAAAAACATTTATTGTTACTGCCAACCCTGAGATCGTAACGTATGCACAGTTACATTCAACATATGAGGATGCTTTGAATAAAGCTGATTACATCATTCCTGACGGTGTCGGGATAACGTTGGCATCTAAATTACTAAATAAGCCATTACAAGAAAGAATAGCTGGTTTTGACTTCATGACCGAGTTATTACAAGTAGCAAATTTGCATAAATCAAAGGTTTATTTTTTGGGAACAAAACCAAAGGTTATTGATTTGACAGTTACAAATGTTCATAATGCATTCCCAAATATTGAAGTCGTAGGTTTCCATCATGGTTATTTCAGTGATCACGAACTTCCATCTATTATTGAGGAAATAAAGGTTGCTAAGCCAGATATAGTATTTGTTGGACTTGGATTTCCTAAACAAGAAAAGTGGATTGCCGAAAACCACCACCACTTTGATAAAGGCATTTTCATTGGCCTTGGTGGCTGCTTTAATGTCTGGGCAGGCGTAGTTAACAGGGCACCAAAGTTTTGGCGGAACCTTAACCTAGAATGGGCATATCGTATAATGAAGGAGCCAGCCAGACTTAAGAGAGCTGTAGCAATTCCTAAATTTGTTTTTCGAGTTTTAAATGTAAAATATCGAAAAAACACCAAAAAGGGAGTTTCAAAAATTTAAATTGATTGCTACAAAAAGGAGAATGGCAACCGCCATTCTCCTTTTTGTATTATTTATTAAATCTACCTGTAAAATCTAATGTACTGCATTTTTCTAACGGAAGTTTAACTCCCTTACCTTCTGCTGCTGACTTGTAAATTGCAAGCACAAGTTCTAATGCATCTCTTCCATCTTTTGCTGTTACATAAGGATCACGATCGTTTTTAATCGCGTCTATTACGTCAGTATAGAGTGGATTATGTCCAAATCCGTAGACGCTTGGAGGGTTTTCCTGATATTTTGCTTTAACTTCTTCTGGATTATCTTTATTATCAGCAAAAAGCCATTCTTCGATAATATTAACTGATTTCCCTCCAGCTTTTACTGTTCCCGAATCACCAAATATGTAAAGTGTTTCTTCTAGATTGGTTGGGAAAATGTTAGTTGTACCTTCAACGATCCCGTAACTTCCATTTGAGAACTTGATTAAAGCTAATCCAAGGTCTTCTGCCTCAATAAACCCATGCTTTAAGTTGTCTGTCATACCAACAACCTCGGTAATTTCTCCGCCCATCATCCAGCGTAGAAGGTCAATGTTATGAATACATTGGTTCATCAATGCACCGCCGTCTTGTTCCCATGTTCCACGCCAAGGAGCTTGTGTATAATAGTCTTCTCCTCTATTCCAACGAATGTGTGCAGTACCGTGCAGAAGGCGACCGAAACGTTCTTCTTCAACTGCTTCACGGATTTTTTGAATCGATTTGTTAAAACGATTTTGATGACATGCGCTTACCTTAACATTTTTCTCTTTTGCTTTATTGATAATTTCATCAGCATCTTCTAATGAAAGAGCAATCGGCTTTTCGATAATTAGGTTAGCACCCGCCTCGATACAATCTAATGCAATCGCTGCATGCTTACCACTTTCCGTACAGATTGCTACTAGTTCAGGGTTTTCCTTTTCTAACATCTGTTTGTAATCGGTATATAAAGATGTTGTTTTTGGAAGATCAAACTTGTCCATTTTATCTTCCATATTTTCTGGAATTACATCACATAAGGCAACAATTTCAAGTTTATTTTCCAATGCAGCCGCGATATGGTTTGGTGATATACGTCCACAACCAATTAATGCATATTTTAAAGTCATGTTGCTCCTCCTTAATAATTAAAACATAAATTTGATTTTAGATTTTTTGACGAATGATGGCAGTTTTTAAGAGCCTCTCTTATTTTAGTACAAAATGGACTAACTGCCAAACTAAGAAATACCTATTTACATTTCTCCATCCTTGACACTAATTTTCACCATCTTGAGCAATAAAATACTTCGACAAGTAATCTGCCCATAGTTTATGTCCTTTTTCGCTTGGAGCACCATTTGGATCTAAAAATTCAACGATTTCATCTGATTGGTAGTCTGGCCATACTTCCCAATGGTTGAGGTATGTATAATTGTTTTCTTTAGCATAACCTTCTAAATCATTAACCTCATTTGGGTAATACCTTGCATTATGTAAAGGATTAGCCGGCTGTAGTAAGACAGATACTTCAGGAACTTCCTCCTTAATTGCCCCTAGAATTACAGTAATATTTTCTAACCTTCTCTCTAAGGGCACCAGATTGGCATTGTCGTACAAAATAAATGGTTCAAATAATAAGATATCAGGAGAAAGATCGATGATTTCTCGATATATTTCCTCTTGAACAACCTCCGTTGATGTTTTATCACCAATTTCTTTAATTGTGATTGTAAGAATATCCTTTCCGTATGTATCTTCAAGGCCCTTCTTAAATAATGCTGGCCAAGCAGTTGAATCATCGGGTGTCGAGTCCGAACCTGCAATAATGAAGTTAATTGGTATACCAGTTTGAGCTGCTTCCATAAGCTTTGTTTGTATTTCTTCTGGTAAGTTCCTTGAGTACTTTTTTACTATTTCGATTTTATTTTCACTTTCATCCTCTTGTTTTTCATCAGCTGCTGTTTTTAATTGTTCGTCAGGCTTTTCTGCTTGAGAAGTCTTGGCCGTTGCATATAATTTATTGTTCCAATGTATTTTCCCTGTTATAACTGTTGCAACAGATAGCACGATGACAACAAGCACAAGTGCTTTTTTCAAAATATAACCCCCAGACAAAACACGACTAATTACCTATATTATACAATAAAAATGTTATAAAATTTAGCTTTTTCGGGTAATTCATGTAGTATTTCCTCGGAAATTGCAATTGGAAATAAAGAAAGCTGACGAAACTCGTCAGCTCTATAATTTACTTTAAGACACTTTCGAAAACAGCTTTTACCTTAGGCGTAACATCATGACTACCGTTTTTTACGTCTTCAATAAGCATTGCAACTAATAGGCTTGGATTTTCTGTATTTACAGCTACAAAAAATCCATTTTCTTTTCCATCTTCCTCTTTTGAAGTTTTCAGCTCAGCCGTACCAGTCTTTCCTGCAAGCCTAATACCCTCAATTTTTGCATCACGCGCTGTTCCTTTTGGGTCTTCCACAACTTGAATTAAATCATTAAGAATGAGTTGTGCCGTTTCAGGAGTAATCACGTTTTCTTTCCAAAATTCTTTATCTGACTCATCTAGGATAAGTTTTGGTTTGAGCAGGTTCCCAGAATTTAATAACGGTGTATACGATATCGCTAGGTGAACAGGGCTCATTTCAAGTTGTCCTTGGCCATAACCAGTGTCCGCAGTTAAAATTTCAGTATTTAAACCTTTATTTGAAACTTTTGATTCAAATAAAGGATACTCGAATGGGAATGGTTCTCCAAACCCATATTTCTTGAGTTCTTCTTCAAATTCTTCTCCACCAATTCCGAGTGCAGCCTGGGCAAAGTAAATATTGTCCGAGTAAACAAATGCGTCTCTTAAGTTCACTGGTTTTCCTGGATCACTGACTCTAGTAATTGAATAGCCTCCCCATGAACTATCCTTTTGCCATTGCTTCCCTTTAATATCAATCGTTGTTTCAGGTGTAATTACCTTATTCTCAAGTGCAATTCCTGCAGTAACTGGCTTAAAGGTTGATCCAGGTGCATATGTTGCACCAAAGCGATTTAGTAACGGCTTTAATGGATCTTCATTCAATCGATTCCATTCTTCTGCAGATAGCCCAAGAACAAAGGCATTTGGATCAAAGGAAGGGCTACTTACTAGAGCTAATGTCTCCCCTGTTAATGGATGAATTGCAGCAGCAGCCCCAGCGTTCCCACCTAGTTGATCATATGTTGTAAGTTGAACGTCAATGTCGATAGCTAATGTAATCGTTTCGCCATCCTTCACATCCTTTTCAGCAAGGGTGACTTTTCCTTCGCCATCCGCTCTTCTAATGTAGACTTTAGCTCCCCTTTCTCCTTTTAATCGATCTTCTAGTACCATTTCAAGACCCTTTTTACCGACAACATCATTTGCTGTATACCCTTTTTCCTCTAATTCTTTTAAGTCTTCAGCCGTTACACTACCGATATACCCAATCAAATGAGCGGTTGCTTCTTTAAATGGATATACACGAGATTCAACTTTTTTTGAAAGAACCCCATTCAGTTGAGTAACCTTTGTTGCAAGTTCCTGCTCCTGTAAAGACAATTTCGTGATTGGCACGAAGTAATCAGGTTGTACCCAAGAAGCATTTAATTTCTTTTCAATTGACTCTGGTGTTAGCTTTAATAGTTCTGCCACTTTTGCGATAGTAGTAGCCTTGTTTTCACCAAGATCCTGTGGAACTAGTCCGATTTCATATACTAGTCCATTTTCAGCTAATTTCACACCATTGCGGTCAAGGATTTCCCCACGTTTCGGATATGAAAACTCGAGGCCTATCCCATCCCCTTCTTCCATATCCGGGAAAAACATTGAAGGTTCCCATCGGATTGCCCACTTTTTCTCATCGTCTTTTTCTTCTAGGACAAGCGTTGTTTGCTCACTAAACTCAATCGGTCCTGCGACTGTTTCCATTGATAGGCCATATGTAAAAGAAACTTCTCCTTGATCATTCGGTTTCATTTCCTCTTCTGGTTTATCGAAGTTTACTTTTAATTCATTTACTCCAATATCACTGTAAATCTTTCCGAACCGTTCTACAAACTCATCTTTTTTAACAGTTTCTTTTACATCTGCAGAAAATTGGTCATATACTTTTTCGAAGTCCTGTGATTCCCAATCCTTGATGAATCCCTCGAATCGTTCTTCTGGTAGCGGATCCTTATTGCATGCAGAAATAATTAAGACGCAAAAGATCATGCTTATCATCAATAAGATTTTTCGTGTCATTGTCTCATCCCCTCTTTTACTTTACCTGTTTTTTATTTTAACATATGGAATAAACTATACTTCAAATTTTACTAAATATCTGAAATCAATAAAAAGAACATAGCCTAACACTATGTTCTTTTATTCTACTAGATACTTATAAAGCTTTTCTTTATTCCCAAAATAGATATGACCATCTGCATCTTGTACTATTTCTTTTACCACGTTATCTGCAAGAAATCGATATTCCATTGTTTTCGGATCCATCTTAAAAAGATGTTGTTCAATGGTACCATATATGAAGCCATCTTTCCCCACAAGCAAATATACATTCCCATATCTACCGGAAATCGCATCAAATATCTTTACTGTTTTAAATTCCTCATTCTCCGGGTTATACGAGAAAATCGTTCCATCAGCTGCACCCCAGATGTTGTTGTCTGGTCCAGTGATTAATGACATAACCAAGCTGGCTTTTACTGGAAGCTTTATATACTCCTTTTGGGTTGGATCATTCGGCTGGAATCGGAAAAATTTTGCTCCATCTTTTGCTTTTTTATAATTAGCATGAATAGATGATCCTCCATAGATATATGACTCATACGGGTGCAAAGTAATAATACTTTGATTTTCTATATAGTTTTTATAAGTTTTATATTTCTTTGCTTTCACATCATATTTAAATAGTAAACCGCCTTTATTTGAGTACTGCGGGTAAGTTCCACCGAAAAGATAATTCTCATGTGAGACCAAAGCAGGAATTCTTTCTTGTCCGAGTTCCCCAAACTTCACCAACCGTTTAGGAGTCTGGCGATTCCATTTTGATTTAGAATCATTAAGCTCCAATAATTTCGCACCCGGGTAAGCTCCCACGTACAATTTGCCATTTAAAAATACAGCACTTTCTAACTGACTAATTCCATTTAATTGAATGCCTTTATTCTTTATTGGGTCATACCTTGTCAGACCACCAGACATATAACCGTTTACATATATATATCTTTTATCTGGGCTCTCAAACAATAGGTGGAGGTCGACAGGTAATGGTGGGACACTCATTTTATGAATTTTAATTTTATTTGTTTTCGGATTATATATGAAGTAATGGCCTTCGTTATCAATCAACCCTGTGAGTAGATTGGTCGATCGATTTTTTTTTAATTGAATAATATCTAATGATAACGCTTCGGTTTTTTCAATAAGAGGTACCTTCGTATGACGAATCTTTCCTGTTTCACAGTTATAGGCGTAAATCTGACCAAGGTAACTATAATAAAACTCATTTGTTTGTTTATTTTTCTCAGAAAATCCCCTCGAAGCTGAATTAAAAGGTTCTCCGAATTTGTTGTTTAACATATCATATACAATCGCCTTTTTGCTTGGGTAAAGTTTCATTACTAAATAGCGAGCATCAATCAGTTTCATTTTTTCAATATAGGTTTCATCGTTTAACGGTTTATTAGGCACAGAAGATTTTGTGTTATTTCTTAAATCCCATCGCAGCAATTCTGCTTTTGAACCAACTCCTACATATAAACGATTATTTTGATTATCGACGGCAATCGACTTTGCATATTGTTTCCCTTTTAATGTCGGTAAGAAAAATTCCCGCTTATTTGTAATTCTATTATATTTAAATACATTAGCCCCATATGCAGTAACTCCATATACATAATTCTCATCGACAATAATATCTTGAATAGAAGTATCCGTTGTATCGCTTAAAATATGACCATGATCCTTTAGCAAGTGTTTTGTGGGATTATAGCTGTACAGATTCCCACTATTTGTTCCCGCAACCCATAAAATCCCTGACTGGTCAACATCAAGCGCCCACGCACTTGTTGAATTTGATAATTTATGAACATCGACAACCTTTTTTGTATTTAGATCAAGTATCGCCAACCCAGATGGGTTCCCATGAAGAACGACATATAAATAAGCATTTCCATCCTTGTCCATTCCTGCTTTCGCCGCCATTGTACTTTGTTTAAATACTTGTGGCCCTAGATTAACTGGGTTTTCATTTCCTAGTTGAGCAGCTCCCGTTGTTAATCCATAACTGAAAAAAATTGAAAAAATCGTAACCAACATAACAATACAAATTACTCTTTTTTGCAAAAAACCGCCTCCCCGAAAATTAAAGGAATACAACGTTACTACATGCACATAATTACTTTTTACAATCTTCCTATATATATACTTGATTACACATCACCTATTTCTGTTCACAGGGACAGGTCCCTTGTCCCACTTATCTTTTTCACACTCCTTGTTATGTAATAGTCTTTTGGGGTTTCTTTGAACACAGAATTTATTTTTTAAGGAATCCCAATTCTTCGAGTTTTGATTTACTTTCCCAGTATGTAGAATTATTATAGTTCTATTTACCTATTAACAATTCGACAAAATGCGACGATAATAATACAGGATTCGAAAAAAATCGTTGGATCAAAGCAAAATTACGGAAACGTGAGGACGCAAAGCTATAGGGACTAAAGTCCTATCGACCAAGTCAGCCAGTTACCGAAAACGAGGAGGAAAAAAGTATGGGCACATGGGTAACCCCAGAAGAAATGGAAAGAAAAAGAAAAAGAAATAAGACACTACTTTATATTTTACTTCCAATCGCGGCAATCATAATAAGTGCAACTATGACAATACTTGCTAATAGTTTTTAATAGGTCAAAATTCTAGCCACAGCTGGGTCACAGGGACAGGTCCCGTGTCCCAGAATGGACTATATTTAAAGCAATGAATGACAAAAAGCACCTAATTAATTTTCGATTAGGTACTTTTTGTCATTGGGATTATTAATTTCTATTTAAATTTAAGATAAACTTTATTTAACTTCCTTATTAAATTCTTCAAGCTCTTTTAATTTAGCTTTCGATGGTGTTTCGTACTTGATATAGCCTTCCATGTTAGTTACGTAGTAGCCAGCTCCCACACCATATTGTCCACCATATAATCCATCATAACTGTATACACGATAGGTTTCGCCTGGATTAAGAATTCTTTCAAATTTTAATTCAGGTTTTTTGTTCCTGCAATACGCACATTCTTCTACATTACAAACATCCACACGCTTCCAAAGATTAATGCGCTTTAGAACTCTAATTCGTCCAATTTGGCCAGGTTTCATTTCCATGCCATCCCAATATACGCCATCTTTTTCAGGCTCTCCATTAAAGACTTTACTCACATCTTCGATAAATTGAGTCCAAGTGATACCATACCGACTCAAAGCATTTTCAGGATCGCTTCTTCTTTGCGGATCTAACGTTTTGTGGGATACAATATGTCTTTTCGGATCTAAATTAAATTTTTCACAAAGGTATGCGTGATACCAAACGTATCTCTTATAGGCTTCATCAAAGTTTATATTTCCTCCCCAACAAAGTTCCACTCCAATCGCGGCATCATTTGCATCTTCACCGAATAAGCGGTTGTCAGTTGGTTTATTGTATTGGACATGCCAAGCCTTTTCCGTTAATGGGATAATCTCTAAGATATACTTGTCATCTATAAATGTATGAGCTGATGCTGAAGGTTGACTGTTATTAAAATAGCTTTGATTATTATATGCAGTACTTCCAGGGTTCGCGGTATCGTGACTAACTATAAATTTAACTCGGTTAATGGGTTGTCCGCTACGTGAGTTGCCAAGCTTTATATAATCTCTTGTAATTTGATACATATATAGATCTCACCCTTCGAATTATATTTATAAAATAGGGTATGTAATGTATCCAGCAAGAGTAACGGCTGATATGTATTTGTTATATAAATGAATTACTTGTCATAAATATATAGCTCGGTAGAAAAGTGGTACCTCAGTATCTGATTATGTTTATATACATCCCTTTCAGTCCATAATTCTGATAAGGTGATTTAAATTGAAGATAAATTATGAGCTTGTTTTCGGTGCTGATAAAGTTGGACATTTCTTGCTTTTCTTTTTCATTTCACTTTTTATTGGAGTTGTGATCCTTTTAATTATTGACCGCTCATATTTGTTGAATAGTCTTCGGACTATGTGGTTGTATTTAGTATTGCTGGGCATTTTCGAGGAGTATCGGCAATTAAACATTGTCGACAGGAGAACGGAGTTTTTAGATGCAGTTGCAAATTTACTTGGCGTAACAGTTGGATTGATGGTGCCCATGCTGATCGCCTTATTATTAACAAGGCAGCAACACACAACAAGTAAGACGAGGTTTAACCTAATTTACCTCCTTATACTGCTCCCCCTTCTAATTGGCCTTTGGCAACTAAACGAAATACCATTCTGGGACGCAGGAACTGGCCCCTCATCCTACCATTTATTTACAGGTACAATGGACCTGTTACCTTAACCCACCGTGAGTATATAGGAATATTTAAATTTCGCAAGTATATGGTAAAATACAGAAGGAGCCGTCCAATTCTAGGGAGTAGAAATCGGGGGATATCATGAGGAAAATTCTGTTTATTATTAAACTATTAACATTAACAGCAATTTTTTTAAGAGAACTTTTTAAATATAAGGTAAAAAAGAATGATACTGATAAAAAATTAAATAGAAAGTTTAAAAAAGCTTCAAATATGAAAAGGGACCAAATCAATTGATTTGGTCCTTCTTTGTTTTGGCTAGGGACTCAGCCCATCATCCTACCACTTTTTCACACCGCTCCATATTCTTTCAGCGACTACACCAAAATAGAAGTTTCATTGAACAAAGCATTCCTATTTAGTACAATCCTGTTAAGGCGGATATTACTTTAAATAGAATACTATTTTCATTTTCCAATAATCGACATAAAATCCACTTTCGAAACGTATTAATATATGATTTGGTATACGAATACCTTAAAAGAGAAATGAACCAAATAAAACATCACAAGACAGTGGGACACAAGCCAAGTCCCTTGTCCCAGAACGTGGCGAGACCTTGACATGGGACTTTGCCCATTGGGCGAGACTCCCCACTCAATTCCACTGTCCTAGCATTGGAGGTTTTACATATGACATCTGAGCATGAGTTTATTACAAAAACGTACTATCAAAGTTTTATTTCTGAAAATGATACGAGGCATCCGGTTGAGATTCTTGGTGAAGCATATATGGCTGAACAGGAGAAGGAGCTGTATGACCTGTCCTATATACGCTATGCGCAAGGTGAAGTTTATTTTCATTACAAGGATTATGAAGCCGCAATTTATAAGTGGGAGAACATCTCAAACGACTTAGAGCAGTGGGCGAAGAAGAATATTGCGGATGCGTATTATGAGCTTGGCTTGCTCGCAAATGCGGAAGAAGTGTATGGCTCGATTATTTCGACAAATAAAATCCTGACAAGTGAAGTTTCGTTGAGCCTATTCTCACTCTATCTTGAGGATAATAAAGTTGAGGCAGCTTATCGTGTTATTCAGGAAGCAGTTGAAAGTTATCCGGATTATCCGAATCTTACAACGGTTGCCAAGCAATTTTACGAGGAGCAAGAAGATTGGAAAAATGCGATTGAATTGGCGATTAATGAAACGAAGCGAACAGAGGCTATCGAATGGTTTGATGCTTTAATTGATTACTGCGGATTAGGGCACAGTAGTTCATTTGCACCCGATACATTCGTTTCGGTACTGCGCAAGCTCTATGAACTTGACCAGGCCAGATTTAAACAACTAATGGCAGCTGTTTGGGAAAGCTATCAAAATACGAGCGAATATCTAAACTGGCTTCATGCCGTCATAAAAATCATGAAGGATTTAGAAATCAATCCGTACGAACAGTGGCATACCATTACTCACTTGTTCGAGGAAGCATATATAAAATTAACAACTGGTGAATATTTATTGCGTGATATCGGTCAGCTTATGCCAAAATTGCTAGTCAATTGGTTAAACACAACGACTGCAACAAATGGGTTAGCTGCAGCTGCAGCGATCCTGGCGTGGGATGATATTTTCCCTTCCGCCATCAAAATGGTAATCGTAAAAGAGGCCGAAATTGTCCTAGAAAATGCACATAGCCGTACATTATCCCTAGATGAATGCCACCACTTCATGAAAACCATCATTGATTGGGCTCGAAAAAATAATATCGAAACGAGCGACCGTTTAGTATGGGGCTTTGATCAACTTTTTGATACAAAAACAACGAATTTACTTGTTCTAGGAAAAGGTAAGTTTTCTTTTGTAAATTCGATATTAGATGAGGAATTATTGACTCCAACTCTTTCTAATTATACAAGCATTCAATACGGAGCAGAAAAAGGAATAGCCGACGTGTCGGACGCTGGTCGTCATCCCCTACCAAGTCCGGAGGAAGCCATTACTCCAGACTCTATTTTAGAAGTGACAGTGCCATCGGCCCAGTTACGGACGTCTGAACTACGATTGAATACCACTGGATATAAAGAGTATTTTATGGAAAAGAGAAAAACGTTCGGCTTCTTACCCGTTGTCGATGGTGTTTTATTCGTGAGCGATGCGGAAAGCCTGTCAGAGGCTGATTTTGACTATCTCGCGCAAATTAAACATAGCGCTAAGAATACGCCTGTACATTTTGTATTGCGAAATACATTGGACACAGTGAGAATAAATGAGTATTTCCCTGAAGCGGTGATTCATTCAGTACGAAACATGAACTTCTTACGTGATATTAAAGTAAGCTTCGGAACGAATTATCGTGTTGGAAAAACACTATTTTTACTGAGAAAAGTGATTTCCAGCCTGTTAAAAAAACGTGCTGATGCAGAGAACAAATTACTTGAAGTAATCGCGCATAATGAGGAATACAATACAAGATTAGCTGGATTTTTAAATAGCCTTCATGATAAGGAAAACGAGAAGAGCAAAGAGATTACAGATTCATTCTCCAAAGTAATCTCGGATGTTAAACGAGATATTTCTGAAAAAATACCAAAAATCCTTACAGGGTGTTCGGAGATTATTACAGAAGACAGCAACCTCAACCAATTGCATATTGAGTTAAATGAAAAAATGAACGAAGAGATTCAGCGATTATTCTCTCAAGAGGTTTTACCAGGTCTCTCAACGAAGCTTCAAGAGTGGCTCGAAAACTCAAATTCGAAATTGGTTGCGACACAAGACTATTTAGATGACATGACTCAGTCACTGTCAGAAGTCTATCCTGAAAAAGAGCTCAAGTTGGAATGCGACTTTAAAGTCGTTGAAGACTGGCACCGAGACATTGGTCGCATGACGTATCAAATCCAAATTGATAAGGAAAACATCATGCTTCGCCACAATCCAGCGCAAGTATTGCTGAAAGGCGCAGGCAAAGTATTAGGCTTGCTACCACAAAAGCAACAATCTTACATGCTGAATCAATATAAAAAGTATGTAGAAAATGCGTCCTATGCCGAAGTTGTGGAATCCATCCAACGTAAATTCTGGCAGCAATTCGACTTTTTCAAGCGGTCATTGCCACAGGATGTCAGCTTATTCTACAAGGAACCTTTAGATGGACTATCACAAGCGATTGACCAAACGAACAGTCGTATCGAACAAGACAAAGAAACCTTGGCAAAAATGAAAGCAAACCCAGAAGTCTACTACGACCCATTGAAACTATTCGAAACAAGACTCGTACACTACGAAAAAATAGTGGGACGCAGGGACAGGTCCCTTGTCCCTGCAACTGGAGACATGGGGACAGATTCGCTGCACAACAAATCCTAATCAATTCAAACTGGCACAATGAGTGGGTTTAGCCACTCGTTGTGCCTTGTTTTTTTTCATAAAGTTTTCGTGAACTTCTTACTTTTATAAATTCTCATTCACATACTTAAGCGTATCATCAAGATGTGAGCTAATGCTCCCAACGTTATGTCCAGTAAACGGGTAAACGACATAACTCTTCTCTGCTTCAATATGATTATATACGCCAAAAATCGATTGAGGTGGACAAACCGGATCTTTCAGCGCAATCGTTACTCTCGTCTTACTTTTTATCATGGAGGCAAAATTCAGATTATCGAAGTAAGTAAGGTTATGGAAAACCCGATGTGTTTTTTCAGGATACTTTGCTAAATAATTTTCGAGGCTAACTAACGATCCTTCTAGCTTCAGCTGAATTGCTAGTTCAATATGACACATATTCGGTACATCAGCTATAACTAATTTGGGTCGACTATCTAGGGCAGCCACGGCTAGCGCGATACCTCCACCCATGCTGCCACCATAAATGCAGATCCGACTTTCATCGATTTCAGGTCTTGAAAATAGAAAATCAATGGCGCGTTTACTATCGATGAATACTTTTCGATAATAATACTCGGCTTTGTTTAAAATACCATGTAACACCCACGTTCCATTTGTACCCGTTATATAGCCTGAGTCGTCGCTACTTTCACCATGCCCACGATTATCAATCGCTAGAACGGCATATCCTTGTATAACCCATTTCATATAATCTGAAATAGACCCTTTATCCATGCCATAACCGTGGTACAAAATGATACAAGGCAGACTTCCCTTTGCCTCTTTCGGTAAAATATAATGCCCTCTTATCGATGTTCCACCAAATCCTTGGTAGCTAACCTTATAGGCGTCAATCTGCTTAATTGGATATTCTTCTCTTACTAGATGGCTTTGTAAAGGGAGTTGCTCGGACTCCTTTAACGTATCTTCCCAAAATGGGTGGAAATCGTCCGTCTTTGTTAAAGGTGGTTTATATGATTTATATTCTTTGATTTGTTGTTCAAAATATAACAAAATAACCCTCCCAAATACTTATAATCGTTTCCTGAGCATCGACTAGGACCCACTAATCACCTTTTTGGGTCTTTAAAAACGCAAACGCACTCTCCATACGATTCGCCATTTCCATGAATCCTAAGTCATTCGGATGGATCCGATCGACTGTGCATTCATGCCAATATTCGCCTAACAATGTTGATCCATCTATAAATGAAATTTTCGTATCTCCCTGTTGCTTTAACTTTTCCATGGTTGATTTGGAGTACTGTCTACGGTTTTGATAATCTTCATATTCTCCTATTTCTTTATCATGTACAAATGGAATTCTTGACACGATGAGAATAGGAACATCCGAATGATACTCCCGATAGGTCTCGATAAAAGGAAGTAGTGTCTCTTTGTATTCCTTGTACGACACATTTGCCTCATAGTCAAGGACAAGGCAGGCTGGACGTTCGATTTCTCTGATGGTTAAGGCCACCCCTTGTTCCCCTCTCCCGCTTCCGGAGAATCCTAGATTAATAAATTCAAAATTAAATCTTCGGTTAAGGATATTTGTGTACGACATACCTGGCCTACTTGCACATGCCCCCTGTGTAATGGATGTACCATAGAAAATCACTCGTTTATCTGAAGAATACGGAGTAGGTGGTTCAATAATTGCGCTTGGATTAATTCCGATTAAAACCTCTTCTACCCCCTGATACAAAGGAAAATACAACGTTACTTCTCTGGAATGCTCGATCGAGTGTTGATTACTGTTGGTAAAATCCCAAACTGTTTTCTCATAAGATCGATCAAGAAGTGATGGAATGGCCGTTTTATAGTACTGTTGTTGCCCAGGCTCTCCCACGTAGACATCAAAGCCACACTGACCAGAAGCCGTCATATGCCCCATGTAAGCTGCATCCGTTAGCTTTACTTTTATTTCAAGCTTGGTAGCATTCGTGCGAAAACTAATTTGTCCACCAGACGTATGATCCGCTAACTCATCCACACGTGGCGGAATTTGAAAATCTGAATTGACAGGTAGTCGCCGATATCGTTCTTCTACGTTAAACCATGCAAAGCCACTTATACGAAAAGGCTCCTCCTTCGGATTGTACCACTGCATCTCCTCTTGCACACTTCATCCCCCCATCTGGGTCAAGGGGACAGGTCCCTCGTCCCACCATTTTTTTACAGGGACAAGGGACATGTCCCTCTGTCCCACCATTATGTCGCGCTTGCTGTGGCGATTCGGTTGTATGTTTCGCCTCTACCTAGAGTTACGTTTTCGGGGAATTGTTCTGGACCGTCGTATCGTAGTCGCACTTCTTCTAATTCGGCTAGTGTTGTAATATGACCGTTCAGCCATTGATTTAATCGATATTGTGCTGTTTCCAACCGTGATAGTAAGCCGCCGTAACGCAAGTCTAGAACTTCCCATCCGAACGGTTTATTGACGGTAAACCATACATCTCTGTGTGACTTTCGTAAAGCATCAATCTCAACTCTAAGTACCTCTACCTTTTCAAGACACATCTTAACCCCTGCTTTATCCCCTTTATCATAGGCAAGCTTTAGCTGATTTCCCAGTTCCGCCTTTTCGCTTAATACTCTTGCTAGCTGCTCATAAAAGCAAAACAATTTTTCAGCGCCTAGATTACGTTCCTTAGCCGCCTTAAGCTTTTCCACTAAACCTTTGTAATGATTAGCAAGCGGCAATCCTTTAATGTTTTCATCAAACAGTCCCATTAGGACATCTTGCCAAAGCAAAAATTTAGACGGGTTTGAGGAATATAAATTATCTTTCATGACTCCAGGGACCTCGTCCAATTGATTTAACAAAAAGAAATCATTTAACTGATAACCTGTGCAGTAATAAAAACGCTCTTCCAAATGCTCACTGCTTACTTCTTGATGATAGGTGTGCTCAGCAAACAATTGCAGTCCTGGAAGCGCAGTTTGAATTGGAGTTTCAGCTCCATTGTCACCCCACATTGTCGCAAAGACTTCTTTAATTCCCGTTTTTCTACAGGCATTTAAAGCAGCTTCCGAATTTCGAAAGGCCCTCGCATAGTTCGGAGAGATTCCATTCCAAGTCCATATTCCTCCTGCAAAAAGTGGATTGGGCACAATTTGTTTATGAGTATTTAACATTCCCTCATAAAATTCCTCATCGGCATGATAATAATCCCAATACACCATTTGGACGTTAGGAATAGATTGTTTAACCTGTTCCAATATTGTTTCATCAAAGTCATAATAATTCCCGTTTTTAGAAGCTAAACGAAAATACATGTCACTCCAAATCATTGGTTCCAAGCCGAATTCCTCGGTAATTGATACAACTTCCTGAAGGTGCTTGTTCATAATTTCAAAACGGTCATCATACCCATTTTTCTCCATATATTTACCGCGACCTAACTGCAAGGCTTCATCCATGCCGATATGAATCCTTTTTGTCCGATACGGTCTAACAGCAGCCTCAATCAAATGTTTCAAAAATTCATAGGTTTTCGGCTCACCGACGAGCAGTATATCATCTGTATCCTTAATTTCATTCGCATAGCCCCACTTCAGCGCTTCCTTTAAATGTGCCAATGTTTGGATACACGGTATCATTTCGATCCCTAATTGAAACGCATAGTCATCACAATCCCGAATTTCCTGTTCGGAATACTTTCCACGCATGTATCCGAAATACGGGACATCTGGAACCTCATACGTATCCTCTGTATAAACCATCGCCATGTTTAAGCCCATTACGGCCATTTTACGCAACAACATTTTTATGCCGTCTACCGTTAAAACAGCATTCCTGGAAACATCAATCATCGCCCCACTTGTTTCAAATTGAGGCTCTTCTGTTAGATGGAACTCATTGCTTTTTTCCATATGCTGTAGCCATAACCCTAACCCTCTGAAAAAGTGAATCTTCTTATCAAAGATGATCTGTTTGTTCGTCACGACCAACGGACCTTGGCGATTTACCACTTCAATCGGGTATCCATCCTCCGCCATTTCTAATCCCAAATCATCACTAAGAATTCGAACTCCATCTAGTACCTCGGCTAAATCACCTGTAAAACGTATCTTCATGTCAAACCTCCTTCACAGGGGCAGTGGACCAGTCCCAACAGAAAAAGTCAAGCGCACGGGGTAGATCCCGCTCCCACACTTTCCACAGATGCTCATCTTCTGTTTCGATGTATTGCACGTTTATATTTTTCGTTGTAAAGCTTCTATATAACTCTCGGTTTCTAGTTAAGATAAGTAATTTTTGATCTGAAATTGAGGATACAAATTCATCTTCATAAGTCCCAACGGTTTGAAGCACATTCCATCCTGCAAAGTCCACTTCTTCCACCCGCTCAATATCCCCATCAGAAATAGCCGGAGACTGAAGCAATAAATGCGTCCAACTTTCCGGCTTCTCTAATGCGATATTTATACTTATATTCCCTGCCAACGAGTCCCCCAAGAGGCCTCTTCTAGAAACGCTAACCCCTAGGTTTCTTTCAAACTCAGGAATGAACTCATCGTTCATAAAACGCAGGTATTGATGAAAGAAGGCGCCTGTTCGACTAAATGATTCCCATCTTTCAATCGAATCCCCAGGGTGAATCAGCACGAGCACAAGGTGGTTGGCCAACTCGGGATTCGCAGATACTAAATCCTGAATCGCGTCCTCCAATCCACCTAGTTCTATATAATCACGGCCATCCTGGACGTATAATAGATAAGCATCCTCAATATTTTCACTTAACGTTAGGACCATGTAATCTAGTGTTTTGTTTAAATGAGAACTATAAAATGTTCGATTGGATTTATTCATTGTATTTAGCCCCTTTAGCTAAATTTTGTGCAGCGATATCGCGCCGTAAAGCCCGGATTTATTGCCATTTTTGGATCTCAAAATAATCACATCTGAATAACTGTCCATAATGTGTTTTTGAACCTTTTCCGATACAAGCTTGACAGCTAAGTCCTGTTCCATGATGCCTCCACCCAAAATGACACAAGGAGGGTTAAAGATATGTATTAAACTGGCAAGACCAAGCGCCACTTCATTCGTCCATTTATCAAAAACTTCATATAACTGTTCATCACCTTGCTGAATCATTTCAAATAGCTGTCTACCGTTCGTACAGTCAGGATTTGTCTTTTTCGCTTCCCTGATAAGGGCTGTTGTAGAGCCATATTGTTCATAACACCCCAACTTACCACAACCGCACTGGATTCCATTTGGATATAGATTCATATGGCCAAATTCTCCAGCACTACCCGTAAAACCGCGATACAACTTTGAATCGATTACAATCGCTCCACCAATACCTGTTCCAAAAGTTAAAAATAGAAAATCACGATATTCCTTGCCAACCCCGTAATATTTTTCACCAAGAGCTGCTGAATTCACATCGTTTTCTACCTTTACAGGTACGTTAAACCTCGATTCTAGTAAATCCTTTATCCGGGTACCAGTATAGTTTGGTAGATTGTCATTTGCGTAGATAATATACCCTTCTTCACTATTTACCTGACCAGCTGTACTAATGCTGATTGCGTCTATATCTGGGTAAGTAGCGATGATATCTCCCAATTTTTGAATAATATGTGGACCACCTTTTTTACTCTCCGTTTCAACCTCATCAAAAATCTGAACCGTGCCGCTCTCATCAGTCACACAGATTTTGATCGATGTCCCACCAATATCCGCAGCAAATATTTTCATCTCTCTCTCACCTCACTGGGTCACAGGGACAGGTGCCTCGTCCCACCATATTTTTACAGGGACAAGGGACCTGTCCCCTTGTCCCTAATCCTGTAAAGCATTTAGAAATCGTTTTGTTATTTCTTGTGGACGTGTGATTGCGGATCCAACTACTGCTGAATGGACTCCTGTTGCCATGACTTCCTTTAGTTCCTCGGGCGATGAAATTCCACCCTCAGCAATGATTGGTACACTCAAATGTTCCACAAATTCTTTTATCAACTTAATATTGGGCAGTTTTACATCCTTCGTGTATTCGGTATAGCCTGACAATGTGGTCCCAACCGCATCAAATCCTATTTTTTCTGCTTGAATGCCCTCTTCTAAAGTTGAGCAGTCCGCCATAAAGAGTTGATCAGGATATGTTCGTCTGATTTCTGGAAAAATCTCAGTAATTGTATGGCCATCTGGTCGTACTCGGCTTGTCGCATCTAGCGCAATCATATCGACACCTTCATTTACAAGAAGCTCTATTTCTTTCAATGTTGGGGTGATAAAAACCTCCGAGTTATCGTAATCCTGTTTAATGATTCCAATGATTGGCAGGTTGGTTACCTTCTTTATCTCATGGATATCTTCAACACTGTTAGCCCTAATACCACTTGCACCTGCCTGAGTTGCAGCTACAGCCATTTTACTCATAATATAGGGGCTATGAAGAGGCTCATCCGGTAATGCTTGGCAAGATACAACTAACCTTCTATATATTTTGTCAAAAAACCCTTGTTTGTTTTCCATGTCATCCACTCCAATTACTTACTAATGGATTTTTCTAGCTCATCCCACCATTGATAATCCTCTAAATACACTGTGTCAAACAGCATAACTCCATTTGATTTTTCCTTACAAAGCTGCACAGCCTTTTTAAATTGTTCAACATTGTCGGCATAATCTTTTAAATATAAGCTCGCAATCACTGGAATTTGTCCATTAATTGCTTCCTGACTCATCTCTATCGCGCCCTCAACACTATACCAAGTTGCAGGTCTTTCGTTTGCTAACGCTTCCTCAATTGTTACCTCCGGGTAATAGCAGCCTGTCATGATAAAATCGAATTCCTCTGCATATCCAGACGTGTTGTGCGTATCTGAAGTCCAATCCAACGTAGGGTGATATGTCTCACTCCCCCAGTTAACGCCTTCGTTATAATATAATGGATACCACGATCCCACATAGATTGTGAAAATCAAATCTGAATTCCTTGTTTTAACCACATTTTTTGCTTTTTGAACAAAGTTTTTAATATTCTTCGCACGGAACTCCGCCCATTTCGGAAAAAGACGACCAAAAACAGGTTTCTTATCCTCAACAGTCATAATATCCTGCGGCCAGTTGATAACTTCTTGACCGATATAAGCTTCAAACTTTGAACGACTCAAGCTACTAAAATCTCCATATATATTCGGATAGCGGCATCTGTCCAAAACAACGCCATCTATTTCATACTTGCTTACAATCTCTTGAACGATATTTAGTTCATAGGCCTCTACTTCTGGATGAATCGGATTCACAAAAACCGTAGGATCATTGTGGTTTTCCGCAGCTGTTGGCATATTTGAAAGGGCTTGGTCATAGTGAACTACCTGCCACTCAGGCTTGGCATAGACCATTCCTTCTTTATCGATTCCATTTCCTTCTGCAAATACATCGACATTTGCGATTACTTTCATCCCAGATCCTTTTGCATAATGAATCATTTCTTGAAGAAAGTCTCGGCCTTTCCATTCGTGATATTGCTCATCCTTCAATTCACTTACATGATAGGCAAACTCACTTGGGTACGTTGTAAATCCATATGGAATTTTTGCATCCACTACAAGATGTGTAATCTCGCATCTAACGGCATGTTTGATTAACTCTTTCATTTTTTCCGGGTCTAATAATCGAGAACCATTTGCTAAAAAGTCAACCCATAATATATTTGGTTGTTCCATTTGGTCTTCTCCCCCTTATAAGTCAATATCATCTGGCCAGTGTAGCTGAACGCCATGATTTACTAATAGATTTTGATAGTCATCTAAGTACTCCTGCTGTTCTCTCACCTGATGCGGAGTCACATTGTTTAAGAGTGAATACGCCACTAAGTAACCTGCTGATTCTCCAATATTCCATTCTGTTGGATGAAGCCTGTAGCAACCATTCGTAATTTGGGTAGTCCCTATGTTTTTACAAGCAGGAATCAGATTCTTTACACGCACTGGCAATAGAGCGCCAAGCGGTATTTCATATGGGAAATTCGGGATATAAAAGCTTCGGTTTGATACCGTTGTGTGATGTAAATCTAGATGATAGCTACCAACACCAACGCTATCGTAATACTCACAAATCCCTTGGTCTCCTCTTATTTCTTTACTAACGTCATGTTCTGTAATGGTGTAAACAGCTTTTATTCTTCTTGATTCACGAATGTAAGGATATTTCGCTAGGCCATCCTCTGTATCCAATACATCTTTGCGAAGTCTTAATCCAGGGAATCCTTTCCCTCCATCAAGTCTAGGTGCTTCTGTTTGCAGCCAATATAAAAGAGACAAGCTTTGTTGTTTTGCATTAAATAGGTTTTTTTCAATTTCCTCTTCAGGTACTTCATAAATTGGACCTAAAAAATAATCATTTTGCGCCCAATTGATAAGGGAAATGTCACCTTCATATAAATTCCCTTCCAAATTCTCTGTATCTAGTATTCTTCGATATGTAAATAAGGAAGGAATATCTTCATCATTTGGAAAAAGTGTAAACTGCTTAAGCTTCGATGTATCATCCGCATCTGTTGCATACCAGCTAAAGAGAGGCAAATGAGAGAAACTCGGCATATATTCACGCCAAAAGTCATACTGTTCTGGCTTATCGATTACAAAATTTCCACCCTCTACATAGTCCACTGCGAACACATAGGTAAAGGATTGCATATCGATTGGATTCGCCTCTTCTAAAGCATGCGGTTCACCAGTTTCTTTCATTGATTCTGCTCCAGTTACATATTCGACACCGGCAATTGGTAAAACATCTCCACATTCGGTAGCATCTAAGAAATATTGACCAATCAACTCGATCTTTTTAGGCTCGCTAATGTGAGTAACGGTGACAGATTTTACAACATCCTCTTCAGTTTTTGCTTCTAAAGGCTTATAGTTGTAAAGGACTGTTATTTTCCCACTGTTAATGTATGGGGCAAGCATATCCTCAATCACCTTTAATGAAACCTTTGGTTCATGAGCTAACCGGCTTACCCAACCATTTCCAGGGTTCAAAATGTCATTCTCCAATGCTTCCTTCGTAAGCGGATAGTTATCGCGATAATATTGGCGCACACGATCTCTAAATTCACTAAAAGTGGCTGTACAACCATATCTTTCAATCCATTTATGTTCATCCGGAGGTACCGCCTGACTCGTAAGCTGTCCGCCTAGCCAATCTGTTTCTTCCGTCATAATGACCTTTAACCCCATTTTGGCAACAGCCAAGGAAGCCATACACCCTCCTAAACCTCCACCAATCACAACAACATCTGAAATTCTGCGATCCATCACTAGCAGCAACTCCTTTTTGGGACACAGGGACAGGTCCCTTGTCCCACCATTTTTTTACAGGGACGAGGAACCTGTCCCTCTGACCCGGATATGTTCAACTTTTAAGCCAACTTCAAACATTCGGCTCCATGGCATGTAGCAATCTGTAATTCGTAGTTCATTTTCTTCGTCGATAAGATTCTCTTTTATAAACGCAGTTAATTGTTCCTGCACAATTTCAGAAACCTTTCCACGTTTTCCGTCAACAAGGAAATAGTCATATCCTAACTCTGGCAGGATGTTATTTGTAACATTTTTTCTGACTGTGCTACAATATCCCGCATCTTCGACATAGCGTAGTGCTAGAAAATCCTTATGAGTTTGTGTATTTCCATAAACATGATAGAACATCCCTTGTGCAATGCATGTTCCCAGTGTATTCGAGCTCGTATTCCAGCCTGCATACCCCGCTAATTTAAAAAGAAGATTCTTCCTTTTTAATAGCTTGAGAAGGCCTAAATCTGAACCATTAGCAAATGCAACATCAGCCACCACGCACGGTATGTTTCTTTCCTTTACTGTAAATTCGAGCTGCTCCACAAAATCAATTAAGTTACGATTCACCTGATATTTTGTACTTAGACTATCTTGATAGGCAGCCTCCATCATAGGCTCTACGGGTGAATTTAAAAATAGAGCAAGATCAGCTTCAGCAAGACTTGAAGTCATCAGTCCACCCGCTGCTAAAATTTGATATTTGAGAGTCTCCATTAATGGGCGATCCTCATACAAAGGTGTGACAGAGGGGCCTTGCATACTTGAGAAGACTGGATAGACCAATGGTCTTTTCCCTTTAAAGTTGTTGAGCATTCTCGCTAGCATCGTACAACCTACTTCATCTGCACCTGGATACATGTATACATCTAACTCGAGATGATGAGTAGCAATCGCTCCCCTTACCTCCTGCTGGTCAATCGCCGTCCAACCGTAAGGTGCAGAATCATCTTGTGGAATGATCATAAAATCAATCGTTCCATTATTCACATATTCAAGGGCAAGCTTGTTTACTTCAACATTGACTTTTCTGCGAGAAAGATAGTCATCTACAACCTCTTTTGGAAGCTGTTGCTTAAGTTCTTCGTACTGTTTTTCATCTTCTTCAGATGCAAGATTGGCAGAAAGTAAGTGATGCAATCTGCCATATTGGAAGATTTCACTTCCCCAATCCTCGTAATAGTCCGGTTCTTCATCACTGCTTGAATATTTCGGACATCTCATGATTAAGTTGAATGCGTATATTTTTACTTCTGGATTAACTTCCTTAATTTGTGAAAGCCTCGCTAACACATCTCTGCACTCATCCAATGTTAAATGGTGCAATCTAGACGGAATGATTCCGCCATATAACAATGTATCGATTGATAGAATGAGACCGTCTGCATCCACCGCTTCCTCGAACAGCCATTCCCAAATCTTTTCCGTATTTCCAGGTGTTTTTTTATCTCCCATCAGACTCAAATCTGGTCGTACGAGATTCACTTCACCGTGGGACGAGGGACCTGTCCCCCTGTCCCACAGAAGGCTTGGGAAGTCATAGTTACATGGGCGTTCGTCTAGTGGGATGTAAGCAATTTTATACATTTGATATCTCCCTTTTTCTTAGCACTTTTTATTTCAGGTGGTTTATCCTTTAACCGCTCCTGCAAGTCCTTCCATATAATATTTCTGAGTGAATAAAAACACGAATATGATGGGTATTACTGAGATTACTGTACCTGCAGCAATCCACCCAAAGTTATAGGAGAACTGACCATTTAAAAAGCTTAATGCTGAAGCTAATGGGTATTTTTCTGTATCTAGGACAATGATCGGCCAAAGGAAACTATTCCAGTTCGCCATAAATTCAAACAAGCCCACAACTGCGACTGCTGGTTTGATCATTGGCATCATTAATTGAACCCAAATCCGGAATTCGGAAGCGCCGTCCATTTTTCCTGAATCCCTGATATCGCCTGGAATCCCCATGAATGCTTGTCTAAAGAGGAAGACGTTAAATACAGAGACCAGTGTTGGAAGGACTACCCCGGTAAATGTATTAATTAACCCCAAATTATTAATCGTTAAATAGTTAACAACAAGTCCTGCAGCTGCAGGAATAATCATTGTCGATACGAGTAACATGAAAATGACATTTCTTCCTTTAAAATTGAAAATAGCTAACGGATATGCTGTTAAAGCACTAAATATAATACTTAATGTGACACCTAAGAAGGTGATGATCACGGTGTTCCAAATATATTTAAGAAAATCCATATACTCCCAAACTTCTATATAGTTTTTGAAGTCAATAAAAGTTGGCAGTATCGCAGGTGGAAACGCGAAAATATTCTTACCAGGCATGAGTGACACACTGATTAGCCAAAGAAATGGCCCCATCATGAAGATGGCAAATAAGATTAACAACACATAAACGATTGTTTTACTGACAATTTTTTTAAATAGATTCGTATTTTTCATAGGTTCATCCATATTAATATGGATTTACACCACCCCTCTTGTTAAACAGGAAGACGAAAATACTGAAGAACATGATAATGAAACTTACGACTAATCCTAGTGCAGATGAATAGCCAAACTCAAATTGTTCGAATCCCTGCTGGTAGATATAGACACTACTTGTTAAAGTTGCATTACCAGGTCCACCAGACGTTAATACGAATACCTCATCAAACACTCGAATCGCTGCCATTAAGGAGACTAACGTACATAAGAATACATATGGCTTTAATAACGGAATCGTGATTTTACTAATGATTTGCCAGTTACTAGCACCATCGATTCTTGCTGCCTCAATACAATCGGTTGGGACTGCTTGTAGGCCAGCAAGATAAATCATCATATAGTAACCCAAGCCCTTCCATAATGTGATAAACATGAGGGCCCATAGAGCGGTATCTTTATCCGATAACCAATTCACTTTTTCATCTAATATTCCAATTGACATTAAGAGATAGTTGAGAACCCCATTTGAACTCATCAACCAACCCCAAATAATGGCAACAGCAACCATTGATGTAACAACTGGAATATAATAAGCCGTTCTAAAAAACTTAATACCTACCATTTTTCGATTTACTAGAATTGCCATCAAGATGGAGATAATTTGGATAAAAGGCACAATAATCATATAGAGTAGAGAGTTTTTAAGCGAAGCAATAAAATCAACGTCAGAAAATGCACGTTTAAAGTTGTCCAGTCCTACGAACGATGTTTCTCCTATAACCGAATAGTTCGTAAATGCCAAAGGAAGACTGAAAATGATCGGCCAAAAGGTGAATAGAGCAAGCAATATCAACCCTGGCGCCATAAAAAGCCATGCAGTTTGTACCTCGTTGAATCTGCTATAACTGTGGGCTCTTTTCTTTCCCATAGGTTATTCCCTCCTAATCTTCTAAAACCTTTTCGTATTGCGCAGATTAGTAAGTCCACATGATGTGGGTCACAAAGACGTTTCCACAGGAAGTGGGGGTATGAAGCCTTAGTCTTTGGATCTTACTTTATAAAAAGTTCCATGATAAAATCTGCGGCAACGCAAAAGGCTTACCTCTTATTCAGCTTTTGCTGGATAAAAGTAAATGGGCAGATGTTCATCTGCCCATTCAATTTTCATATATTAACGAGCTAAAATATCATTAACTTCTTTTTCAGCTGCTTCAAGCTCTGCATCAAGGTCTTCATCATTGATGTAGATATTTTGTAGATGTTTATTGATTGCACTATCTACATCGCCTGCGTTTTCAACACCAAGGTAGAAATCTGTTGCTTTGTCTAAACTTTCAACAGATGCTGTTAAAGCTTGTCCTTCTAAAGTTCCATCATTTTTATAGAAGTGCTCATCCTTCGCAGCTTCTTTAGTAGATGGAAGTGTGTTTGCTACTTTCGAGAATGCTAATTGATTCGCATCATTTGTTACATAATGTGCAAATGCTGTTGCAGCATCTACATTCTTAGATTCTTTAGGAACAACTAGGTTCATTGTGTTTGTAAAACGAATGCCCGCTTTTCCTACTGGTGCTGGAACCGCGATTGTATTTTCATATACATCTGGTGAAGCTGTTTTTAATTGGTTAATAAATGAAGAACTTGAGATGATCATCCCTACTTGTTCACTACCAAACAGCTCAACCTGCTTACTAAAGTTCGGAATATCCTTTGGAATAACCCCTGCTTCGATTAAATCGATATTGCCTTGGATATATTCTTTTACTTCGTCGTTATTGAAGATTGCTTTATCGCCTTCTACAATTTTGAAACCTTCTTCAAGGATAGAGCGAGTTTCCATTGTGAATACGTATCCAAAAGAATCTGTTTTGTCAGCAATTTGTTTACCCCATGCTGCTAGATCTTCTTTTGTTTGTGGCGGATTATTTAAATCGATACCTGCTTTTTCTGCTAATGATTTATTGATATAAAGAACCGGAATACCTGTATACCATGGAAGGGCATATGCACCATCACCTTGTACAGTAGAATCATAGATTCCTTCAAAATATATACCCTTTTGCTCATCTGTTAATGCCTGATTGAAGTCTACTAACGCACCTTTTGACGCCATTTGATGAGCCATAACTGTATTTAAGTTAACTACATCTGGAGCTTGCTTACTTGCAATACTTGTTAATAATTTGTTTTGTACTGCATCATAAGGGAAGTCCTTCCAATCGATTTTTACGTTTGGATTTTCTTCTTCATATTTCGCAATAAGATCATTGAAGTAATCATTAAATGTTGGTTGAAGCGAAATGGTCCAAAATTCAACTGTTGTCTCTTCGTCCCCGCCTTTTGCTTTATCTGAGCCTGAATCTTTTGTTCCTGAATCTTCAGAACTACATGCAGCTAAGACACCTAAAACAAGTAAAAACACCATTGCTACGGATAGTACTTTTTTGAATCTACTCATTTTTTCCCCACCTCATTTGGAATTTTTTGAATTTTGATCTCTAATAGCAACTCTCTTTGTGTACCCCCTACTAGACTTCAAAACCCTTTTTGATTAAACGCTTTCAATAGAGAATTTTCTATCTATTAGAAATGTATCACCTTTTGGAGATTAAATCCACCTTTTTTATAAAAAAATAAAAAAATCTCCATTTTTTATTTTAATCTAACTATTCTCCGTCTCATAATCTCTTGCCATCATGACAAAATAGTAGGTAAAGGCAAGAAGACTGAAAGAGATTAAAAAAGGAACGTATCCTAAATAGATTGATAAAATCACAATCATTGTATTGATTATGATGATGAGTAAAGGCTTTAATGGTTTTCTAAAAAATAGAACAAAACTCCGAAATACTAAAGGTTTTAAACGATGCTCACCCAATATAAATAGTTTTGTAAGATAGCTAAATATCCCGAAAAATAAAAGAATCATAATGATATTAAAAGGAAGAAGAAAATTCTGTAACTCATTTGGTAAATAAAAGGAGGCGAAAATGTCTCCTATGATGACGACCGAAATAAAAAGAAGAGTCATCCAGACTTTCATCCCTTTTATTAAATACTGAATAAATAGCTTAAAAAACATTTTCCATGCAGGTAGCGGTTCGTCTTCTGATGTATATTTAATCGCCCCCACCAATGCAACAAAGGCAGGGTATGCAGTTACGAGAGGAAGTGAACATATAATAAATAGAAAGTTTAATAGAACCAGATCTACTATATATTCGAGAACCTCAAATAGCTTATTATTTGAAGTAACCATGATTTTCACCTTTCTCTATTCGATTAGATTCTTGTTCAAAAAGGAGGATGAAAAGGACCCGTCGTCAACAACGCTACGTCCTGTGCAACTGTCTACACTAGCCCATCCTGCGCGTTAATAGTTCGAGGCGGTGCAGATTTGAACAGCGCAACGTATATTGTGAATACGTAAGCACAAAGAATGTTCCTTCCTTGAATCCGTTTCGCACGCCGGAAAAGTGGTTACTTTTCCAAGGAACTAAAAAACCAAGCCAACGAACTTCCACTGGATGTGTCAGCTTTTAGTCGAAGTTCCTCCAGCGCTATGACATTTTCGCCAGCCGTTTTGAACATCCACTCTAGTACAATTTATCAAGAACTGATTCCGCTGTATTTTTTATCGCTCTAAATGTTTGTTCTTTATTCTTAAGAGCTGCATTTGTTGCTAGAACATCTAATAGTAAAAGCTGAGCAATCTTTGAAGAGAAAATACCACCTTCAAATGGGGATTCCTTATTTGCAGCCAACAGAATTAAATCCGCATATTTTGTAATCGGTGACCTCGCCTGGTTTGTAATACAGATGATAAACGCATTATTTTCTTTCGCAATTTCAATTGCATCAACGACGTCCTTTGTGCTTCCTGATGAAGACAAGGCAATAATTAAATCTTCTTTGCCTAATAACGAAGCAGTCATTGACATGATATGTGAATCAGAAACATGTTCTGTATCATAGCCCAGCCTCATAAATCGATGTTTGCCGTCTAATGCCGTGAATCCTGAAGAACCAACCCCGAAAAAATAGATTTTCTTGGCGCTATTAATCTTTTCGACCGCTGTCTGTATAGTAGGATCTTGGAGTAGGGCGACTGTATCATTTAAAGCACTTACATTTTGATTCGCTATCTTTTTCGCAATCACATCAAGGGAGTCATTTTCCTCAATCTTTCCATATACTTGTTCATCAACTTCCATTAGGTTTTGTGCGACAGCCAATTTAAACTCTTGAAAGCCACGATATCCTAGTTTTCTACAAAAGCGCAAAACAGTAGTTTCTCCAACCCCTACCACTTCCGCTAAATCGGTAACAGACGAATAGACTGCTTCCTTGTGGTGTTCCATTATATAATCCGCTACCTTTTGCTCTGTTTTCGTAAGCGAGTTATATACAGATGTAATAATTAAAAGAGGGTTTACGTTCTCTGTCTTTGGCATTATAAAAATCTCCTTTTTTACTGCTAAAATAGTTTGAAGGAATATTCCTCCATTTTACACAAAAGAGAATATATCCTCCAACTCAAGAATACAAAATTCTCCCCGCTGGGTCAAGGGGACAGGTCCCTTGTCCCACCATTTATTTACATGTAGACGTTAACTTGTTCATCACTCATCTGTTAAAAATGGGGACTTTTTCCTCATTTATATAAAAAATGGAGGAATAATCCATCAAATATCGAAAGTAAATTAATATTGAATTCCCATCCCAACCTCTAAATGATTGAACAACTGTCATTGGGATTTCAATAAAATGGAGAGGAGGAAAACAAAATGAAAATGAAGTCTGCTTTAGTCTTAGGTACTGTTTTATTGGCATTTCTTTTGCCAAATCAGACATTCGCCAATGAAAATTATGTACCAATCGAAACACTTCAACCCGCTGTTCATCTAGAAAAGCCTGAATTAAAACAAACAGGAGGAAAACTGATACTGAGTGATTCTCCAGAAACATACTCTGACAGTGGTGCGTTTTATCGCGACTCCGCTACAGGAGAATTTCGTGTATTTTGGCATCATCAGAATACAAGTGGAGAGACTCGAATCGTCAGCGTTGCCCTAACCAATACCTCGGCGGAACCAGTAATGTTGTTCTCTAAAGGAGTTGGCGCTACAGCTAGTATTTATCCAGACGTTGCTGGGAAGGAAGCGTTAGTACAATTCCTAGAAGAAAAGGCTGAAAAAAAATACATTCAGACCCTACAGCCTGGTGAGAGCTATTTCTTGGAAACAAGTGCACCCGACGGAGAAACGGTTAGTGGGATTGCCCAATATGATGTTTATACAAAACATGGGAATCAGCCAGCCACTGTCACTGCAACGATTCTTAATTACGTAGAACGACCAGCTGACCCACTTTCTGTTGATATCTTACCGCCAGACTCACATGTTCGCGGAAGTTTTCCACACTTTGATCGTGAAGGTACACTTACGTATGATACTGCTTTAGGAAATGCCTATATTCGCCTCTCATCTGCTGCCTATGGTCAATGGAGCGATAAGTTACCGGGAGAATATGAAGAAGGTATTAGTGTTGTGGATGGAAACAAGCCGGTAATTAACAATGGGAATTATGGTGTGTTATATGATTTAGACGTTAAAGTGGAAAACAGTTTACATCGTCCACTGCAACTCTCAATCTATGATAATCCATCAGGTGGATTTGGCCATTTTGTGATGCAATGGAACGGTCACCTTAACACGACCGGCTTCCTAAGCTATGTAAATGCATGGAAGTTTGCGTCTGAAAACATTGGAGCCAACGGGAATCAATATGATTTTGTTACAAGTCTTCCAGGCGGCGCATCAGGTCCATCTGTGATTTACTTTGTTCCAGAAAACTAAAAGATAGAAAGGCTGCCATAATCAACATGGCAGCCTTTTTTTGTGTCACCGGTTGAGTTGCGGCTCACAATTTCAGCTGTGGGAAACGGGTTCTTCCCGCTCACAATTTCAGTTGGTGGGACTCGGGCTCTTCCGACTCACGAATTCAGTTGTGGGTCACGGGGACAGGTCCCCCGTCCCACATACTTTTACACGGAAAAGGGACCTGTCCCTCCGTCCCATTATAAATTTTTTAAATATGATACTAGTTGTTCAGCCACTTCTTCTGGTATGTGTTTACCAGCATGTTTTTGAACAAATAGCTGAAGATCTTCTAGTTTTTGGTTACCACTCGCTTTTGCTTCCTCAGCTTGCTCAACTAAGCCCGCTTCTTTAAGCTCTTCTGCTGAAGCAAAATCCTTTTGTGCACTTTCTAATTGAGCAAGTACCGCTTGTTGGATACCTTTATTCGTGAAAGTAGCATTTTCAACAAATCCGATTACTTTATCAAATGTAAGTTCTTCACCAATAACCGTTACCGTTTGTTGATGTGTTTTGAAACCATCGACAGTAACGACTATTTCAATTTGATTTTCACCTGGCTGAAGTGCAAGCTGTGCTGTGAATTCACCGTTTGATTGAAGTGTTGCTGGTGAACCATTCACTTGTACCTCTGCTTCTCCAGGTCCGACTACTTGCACTTTTCCTTGATATTCAAAACCTACAGTTGGATAGGTTTTCCCCTCATACTCTAAAAATCCTTTTAATAACGCGGAACGAACCTCATCCCCAATATCAAAATTAGTACCAACAAGGACCCTTTTTTCACGGGCACCGGATCGATCAAGTGCTGAAACGACAAATCCACCTTCAGGAATGAGACTATTGTTATCTTCTACAGCAGCCCAGTTCCAGTTCATTGCTTGTTTTTTATTGACCATCTTAACAACTTTACCATTTGCATCAACTACTGCTTCTACTCCCCATTTATTGGTTCCTGTTGAAAGTCCAAACGAGTCAGAGTAAACATTTAAATTATCATCATTACGATTGACATTAAAGAAATCGCCAACAAAAGGACTTTCTGGTTGGATTGGATTACTGATTCCTAAAACATAATCTTTCACGTATTCCTCGTCTGCAATAGAAGCTTTAATGACAGGGAAGTTCGCTTGTGAATAGTCAAAAAGCATAAGTCCACTTGTATTTTGAAGACCAGCTTGGAAGACTTCTCTTTGTAGGGCTGGATCTTGTACATTCACCAATGCCATTCCTGCATAAAGAGGTACTTGTCCATCAGTTAAAATATTTCCTAACGTAATATATCTATTGATTTCCTGTGATGTTGTTTGGTACGTACCAATCATTAGGAAGTCTAATTTATCAGTATAAGCTGTTTGTCTATACTCTTCACTATATAAACTCTCTTGTGGAAATTGTAAGCGAGAATCATATGAAAAAGTTGGACTCGACCAGTTTACACCGTTCAGATAATACGATTCATACCATGAACCAACATACGCAGACAACTGAATATCTCGATTTTCACTACTATTATATTGGTCAACTAATTCTCTTGTTTCTTCTACGTAACTATTAATGACACCCGATCTAAACGTATACCATTCATTAATGAGTGGACCATCTACACGGTTACTACCTTCATAATAGAAGATATCTTCTGGCCAATTTGTTAATGTTTTTCCTTTTTTATCAAGGAAATCTTCAAATTGCGCTCTAGTAAGATCGCTAAAATCAGCAAAATAATTATCATATCTTCCACGGTCTAATAAGACGCCGTCAACATCATAGTTTTTCATTACTTCTTCAAATGTTTTTAATTGATAGTCACGAACCTCAGGGTTAGATGGGTTCACAAATGTAACTAATGCACCACTTTTACCATACGTACTTTCTCTTAAAGGTAAAATTGCTCCGTTATCTTCAGAACGATAGACTTCCTCTTCCCATTCTGGATGATCATTTAAAACGGCAAATTCATTATGAGCAATAGAGCCTTCTGCAAACACGTTAAAAGAAGCATGAACCTCTAATCCTAACTCATGGCCATGTTTGATAAACTCTTCTAGTAAATCTAAATCTGGGTTCGAACCACTTCTACCTTCTGCTGTCATCTCACTTACATATGGACGATTTGTTAAATCATTCTTTTGATAGGAAGCGAATCCTTCAACACCTTTTACATCTAACACAACAGCCGTTACGCCTGCATCTTTCGCCTCGAGGAGCATATTACGTACATCCTCACTAGACTGGAATCTTCGAGCGCTTGGTCCTTGCTCAACCCAGAGAAACACTTCCTTCTCCTCTACAGATGGGTTGTCCTGATAGTAAACAACTAAAGACTTTACATCATGTAAAATATCATTCTTGTAAATTTCTACATCAATATAATTCGTCCCTTTTGCCAGTTCATACACATACTGGAAGGAACCATCTTCTTGAAGCTCTACCTCCTGCCCATTTACAAGTAATTGATAGCTTTGATCACTTTCAATGTTTTGAATGGAGCCAGAAATATCAGCCTGCGATTTAGTAAGCGTATACATTAATTCATTTTCTAAATCAATACTTGCTTTCAATCCATCACCAGTCATAAATTCTGTAATAGGAACTTCATTTCCGTTTTTCCTTAACTTAATCGTATCGCCTACTTTAAAATTTGTGGCTAAGAATTTACGGAAGTTTTTCGTTGCCCAAGAATCGTCATGAGCTAAAAGCACATATCCACCTTCTGGTATTGCTAAAGACTGTTCTTCCTCCCAAACAGGTGGTGCCCCATTTACAGATTGACTAACAACGTCTGTAACTTTATTATTTGCATCCACTTGAACAGCAACCCAGAACTGTTTCACTAAAATCTCTTTTGCATACTCAGATGTATAAAGCATGATAAAATCTGCTTTACCCTCAACATCTTCATCAATATAACTTATTGGATGCTTAAGCCCCATTGGATCAATTGAAGGGTCTAATGGTGCTGCCTCAACCTCAATCAAATCCTCACTTTTCGTTTCAGCAAGTGGTGAAACCGGAAATAAGGAAATCAGTAATAGCAATGATAAAAAAACACCTAAAAACTTTTTGACTTTCACAACCTTCACTCCCTTAATTTTGTAAGTTAATTTGGTAAGTAAAAAAAATTACTTTACACCTCCCATAACCATTAGAAGGTAATAACCTCCTAAAAATAAAATAAGTTAGGAAAAATCCTCCTGAACTCAACATACAGAAGTACATTTAAGAGGTCAATGAAAAAGTTGAATTTTCAAATAAATAGGAAAAAGGTAATAGGACATGAGTTGGGTCGCAGGGTTAGGTCCCCTGTACCACTCCCATTAAACAAAAAAAGGCACAATAAGTGCTTTTTTTAGCCACTCATTGCGCCTTATTTATTTCTCATAAAATTTCGTTTGCAATATCAACATTATAACTGCCTATTTTCACACATCAAAAATTCGTCCAAACAAACGATTGATTGAATTTCATATTTCTGCTGATATTGAATTAGGGTGCCAATCAAACGTTTGTTTGAAATTAAAGTTCCAGATTCATACTAAGTTAATTAAAGCGAAATTTCACTATAGTAGAATAGGGACGAGGGACCTGTCCCTCTGACCCACCGGGGGCCTTTGTCCCGTTATGGGCTCTCGCTTAATATGTCAGTTAGTAGGTAACCCCCGTCGCTTGGGTTTTGTTTAGTTTGGTTCATGGCATCTAGATCGTTAAAGTGCCACCATTCGGATGCGAGTGGTGTGAGTCCAGCGTTTGTCAAATAGGATTGGAGTGTTTTCGCCGATTCGTTCATTGTGTCTGCTAAAACTGCATTTTTCCATGCTGTTGGCGATGATGATGGGACAGGCTTTGTAAATGTAATGGATGCCAAGCTTAGTTCGTGAATAGGTGTTGGCATCGTATATTCCGTGTAATCCGTGATGTCGGTCACTAAATATTCACCAATGGCTATATCTTCTTTTGATTCGACTCTGGCTAAAGTTACATCAATCGCATAGCCCATTTGATGGTTCGAAATGTTTTTAGCGATAAACCAACCTGTGCTCCAAGGAGCTGTATTTATACCAGCCATTACAGCCATATCCTCATATGCCACAGAAGTCAATGCATCTACCACTGCTTTTTGAACGGAATAAGGTCGATATCCTTCATATATGACAAGTGTATCGCCATGCGCCAAAGCTTCTTGTTGGGCAAGATATATCTTTTTTGACATGGAATACAAAACCGGTACAATGAATTCTTCTTTCCCAAATCTCTCATTAAAAGCTTTACCTTCATACAAAGTTTGTCCAGTTATTCCTGGGATTTCGATTCCGGACGAAACGAACTTAGATGAATAGGTGTTGCTGCTATTATAGGCAATGGAAGGAATCACGTCGGGAAGATTAATGAAACAATACGTATGATCAATCCATCCCTCTGAAGTGGCATCTTTCACAAACCACCAATTTCCTTCTTCTTCTAAAATTGTAAAAGCTGTTCCAGCATTAAGTGTTTCAATAGTTTCCGAGTCTACATTTGGAGAAGTTTTTAGGTTTAGATCAACAGATGTATATCCTGTTGCACCATGAATCGGCAATTCCAAATCACCTTCATATTTTTCAGGAGTTGGGATTGGCTCTAACTCTTCGAGCGAATCTGTCTCTTGAACGTTCGCCACAGCTTCTACCGACTCTTCAACTTTCACATTTCCTGTAACATTTGAACAAGCTGCAAGTACCAGTAAAAATGAAATAAGTGCAAGTATCTTAGATCTGGACATATACCCGCCCCCTAAGCGTAAATTACGTATTTTATAATATATAAAACGATTAAATGTAATGGATAAAAAACATAAAATCCCCATTTTAAAAGGTTCGATTTTCTCCCACGCCTGCCTTTGTACAACAGTAACAATGGGATGGCCAGGAAAATGCCAATTTGATACGCATGATGCCAGCCCATATTCAAAATTTGCGGTATGATGTGAGCAAATATCCCGATAAGAACAAAGCTAATAATTTGTTTTTTCAATTGTCCTCGATAAATGCCAAAAAATACGATCCACAATACGGCCACGAAGTTCCAATCTGCAGGATACGCAAACATACAACAGACAAAAACAAGGGCTAGTTTCGCATACAATGAGAGTTTTTCACTTTTTACAATCGTCAATGCGATTAATCCCAACGCGAGACTCCACATGACACTCGTCGTTTTCCACGGCGACAATTTAAAGTATAGTACATACGGAAAGTGAGAGATAGCTGCAAATATAACCAGTCTTTCGATATACTTTCTAATATTGGATGTGTAAAAATATCCCATCGCGATAAAATAACAAAATATCGGTGCGACAACCCTCCCTGGAATCCGCAAAACAAAACCAGCTACCGTTTCCTGAGGGATAAAACCCGCAACAAGATGGTCAAAAAACATCGCAATCAGAGCTATGTACTTCAAAGCATTTGACGTCAAATCCCTCTGAAAAATAGTATCCTGAAACATATCCTTCTGATAAGTAGTATACTGCATCCATTCTCCCTCACTTATTGCGGGACAAAGGGACAGGTCCCTCGTCCCAAATTCATCAACCACATGAAAAAAGGCACAACGAGCATTTTTATTACACTCATTGTGCCCTAATCATATTTAAATTATTGGAGATAGCTCGGTACTAAACTTTTTTCTCATGCCCAAGTTTTAGTATCACGGTTAATTCGTCTCTATCCACTATCTTTCATAAAGTTAAACTTCATAATTATATCCTTTCGGAAGATGGAAAAGATAAAGCAGATGTACTTTTAGTATTCTTTGCTAATACATTTTTAATGACTATATAAAAAAACATAAAATGAATGGCCGAGGTGAATAGAATGACAATTGAGATTTCCGATATAAGTTATTCATTTTCTTTTGAAACTGACTTAAATATGATGAATGGCTACGGTGAAATCAAAATATTTTCGGATGAAGTTTTTGAACAAGAGGAAACAATTGGAGGTATTTCATTCCATTATTATAATGGCTATGAATTTGATACCAATCAAGAACTCCTTATCAGCTCAGACTCTGTATCTGGTGATGAAATTTATATGATACATTCATTCTTGGAAAGTGACTTCGATCGAGGAAAAATTGTTACACTAGACCGAATAGATGTACAAGAAACTTACCATTCAGTTGAGATAGAACTGCAGATTTTAGAAGAATTTGTTGAGTTCTGTAACTACATGGATTTTGACTACATAGTAGTAATTGCAGCAAACCCGAAACATCACGATAAAAAAGGAATCGTTGAATTTCCACAATTAAAACCGTACCGCGAACTCAATTTTACGAAATTGGGAGGAACTGATAATCGATTACCCGTTATGATTAAGGTTCTAGATGAGATATAAGTTACATGCGGACAGGTTGTAAAAAAACAAAACAAGCCGCTTTTTGCGACTCATTACGCTCCCAATTTATTCTTAATATTGTTGTGGTGCACAGGGACCTGTCCCTTCGTCCCACATGCTCGAGATGCAACTCCACAAAAAAGACCAGGAGCAATTCCCTGGCCTTTTAGTTCCCATTTTTCTTATCAATGGTTTCTCGTATTTTTTGGTTACCTTCGTCAATGTATTCACGTCGTTCACGGTTCCCATTGTCAATAGATTCCCTTCGGAGTTGGTTACTTGTATCGATTCCATACCGTCTTTTGTCATTCGTGTAGTCGATCACCATAGAGCGTACATTTCGGACCGGATGGTCAAAGTCCTCGAAACGATCCTCGAGATACTCCTGCGCCGCCTTCAGCCGCTCTTTTTCACGAAAGGCCTTTTCCTTCACGCTTTCTTTTGTGTCAAAGGCAATTTTCTTTTTCTCTTCTTTTATATCGAATGCTTGCTTCTTCCCAGCTTCTTTCCACTCGAACCATTTCTTTTGAATCTCTTGATATTGGGCTCTCATATACTCTTTAAGATCCCGTTCGGAGTTAACATACGTGAACTCACCTTTTCCAGCACTCGCTACTTCCTTAAGAAGCTTTTGACCCTCGTTATCGACATCAAATCCAATGATATTGACAACTGTTTGGATATCGGATGAAACGAGATCTTCCGCTTCCTTTACCGGATCGCCGTTACAAGTTTCAATCCCATCACTTACAACATAGACCACTACATCATCTGTGCCCTCTGGAATATCTCCCTTAACCATTTGCAGCGCAAGCGCGATAGGTGTCCAACCAACCGGTTTCACTTGTGATAACGCAGTTTGAAATCCTGCAGCTTCAAAATGGCTATTATATAAAACTTCCGTACTGTCACAGGACAGTCCTTTATCAGAATCACTATTCGAGCCCTTATGTCCATAAACTCGTAATGAGAGGGTCGCGTTTTCTGGGACTTGTTCCGCGAATTCCATAACGGCTTCCTTCGCAGCTTCCATCCTTGTCTTGCCTCCAACCTTTGCCGCCATACTGCCACTAGCATCCACTAAAATGGCATAGTGGGCTGTTTTTAAAGTTGGCGCATCAACAGTTTCATCCGGACGATCTATGTCAACCTCAATGGTCGAATCAAAGGTAAGGAGCGTCTCCATTTCCTGATGGTAATCCTCAGTCAATAAATACTTCAGTTCTTCCATATACTGCTCTTTGGTAAGGTCATCTGGCAACTGGTCGAGTGCTTCCTGAACCTTTGCCTCGTCATACTTATCACCACTAAAAACTCCCGGATGACGCAGCATCTCCTGCTCAAGCTCCGTTAATTCACGCTCGACACCTTCAACTTCATAATAGGCAACCTCTCTTGGAGTATAAACTTCCTCCGTTGGCTCTTCATCTCTCTCGGCCTTAGTTGTTTTTGCTTCCTCCGTTTTTGGTCCCTCAGGTTCAGCTTTCGCCGGCTGACTCTCATCCTTCGAACACGCAGACAGCAAAAGCGCCAGCATAGCCAAACTTAGTAAAAGTTTCTTCAATCCTATTCTCCCCTCCAACAATGGGTCACGGGTACAGGTCCCTCCGTCCCATATCTAAATCACACCATTTACATACTACTACAATCAACACCCAAAATTTCCTAAATTAGTAAAAATAGGCAATAAGTATTATGCGTTGATATACAAGGACAGGTTTTATATCCCTATACGGGACAGGGGACCTGTCCCTCTGTCCCACCTTTCGCCCTATTTCACCTTCCCTATAAATATATTAATCTATAAATTAATACCTATATGAAGGGGGAATGGGAATGAAAAAGAAGTTGGCTTTGTTTTTAATTGTTTTGATGGTAAGTTTACTCGGTTTTGTTGGAGGTGTTTCAGCACAGACGGTTACGTATCATCCATCTTTGGTGCATAAAGATGGGGCAATGGCCTATGAGCACATGAAGTATCTGGCATATGAAATTGGGCCTAGAGTTGCCGGAACTGGAAATGAACGAAAAGCTGAGCAATACGTTAAGAGTCAATTTGAACGCATGGGTTTCACTACTGAGGTTCAGGAATTTAACTACACAAGAGGTGGAGCTACTATCACATCTTCTAACGTGATTGCCTACAAACCAGGCAAATCTAGCAAACAAGTAATCGTTGGCGCACATTATGATTCCGTTTCTGCCGGCCGTGGAGTGGATGATAATGCATCTGGCGTTGGAGTTATGCTCGAGGTGGCAGAGGTATTGAAAAAAATTAATACCCCATACTCCATCGTATTCATTGCTTTTGGGGCTGAGGAACAAGGCTTAAGGGGTTCTAACTACTATGCAAGTCAGATGACAGAAGATGAAATTGAAAATACAGTTGGCATGATTAACCTTGACAGCCTAGCGGTCGGGGACCAAATGTATGTCTATGGCAGCCCAGGGGAAGATGGATTCATTCGTGATCAAGCATTAAAGATCGTTGAGAAAAAGAAACTAAATATCGAAACAAATCCTGGACTAAATCCGGATTATCCTGCTGGCACAACAGGCGACTGGAGTGACCATGCTCCATTCAAGAGGGCTGGTATTCCAATCGGATATCTTGAGTCAACGAACTGGGAAATTGGAGATTTAGATGGATATACCCAAACGGTTAAACACGGGGGAGTATGGCATACAAAAAACGACACCATTGAATTTATTGAACAAGAATTCCCTGGTAGAATCCAAGAACACCTCTCCTCATTTAGTGTATTACTAACCGATCTACTAAAATTCATGAATAAAACAAGCACAGCAAAATAGTATAGCACCGCAGTTTGCGTTGAGTCTCAGGTGGGACGAAGGGACAGGTCCTTCGTCCCACCTATTTTGAGTTTCGCTAGCTTCATATAAAAATTACTAATTTCAACGAATTGAAGTTAACATAAACAAAAATAGCTCCTTATCGTAGTCACGTAGGTTAACTTGGATAGAGGATATCTTACCAAACCAGAGCTACAATACGATAAAGAGCTTTTACTTATTCTTAGTATATCCATTAAAACTATTGTCCAAACATATCAAGATTTTTTTACTGTTTGGGCTGGGACACGGGACCTGTTCCTCCGTCCTATTAATTTTTTGCAGGGGCGCAGGAACAGGTTCCTCGCCCTACCAATTTTTTATAGGGTCAAGGGGGCAGGTTCCTCGTACCACCGTAAATTGAACACAGGTCCAACTTTGGAATTTTCGGGATCACTGTGCCATCCTACACACCATTCACCCAATCCAAATATTAACCAATATAAAAAAGGGGCATCACCAACTTTTGGTGATGCCCTTTTTCACCTTGTTTTGTCTATAACAATCGTAAAGGAAAGATTTTGTCCAAGGACTAGTAAACTTCGGACGTGGAGGTGGCGAAACGGCGAGAGCGTGTCTGAAGACGAGCAAGCTTCAGACAAAGTAATGGTGAAGAGGAAAGATTGTGTCCGAAGACGAACAAACTTCAGACAACGAAGCAACGAAATGGCGTGATTCTGTCCGAAGACGAGCAAACTTCAGACAGGGAAGCAACGAAAAGGCGACGGTGTGTCCGAAGACGAGCAAACTTCAGACAAGGAAGCAACGAAAAGGCGACGGTGTGTCCGAAGACGAGCAAACTTCAGACAAGCTAGTAACGAAATGGCGTGATTGTGTCCGAAGACGAGCAAACTTCGGACAATGAAGCAACAAATAGGCGAGTTTGTTTCCGAAGGCTAGCAAACTTCAGACAGGGAAGCAACGAAAAGGCGACGGTGTGTCCGAAGGCTAGCAAACTTCGGACAGGGATGCAACGAAAAAGCGACGGTGTGTCTGAAGACGAGCAAACTTCGGACAACGAAGCAACGAAATGGCGTGATTCTGTCCGAAGACGAGCAAACTTCGGACAAGGTAACAACGAAAATGCGTGCTTCTGTCCGAAGACGAGCAAACTTCGGACAACATAGCAACGAAAAGGCGTAGTTGTGTCCGAACACCCCCTTAGAACTTAGACAGCTGTCCCAACTATAGCCCCTATTTCGCCAAACAAGGTATGTGCCTGTACAAACAAAATGAATTTTACATATTTTAACAGTAAAGGAGTGATTTTTATGAGCTGGATACAAGATGCCGGGCATGGTGGTAGTGACCCAGGTGCGGTGGCGGACGGGAATACGGAGAAGGTTTATACACTAGAAGCTGCACTTTATGTGGACAAACGGTTGGCTGAACTGGGGATTGCAAGTGACTTGACCCGTTCAAGTGATGTTACTATAAATCCCGAGCCAAGGACCTCGAAGGTAAAGAAATACAAAAAGTGTATTTCCCATCATTTTAATGCTGGCGGAGGTAGTGGTGTTGAAACCATCCACTCGATTTATGCTAATGGCAAGTTTGAGCAAATGTTAATTGAGGAATTTAGAAAAGCTGGCTATCCAGTTAGACCACGCCCTGTGTACACACGTAATAATTCTTCGGGCGGGGATTATTACTATATGCATAGACTTACTGGAAATTGTCGTACTACTATACTAGAATACGAATTTGTGGATGGCCCACAATCCGATAAAATCAAGGATAAAGCATACCGAGAAGGAATGTATGAATGCGTGGTTCGCGCTATTTGTCTTGATGAAGGTGTTAAATATGCTGGACCTGGTTCTGAACCAAAACCAGCACCTAAACCCGAACCAACGCCTGTCAATCCTCCGAAAGAAAATCTCGCAGTTGACGGTTATTTCGGGCCGAAAACAATCAGTGCCCTCCAAAGATATTTCGGAACACCTGTAGATGGCTACATTAGCAAACCATCACTCGTCATAAGAGCATTGCAAAAATGGCTCGGCGTCACACAAGACGGCTACTTCGGGCCAATTACAATCTCATCCCTACAAAAACGACTAGGAACACCAGTTGATGGGGTCATAAGCAAACCATCACTCGTCATTAAAGAACTGCAAAGACGTTTAAACAAAGGAAACTTGGGATAATATTGAAGGCCACAGGGGTTTCTGGTGGGTCACGGGGAAAGTTCCCGCGCCCCACCATTTTTTTCCTTTTGGGACAAGGGACCTGTCCCTCTGTCCCATTATCTTTCGTAGAGTTCTAATGGTAAGTCGTCTGGGTCTCTAAAGAAGGTGAATTTTTTACCCGTCACCTCGTCAATTCGCAAATCTTCTACTATGATTTTTTTGGCAGTTAACTCTTTCACCGCTTCTTCTATATCATCAACTTCAAAGGCTAAATGACGCAGACCCGCTGCCTCCGGATAACTTAGTCTTTTTGACGAGTCCGGAAATGAGAACAACTCGATTTGATAGGTATCTCCAACAGCTAAATCAAGTTTGTAAGAATCACGGTCTACACGAAACGTTTCATTTAAAATGGTAAAACCAAGCTTATTGACATAAAAGTCTTTTGACCTCTCATAGTCAGTACAGATAATGGCAATATGGTGAATACGATTAATTTTCAAAGTAACCATCCTATCCTAATAGTAATTAGTAGTTGATTCATAAATAAATAGTTGGAACTCCTGGCCCTCTATAAAACAGAGTATAATAAAAAAAGAAGTGCTTGAACACTTCTTCTGTACCCTCAACGATTAACTATTCTCGAAAATATGGTAGCAATATTAAAATAAGGATAGTATTTCATGCCAGGGCTGGAACAGTGGACCTGCCCTGCGTCCCAAATTATTTTATTAGGACGTATTCGAGGTCGACTAGTTTGGCGTAGGTTATGATTTGGTCTGTTGTTAATTTCAACGAGACGACTGTATGGTGACCGCCGCCGTTTTCGATCCAGGCTTTTACGCCATCTTGAAAGTTTGGCTTTACCTCCCAAAGGACACGCGCTACTGGAAGATTTGGAGCTGGGGTGGTTGGTTCAAATGCGCAAACTTCATTGATTAATAGTTTGTAATGGGAACCAAAGTCGGCCATTGAGACGACGACACCGTCTCCTGCCTTCCCGTCAAATACTAAGCGTGCAGGATCCTCTCGATCACCGATACCAAGTGGCGATACAACGATTCTCGGTCTATTGCTTGCTAAGGTCGGATCGACCTCAAGCATATGAGATTGAAGGACTGCTTCCTGACCAGCAGCTAATTCATACGTGTAGTCTTCCATAAACCCCGTTGATTCGTTATGGCTCATTACCTTTAATAAGCGATCAAGTGCGGCCGTTTTCCAATCGCCTTCCCCCGCAAACCCATATCCCTGTGCCATTAATCGTTGAACAGCAAGACCAGGTAATTGCTTCATACCATATAAATCTTCGAAGTTTGTGGTAAAAGCATTGTACCCTCCATCATCTAAGAAACGCTTAATTGCGATTTCATAGCTTGCTTGCACTTTTACGCTAGCTTCCCAAGCCACTCTCTCGTAACTGCCATGATCAAACTCATAGTTCTCTTCATATTCGGCAAACAATGCATCGATTTCTTCTTCCTTAACCTCATTCACATACCGAACTAGATCACCAATTCCAAAATAATCGACTGTCCATCCGAATTGAATTTGCGCTTCAATTTTATCTCCCTCGGTAACGCCAACATTTCGCATGTTGTCACCAAATCGAGCAACTTTTATGTTGAAACTTTCATTATACGCAACGGCTACATCCATCCAGTCTGCAATCTGCTTCTGTACTTCTGGGCGCTGCCAGTAACCGACTACCACTTTATTTTGCTTTTTCAAACGAGCATTGATAAACCCATATTCCCGGTCACCATGAGCGGATTGGTTTAAATTCATAAAATCCATATCAATTGATGCCCAAGGAATACTTTCATTAAACTGGGTTGCCAAATGTAAGAGTGGTTTTTGTAATAAATTTGTTCCTCGAATCCACATTTTTGCAGGTGAGAATGTATGCATCCACGTGATGACACCGACAACCTCATCCCGGTAGTTTACTTCTTTCATCAGGTTTGTAATTTTATCTGCACTAACCGCTAATTCTTGTAGAATGAGCGGATAAGGTAGTATACCACTTTCATTTAAGGCGTCCGTCATCTCTTGAGCATGTGCTTTTACTTCTGCCAACGCTACTTCCCCATATAGATGTTGGGAGCCCACGATAAACCAAAATTCTTTTTTCTCCATCCTAATCCCCTTTCAATCACTTTTGGCCGTAATATGCGTTTTTCCCGTGTTTTCGTAGATAGTGCTTATCTAAAATCCGTTGTGGCAGCTCTGATGCAAGGTCATTTAGTCCCCTTGCAAACAGGTTCATTTTTGAAACTTCATCCAAGACAACACTGTTTACCACTGCCGCCTTTACATCTTTACCCCATGTAAATGGGCCATGGCCACGTAGCAAGACACCTGGAACCGCTAAAACATCGAGCCCACGTTCCTCAAATGTTTCAATAATGACTTGACCCGTTGCTGCTTCATATCCACGATCAATTTCCTCTTGTGTCAAAAAACGTGCACATGGGATTGCGCCATAAAATGTATCGGCATGAGTTGTTCCCATCGCCTGAACATCAAGACCTGCTTGCGCCCAAATTGTCGCCCATGTTGAATGAGTATGAACGATGCCACCAATTTCAGGATAATGCCTATATAGCACGGCGTGTGTCAGTGTATCTGATGAGGGATTCATGTCTCCTTCAACAACATTCCCATCTAAATCAACAACCACCATGTCACTTGGTTTCATCGTCTCATACTCAACACCACTTGGCTTGATCACAAATAAACCACGGTCATGGTCAATCGCACTCGCGTTTCCCCACGTGAATTTTACAAGTCCATGTTTGGGCAATTCTAGATTCGCCTGGTATACTTCTTCCTTCAGATGTTCTAACACGTTACCCCTCCCTCATTTTTGACATACAGCAAATGTTCAACAGCAGCTCGCTCAATCTCAAGTCCTTTTCTATATCGCTCAATAAACACTTCAAATCCCGCTACGTCCTCAGGGTCAGGATCGATTTTGTCCCCTACCACATCTTTAAAAACTCTGTTATCTAGAAAGTCTTCTAAACTTTCATTCTTGTTTTTATTCATCATATAAGAAGCTAGGATTGCCATTCCCCACGCACCGCCGTCACTGGCCGTTGCCATAACAGAAACGGGAGCATTCATTGCAGCTGCCACCATCTTTTGTCCTACTACAGGTGTTTTAAATAGTCCACCATGCGCGAGAATACTATCTATCGCAACATTTTCTTGCTTCGTTAGAATATCCATTCCCATTTTCAACGCACCAAAAGCAGTAAAAAGATGTGTCCGCATGAAGTTCGCTAGATTAAAAGGACTTTCCGGAGAACGAACAAATAATGGTCTACCTTGATCTAATCCCGTGATATTCTCACCTGAAAAATAACCATAGCTTAGCAATCCACCACCGTCTCGGTCTGCTTCCAACGCTTTGTTGAACATCAAACTGAATAATTGAGCAGTATCAATTTCATATCCCATCGCTTCCGAAAACTCTCGGAACAGTCCCAGCCACGCGTTGATATCACTTGAACAGTTATTCGCATGAACCATCGCAACAGGACTCCCGTTCGGGGTCGTAACGATGTCAATTTCCGGATATACTTTTAAAAGTTCTTTTTCTAACACAATCATGGCAAAAACGGAAGTTCCTACGGAGATGTTTCCGGTGCGTTTACTTACACTATTTGTCGCTACCATCCCTGTTCCTGCATCACCTTCTGGTGGACAAATCGGGATTCCAGGTTGCAATTGCTGTGAAGGATCTAGAGTGTTTGCTCCCTTTTCTGTTAAAAGACCTGCTTGTTTTCCTGAAATATAAACGGTCGGAAGAATATCACTAAGCTTCCAAGGGTACTTTTTCACGGCAATTAGTTTATCAAATGGCTTAATCATGGCTTCATTGTAATCCTTCGTTTCTTCATCAATCGGGAACATCCCAGAAGCATCGCCAATTCCGATCGCTTTGTTTCCGGTCAGTAACCAATGAATATAGCCAGATAACGTAGTGATATAATCGATTCGAGGTACATGTTCCTCTTCATTTAAAATGGCTTGATAGAGGTGAGCAATACTCCACCTTTCCGGAATATTGAATTGAAATCGATTGGTTAAATCATTCGCTGCAGGACCTGTCGTCGTATTCCGCCAAGTTCGAAATGGAACCAGCAGCTCTCCCGTCTTATCAAAAACCAAATACCCATGCATCATGGCCGAAAAGCCAATCGAACCAATTGTTCGTAGTGTAATTCCAAATTTGCGTTCAACTTCCTGTTTCATTTCACGATAAGCCGCTTGCATACCAGCGATAACATCCTCTAATCCGTACGTCCAATAACCATTTTCCAACCGATTTTCCCACTCATAACTGCCAGACGCGATTGTTTCAAAATGCTTATTAATCAAAACCGTCTTAATCCGGGTGGAACCAAACTCAATCCCAAGCGAAGTCTCACCCCTCGCTATCGCCAGCTGCATCTCATCATAATTCACCCTCACATCACATCCCTCCTCAAATGGGTCACGGGGACAGGTCCCTCGTCCCACCATTTTTTCCTGGGACAAGGGACCTGTCCCTCTGTCCCAAACCATGCGAGCACAACCCCATTGGAAATTACTGGGAACATTTCGCCCCGCTATTTCCCTGCTCTGTTTTTGTTGTAGATATCAAATCCTACCGCGAGTAGGAGCACGAGTCCTTTGATGGCTTGTTGCCAGTCGATTCCGACGCCAATGAGTGACATACCGTTGTTCATGATCCCCATAACGAGTCCACCGACAATGGCACCGATGACGGTTCCTACGCCTCCTGCCATAGAAGCACCACCGATAAAGACGGAGGCAATGGCATCAAGCTCAAGCATATTACCCGCTGCGGGTGTTGCTGAATTAAGACGCGAGGCAAACATTAATCCAGCTAAGGCTGCGATGACTCCGTTGTTCACAAAGACCCAGAATACGACACGCTTTGTTTTAATACCGGATAAATCCGCCGCTTTCTGGTTACCACCTGTTGCATACACGTGACGACCCATGACTGTGTTTTTCATTACGAATGTGTAAACCACGATAAGAATGATAACAATGATTAACACCGTTGGAATTCCTTTATTTAACGCCAATTGGTACGCGAACCAGTTAATCACTGCGATAAGTAATGCCATTTTTGTAACAGATAGCCATAACGGACTCACTTCGAGGCTATATGTTAATTGTTTTTTACGGTTTCTGAACTCCATATAAATTAAGATGATTGATAGAATAATAGATAAAATGATTGTTAGTAAGTGCAACTCCCCGGAACCAATCGAAGGTAAAAAGCCCCCACTCAGCATGCCAAATGACTCAGGAAATGGCGCAAGTGATTTTCCATCTAATAGATACAAGGTTAACCCCCGGAAAATTAACATGCTGGCCAAGGTCACGATAAAGGACGGTATCCCGACATACGCTATCCAAAAGCCTTGCCAAATTCCAATGATTGCCCCAACAACAAGCGATAGAATAATAGCCAACCATACCGGCACATTGTGATTAATCATGAGGACCCCTGCAATTGCGCCGACAATTGCAACAACGGAACCGACAGATAAATCAATATTTCCTGTAATGATGACTAAAACCATTCCAATCGCTAGGACGAGGATAAACCCGTTTTGCAAGATAAGATTGGTCAAGTTTAATGAACTAAAGGATATCCCATCCGTTAAGATCCAAAACAGCCCTGCAATGAATACAAGTGCAATGATCATTCCATATTCCCGGATATTGTTGCGAAATAAATTACTTAGTGTTTGCACGTTTCGTCCCTCCTGTTCCCGTCATATAACGCATGACACTCTCCTGGTTCGCCTCTTCACGACCGAGCTCACCTGTTATACGACCTTCATTCATGACATAGATACGGTCTGATAGCCCCAATACCTCAGGTAACTCCGAAGAAATGACAAGGACACCCATTCCTTCAGCTGCAAGTTCATGGATGAGTGAATAAATTTCAAACTTAGCTCCTACATCAATTCCTCGAGTCGGTTCATCCAAAATTAAGATATCTGGCTCTGTAAAAATCCACTTACTTAAGACAATTTTTTGCTGATTACCACCACTTAAATTTCCTGCAAGTTGAGCCAATGATGGAGTTTTAATATTTAATCGTTCTCGTAAAATTTGGGCTTCCTGAACTTCCCTGTTTTCATCAATCACTGTATTCGTTGAAATTCGCTTGAGATTTGATAGAGTTATATTCCGTTTGATATCATCAATTAAATTTAGACCATATGTTTTCCGGTCCTCTGACACATAAGCAATTCCATGCCCAATGGCTTCACTAACTGTATTTGCCTGTATTTCATCACCATTTTTATACAACAGCCCCGTAATTTTTTTTCCATACGTTTTCCCGAAAATACTCATCGCAAGCTCTGTTCTTCCAGCTCCCATTAAGCCTGCTAAGCCAACAATTTCCCCGCGACGAATATGAAGATTGACATTGTCGATGACTTTCCGATCACGCTGTAATGGATGATAGACATTCCAATTTTCCACTTCAAAAATAATGTCACCAATGTTCGGGATTCGTTCGGGATACCGGCTTGTCAACTCGCGACCTACCATTCCTTTAATGATACGATCCTCTGATGCCTTTTCACCCTTCACTGCAAACGTCTCAATTGTTTGTCCATCTCGTAAAATCGTAATGTTATCCGAAATACTAGATACTTCATTTAATTTATGAGAAATCAGTATGGAGGTAATCCCTTGTTTTTTCAGTTCAAGTAAGAGGTTTAATAAGTTTTCGCTATCTGTTTCATTTAGGGCTGCAGTTGGTTCGTCTAAGATTAAGAGTTTCACATTTTTAGATAGTGCTTTTGCAATCTCTACGAGCTGTTGTTTCCCAACCCCGATATCCATTACGGCCGTGTTAGGTGATTCTTTTAACCCGACCCGATCTAACAACTTTTTTGCCTCAGAAAAGGTTTCCTGCCAATTGATAATCCTTTTGGATTGTCTTTCGTTCCCTAGAAAAATATTTTCTGCGATAGATAAAAAAGGACTCAAAGCCAACTCTTGATGGATGATCACAATCCCAATTTGTTCACTTTGTTTAATATCTTTAAAGTGACATTCTTCCCCTTCAAAATAGATGCTACCTTCATAGGTTCCACTCGGATAAACACCACTTAATACTTTCATCAAGGTTGATTTTCCAGCACCATTCTCACCTACTAGTGCATGAATTTCTCCCTTTTTCACTTTTAAATTCACGTTGTCTAATGCTTTAACTCCTGGAAATGTTTTTGTGATGTTTCGCATTTCTAAAATATACTCAGACATATCCTCACCACCTCGTTAAAATCCGGAATGAAGTAATTTAGTGGTGACATGAAAATCACCACTAAATAGGGGGGTACTTATTTCACTTCGTCTTCTGTGTAATATCCGCTATCAATTAATACTTCTTTGTAGTTGTCGATATCGACTGACACAGGGTCAACTAAGTAAGAAGGAACGACTTTTTGACCATTATCATATGTCTCTGTATCATTCACCTCTGCTTCTTCACCAGCTTCAATCGATTTAATCATTTTTACCACTACAGCAGCTAAATTACGTGTATCTTTAAACACCGTTTGTGTTTGTTCACCCGCAATAATTGATTTAACAGAAGCAGACTCAGCATCTTGTCCAGTAACAACTGGTAGTGGAAGGTCAGCAGAACCGTAACCTACACCTTTTAATGCTTGAATAACCCCACGGCTAATTCCATCATAAGGTGATAAAACGGCGTCAACCTTTTCCCCGCCAGAGTACGCTTTACTTAAAATGTTTTCCATACGTGATTTTGCGGTGTTTCCATCCCAGCGCATTGTTGCTCCTTGTTCAAATTCTGTTTGACCACTTTGAACAACCAATTTCCCGCTATCAATATGTGGTTTTAGAACAGACATCGCACCATCCCAGAAGAAGTAGGCATTATTGTCATCTGGTGAACCACCAAATAATTCAATATTAAATGGTCCAGCTTCTTCCTTAAGGTTCAGTGCTTCTTCAATATAGGAAGCCTGTAAGACACCTACTTGGAAATTATCAAATGTTGCGTAATAACTTACATTTGGTGTCTCCATAATTAAACGGTCATACGCAATGACTTGTATGTCTTGATCGGCAGCTTTCTGTAATACATTGGTTAAAGCAGTACCGTCAATCGATGCCACAACCAAGATCTTTGCACCTTTTACAATCATGTTTTCAATTTGCTCGATTTGCTTATCGACATCATCCTCCGCATATTGCAAATCTGTTTTATAACCAAGTTCTTCTAGTTGCTTCACCATATTGTTTCCATCATCCACCCAGCGCTGTGATGACTTTGTAGGCATCGCAACTCCGATTAACGTACCCTTTGAATCGCCCCCAGAACCTGACGATTTGTCGTTTCCACTACATGCTACTAACGCAAATACCAAACTAACGATTAGTGCTAAAAAACCTAATTTCTTCATACATGTAACCCCTTTCATATTTTTGCTACTATTAAATTATCATTTCCGTTGATGAAAGGGCTTTACATAAAATTAAACACTTTTTATAATTTTTTAAACTTTCCGTAATATTTGTTATGAGCTCATAAAAAAAAGCACCTTCTACGAAAGGTGCACGTTTTCTACATCATTCTTGAATTGCATTGGTGAAATACCGACTACTTTTTTAAAAGTGGTGCTAAAGTAATGTTGAGTTTCATATCCAACCATTTCTGCTATATCTCGTATCGATAAATCTGTCGTTTTCAGTAAATCAACAGCTTTGTTAATTCGCATTTGAGTTAAAAGTCCAACATAGGAAATGCCCAGCTCATGCTTAATCATCCGACTTAAATAGACACTAGTGATATGTAATTCATCCGCTACTCGTTCTAGCGTGAGGGAAGAATCCTGATAATGCTGTTGTATATAAGTTAGCGCCTGTTTGACAATTGGGGACATTTTGATTTGCTGTTCAACCTGCCGTTTGCATTGATCATAGACTTTATACAAATGAACAAAGTCCTGAATAGTAATATCCTCCATATGATAATAGATTGTGAGATTAAAATAGGTTTGCACGACTTCTTCTATTTTTGTGAGGAGCTCCCGGTTGAGTTCCTCCCATACACACACATTAAGCAAATGAGATTGGTCCCAAAAAATAACCGCCTTTTTTGAACCAATCATTTCTTTTACGACATTCTCTATCGCAAATAAGTACAACTGCCGGTCATTTTCTTGCATAAAGGTTTGATTCAAATGATAATCGGGCCATTTAATCACGAGATATTGTGTTGGCAGTGCAACTGGCAGGTGTAAAAACTGAAGTTGCTCTCTAATCTCTTCATTCGCTAACTGACCTGCAATCCAATCCTGAAAAAAACGTTCCTTAAGCTGGACATGATTCCTTTTTATCTGTATGGCAGCTTGTTTGATATATTTCTTCTGGTTAACTTCCAGATCAAGTTTTTGTTTAATGTCCATGATTAACTCTTCCAGTTTTCCCGGATTGATTGGTTTTAATAAATAATCTTCAACCTTTAATCGAAGGGCTGCTTGTGCGTAACGGAAATCATCATACCCCGAGATGACAACCATTTTACAGTTTGGCAATTGCTCCTTAATCTCTTCCATTGCTTCAAGTCCATCCATGATGGGCATATTTAAATCAACTAGTAAGATATCAATCTGGTGTTTAATCGCTAATTCAACAGCTTCTTCACCATCCTCTGCTTCCCCAATGACCTCCATATTGAACTTCTCCCAGTCAATAGAAGAATGGATTCCATCCCGAATAATATACTCATCATCGGCGATTAAAACCTTCCATTTACGCATGTTGTTTTCGCTCCTCTTCCCATTCAATATCTTCTTCTAAAATAGGTAACACTAACTCGAGCGTTGTCCCAACCTTTTCTTTACTCTCAATCGTAATCCCATACTGTTCCCCGAATGCAAGTACGATTCGAGCTTGAACGTTCAAAATCCCATATCCCTTCTTATGCTTCGATTCAGTTTGATTCTCTGTCCTTCTAACAGCATCCTTAAGGGCGACACGAATTTCGTGAAGGTGTGATTCTGACATTCCAGCACCGTTATCTTGAATCGATAGGCGTAAATTTCCGTTCATTTGTTTTGCAGAGACCATGATTTGACCCGGCCCCCGTCGCTCTTTTATTCCATGGTAGATTGCATTTTCGACAAGTGGCTGCAGAATAAATTTGAGAACATAAAGCGAAGCGGCACGTTCGTCCACATCAATCTGATACTGTAATTTTTCACGATATCTCGTTTGTTGAATTTTTAAGTAACTTTCAATATGCTCTATTTCCTTATCGAGTGGTATCCGATCTCTTCCCTTACTTAATCCAATTCGGAACAATTTTGCTAACGATTCAACCACTTCGGCTATTTCAATCGCCTTTTGCTTTCGTGCCATCCATTGAATCGTATCAAGCGTATTATAGAGAAAATGAGGATTGATATTGGCTTGTAAACTTCTAAATTCGGCTTCTCGCTTCTGTCTTTCGTGCCTCTCCGTTAAGCGTAGCAATTCATTGATTTGTTTTAGCATTTTGTTAAAACTTCGGCCAAGCATACCAATCTCATCATCTCGTTTTTCTGTATACCGGACCCCAAATTCCCCACTTTCGGCTTTCCGCATAAACTTCATTAACTGGCGAATTGGCTTAGAGATCGAATTGGATAAGAAGTACGATACCGGAATTCCAAATAAGAGAATGATAAAGACAAAAACGACTAAATAAAACTGTATCTCCCTTATTTCGAATATGGATTCCTCGGTTGGAAAGACGCCGATGGTGGTCCAGTTCGAGTATGGTGATTCTTGAAAAATAAACTGCACCTTCTGTGAACCAATCTTCTTTGAAAACGTACCTGACCTTTTTTCATCCAGCCATTCATTTGGGATCGTTTCAATTAAAGGATCTTTGGGCTGGTAAATCGGTCTACTTTGTTCATCAATCACCGTCAAATAGCCGGTTTTTCCAAGCCGTACATCGACTAACGTTTCAGCAACCGTCCTAACCTTTAAATCGATTAAAATGACCCCTAGTACTTCCTGTGAAATTGGATCAATCACAGCGCGAACGCCTGACACCACTTCATCATTTTTGTAACTGACCAATGATGAGAGACGGCGGTCCTTCGGTTGACCAATCATTCGAAAGATCCCTTTATTGTCTACCGCCTCTTGATACCAAGACTCTTCCGTTAAATTCTCTGAAGCCGGAGCGTACAGTTCATTACTCACATACTCCCCTGCGCTGTTCACGACTAAAACCCCTGCTACTTCAGGCATTAACGTTGTAAAATTACGAAGATAGCGTTGAATCTCATATTCATTTGTTTGATATTGACCAGGTTGCTGACCATTATGATGAAAAAAGTCCTCAATCCGCTCATTATAGGAAATAAAGTAGGTAACACGTTGCATGTTGTTTATGTAGAATTCAAGTGTTTCATTCACTTTACTAATAAGCTGTAAGGTATTCTGATTGACTTGCTCTTCCACAACACGCTCAACCGTCCAATTAATTAAAAAACCCAAGCAGATAATCGGGATGATACTAATAATTAAAAAATGAGAGATCAGTTTATATCGAATTGGTAAATTATTTATTTGTATGAAGTTCTTCAATTCAACCAATCCATTCCTAGAAGTTTATTGTGGATAGTAGGAGTTCACATTTTCCTTTGTAACAATGGTCACACCTGTATCCACGTAACGTGGTAAAGGTGCATTTTTACGGTCTTGTTCATGAATCCCATGTTGCAAGTGAAACAAAAATTGCAAGGACCAGTATCCCATTTCCCATGTTCCCTGTGCAATGGTGGCGGAAATCACATCGTCCTTAATCATATCGAGGGTTCCCTTATCTGTATCAAAACTAATGATTTTAACAGAGTCTTTGAGTTTATTGGCGATGATCGTTTGTCCAACTCCAACTCCACCATTCGCCTCCGTCACGAAGATACCAGTCACATTCGGATTCTCGGCAATCATCGATTCTGCTACCTCTTTTGATATCACTTGATCGCCTCTTCCATCTTTGACAGAGACAACCTCCATGTCAGGATATTCCCTGAAAATCGTATCTTGAAATCCTTTGGTACGTTCCTGATGGTTTAACTGATTGGGGAGGGTAATCACACCAACTTGTCCCTTTTCATTTACTAACTCTGCCATTTTGTGAGCCGCCTCTACACCTGCCTTATAATTATCCGTTCCTAGGAACGAATACGCTTTACTTTGTGGTGCATCTGCATCGAACATGACGACTGGTATTCCAGCCTCAACCGCTTTATCAATCACAGGATTTAAGGCTTCTGGATCCATTGTGGATATTGCAATTCCAGCTGGATTCTTAGCAATTACCTGCTCGAGGACTGTCATTTCCTCGTGTACATCATATTGCGTCGAACCCCGGTACTCAATCGAAACATTTAACGCTTCTGCCGCATCCTCAAAACCTTTTAACGCCCGCTTCCAGTAATCAATCCCCACCATAAACGTGACCATTACATACGTTTCATCCACATCCCCGACCAGCTCATTCTCATTCCAGGCACGTTTCGTCGAACCCTCCGCTTGATAGTTATATATGTAAAGAACAAACAATCCAATGAGCAACAAATACACGAAAAGCAGCTTCTTCATCTATGAAACCCCTTTCATAAAAAGAGTGATTAGTAGATTCAATTTCAATATATGCCTATTATAGCGTAACTCTTTCAAAAATTCTTATTATTTTAGAGAGAGTTATAGAATGGAGGGGTTGGGTTGGCGTTGGTAGTCGTGCTGGGCTACGAAGTTAAAATCGGCCGTTGCTGGGTCACAGGGACAGGTCCCACCTCGAAAGAAAGGACTTGTCCCATTTTTTGTTTTAAATAGGTTAGCCATAGCATATAATTGGTTTGTAATATTCAAAATAATTCGATAGGTGGCGATGAGGTTTGGAACGATCTTCAGTACAATCTCGTGCATCTCAGGTATTACATAATCAAGGTAAGGATGAATTATGGCGTTGGTCGGCAACAGATTTGGCTCATGGCATTCGAACAAGACTCATTTCTTCTCGCGAGGCTGTTGAGAGCTGTTTGGACAGAATCGAGGAAGTCAATCCAGTGCTTAATGCCCTGGTTGAAGTTCATGCAGAAGAGGCACTTGCTGCAGCTGATCAGGCAGATCTTGCTGTAAAAAAAGGAGAACTTCTTGGGCCGTTACATGGTGTGCCTGTTTCTACAAAAGTGAATGTTGACCAAGCTGGACATGTAACAACAGATGGTGTTGTGGCTTTTAAAGATAATCTTGCTGAAAAGGACAGTCCCCCAGTGGCAAATCTCCGGAATGCAGGAGCCGTCATTGTTGGCCGCAGTAATACGCCTGCTTTTAGTTTCCGCTGGTTTACAAATAATGATTTGCACGGAAGAACCCTGAACCCTTGGGATAAAACACGTACACCTGGAGGGTCGAGTGGAGGCGCTGCATCAGCTGTTGCTTCTGGGATGATGCCAATCGGGCATGGTAATGATATTGGTGGTTCTGTTCGACACCCAGCATATGCTTGTGGAATTACTGGAATTCGGCCAACTATAGGAAGAGTTCCTGGCTGGTTTGGTCCTCCGGAAGGAGATCAATCCTTTTCAGGACAACTGATGTCAACTGATGGTCCGCTTGCCCGTAGCGTTGGGGATCTTCGCCTTGCACTTCAAAGCATGAGTGCATTTGATCCCCGTGATCCACTTCATGCTTCAGTACCGTTAATTGGCGAACCCCTTCAAAAGCCAATTCGAGTTGGGCTTTTACGTGATATTGGTGTCGCTACTCCATCTACAGCCGTTAATCAGGCTTTGAATGAAGCTGCCGACCAGTTGACAGAAGCTGGTTATGTAGTAGAAGAAGTGAAACTTCCTCTATTCGCTGAAGCCTACAGACTTTGGTATTTGTTAGTGCTTGAAGAATTCAAATTGAATATTTCGCTTATAGAACAGTATGGAGACGAAGGTATGAAAAAAGCTGCTTTGCATTATTCCGAAAATGCAAAAGAATGGTGGGGAGAAAGCCCTGGACTAACCGATTATATAAAGGGCTACGCACGTCGCGGTACGCTAATTGTACAACTTCAGGAGTTTTTACAAGAATACCCGCTATTGCTCATGCCAGTCTCTGCAGAACAGGCATTTGAACAAGATGAGGATATCAAAAGCATTGAAAGTATGAGGCGTGTTATGGATGCACAATGGTCCATGATGGCCATTCCAGTGCTTGGATTCCCGGCTATTTCCGTCCCTACTTCTGTTGCAGATGGTCTACCAGTTGGAGTTCAACTCCTCGGAAGACGTTTCCGGGAGGATACACTATTTGATGCTGCTGAAATAATTGAAGCACACGCACAAATCCAAACACCGATTAATCCAAGATAAAAGGTGGGACACGGTGACAGGTCCCGTGTCCCACCATATTTTTCCTTTTGGGACGAGGGACCTGTCCCTCTGTCCCTACAATTTTACTGTTTTCTCGTCTTTTGTTAGATGCAAATTATCAACCGCTGCCTTCTCAATTTCTATTCCTTTTTTATAGCGCTCAATAAATACTTCAAACCCTTTTACGTCTACAGGACTAGGATCTATTACGTCCCCAACCACATCGTTAAAGACTCTTCTATCGAGGTAGTCTTCTAAGCTTTCATTCTTGTTTTCATTCATCATATAAGAAGCAAGAATAGCCATTCCCCACGCGCCACCTTCTCCGGCTGTTGCCATGACAGAAACAGGCGTATTCATGGCTGCTGCCATCATCCTTTGTCCCACTACAGGCGTTTTAAATAAACCACCATGCGCCAAAATACTATCTATCGCAACATCTTCCTGCTTAGTGAGAATATCCATTCCAATTTTCAATGCACCAAATGCTGAAAATAGATGTGTACGCATAAAGTTCGCTAGATTAAAGTTACTCTCTGGTGAACGAACAAACAATGGTCTGCCGTGTTCTAATCCGGTAATAAATTCGCCTGAAAAATATCCGTAACTTAGCAATCCGCCACCATCTGGGTCAGCTTCCAATGCTTTGTTGAACATGACACTGAATAACTGATTGGTATCAACCTTATACCCCACCGCTTCCGAAAATTCACGGAACAATCCCATCCAAGCGTTAATATCACTTGAACAGTTATTGGCATGAACCATCGCAACAGGACTACCGTTTGGCGTTGTGACCATGTCAATCTCTGGATATACTTTAGAAAGTTCTTGCTCTAATACAATCATGGCAAAAACAGAGGTCCCTACTGATACGTTTCCTGTACGTTTTCTTACACTATTTGTCGCAACCATCCCTGTGCCTGCATCACCTTCAGGTGGACAAATAGGAATACCAGGCTGTAAATCATGTGATGGATCTAGAATTTCAGCTCCAATATCCGTTAATTTCCCGGCATACTCACCAGAGATATAAACTGGAGGAAGAAGGTCTCTTAGCTTCCAAGAATATTTTTTCTCGGCAACGAGTTCATCAAATTGCTCGACCATTGCTTCATTATAATTCTTTGTTGCTTCATTAATCGGGAACATACCAGAAGCATCACCAATCCCAATTGCCTTGTTCCCAGTCAATAACCAATGAATGTAACCAGATAATGTTGTAATGTAATCGAGTTGTGGTACATGATCCTCTTCATTTAAAATCGATTGGTATAGGTGAGCGATACTCCATCTTTCTGGAATATTATATTGAAAAAGATCTGTTAATTCTTTTGCTGCTTTACCAGCATTTGTATTCCGCCACGTCCGAAAAGGAACGAGTAGCTCCCCCGTCTTGTCAAACGCCATATAGCCGTGCATCATCGCAGAAAATCCAATAGAACCAATCTTTCGTATCGTGATCCCATATTTTCGTTCAACTTCGTTTTTCATTTCGCGATAAGCCGCCTGTAACCCAGTAGTTATCTCTTCTAGGTCGTACGTCCAATAGCCATTTTCCAGACGATTTTCCCACTCATAACCTCCAGATGCAATGGTTTCAAACTGCCTATCAATTAGAACAGCTTTAATCCGTGTCGATCCTAATTCAATCCCAAGAGAAGTATCTCCATTCATAATCGCTTGCTTAATGTCTACTTGATTCGCTTTCATGTCACATCCCCCTCCAGTAACTATTTCAATGTGTAAATAGGATTTCCAAAAGCGCTATTTATTGGGTCAAGGGGACAGGTCCCCTGTCCCACCATATTTTTCCTGAGACAAGGGACCACCCCCTGCGTCCCATTTAGTTATTTACTTTTTTGTGTTGGCCATAGTATGCGTTTTTTCCGTGTTTTCGTAGGAAGTGTTTATCTAGTAAGTGTTGGTCAATTGCTTCTAATTCCGGTGATAGACTTTGGGTATAGTAAGCAAATTTCGCAACTTCCTCCATGACAACCGCATTTTCTACCGCTGTCAATGGGTCTTTTCCCCAGTTAAAAGGACCGTGATTGTTCACAATGACACCTGGAATTGAAGATGGATCGATATCTTTAAATGTTTCTACAATGACTTCCCCTGTATTGTGCTCATAGTCATTATCAATTTCAAACGGAGTCATGTGACGAGTACAAGGAATCTCTCCATAGAAGTAATCAGCATGTGTTGTTCCATAAGCAGGAATCGGTCTTCCTGATTGTGCCCATTTTGTACACCATGGTGAATGGGTATGAACAACCCCTCCTATTTCAGGAAACGCCTTATATAAAACTAAGTGTGTTGCAGTATCTGACGATGGGTTCAGTTCACCTTCAATGATATTTCCTTCTAAATCTAGTACTGGCAAATCCTCCGCTTTCAAATCCTCATAAGCAACGCCACTTGGCTTAATTACTACAAGGCCTTTTTCTCGATCAATTCCACTTACATTTCCCCAAGTAAAAATGACTAAGTTTTGTTTTGGCAGCTCAAGATTCGCTTCTAACACTTTTTGCTTTAATTCTTCTAACATAATTATTCACTCCGTTCTATAAAGAAAACTCGGCGAATGCCGAGTCTTCCTTTATTCTTAATTATCAATACTCGTGACATATATCCTAATGGCTAAATTAAGGTTTTAATAAAACTTTAATTGCTTCTGGATTATGTGCCATATCCATAGCTTCAGCAAAGTCTTCTACTTTGTAGCTATGTGTTACAATGCCTTCAGCTGTTAATAAGCCACGTTCAAATAGGTCGATTGCAATTGGGTATGTGTATGGTCCTAAGTGAGACCCTCTAATATCCAATTCTTTTCTGTCCCCGATAACGCTCCAGTCAGTAGTTACTTCTGATCCAAATACGCTAAATTCGATAAATCTTCCAAGTCTTCTTACCATTTCTAGGCCTTGTGTTACACCACTTGGATGACCTGTTGCTTCAATATATACATCACAACCGTAACCGTCTGTTAAATCTTTAACGATTTTGATTGCATCCTCTTTTAATGGATTAATGACAAGGTCAGCGCCTAATTTTTTCGCAACAGATAGTCGGTTTTCATTGCCATCTAGTACAATTAATTTCTTAGGTGTTTTTAATTTAATGAGTTGAAGCATACATAATCCAAGAGTTCCAGCACCTGCTAACACAACTACATCTTCAAACTCAATTGTTGCTCTTTGGATGGTATGAACGGCACAAGCCATTGGCTCAACTAATGCAGCTTCTTCAGGAGTAACTCCATCCGTAATTTTATAAATAGTTGCTGTTTCGCTGAGTTTCATATATTCAGCCCAAGCTCCTTCAGCAATGTCTTTTTGGAAACCATAAATGTTATGAACATCACACATCCAGTACTTACCTGTTTTACAGAACTTACATTTTCCGCACGGATTAATTTGGTCAGTTGTTACGCGATCGCCAACTTGTACTCCGTGTTTTTCTGCAGCACCCACTCCTAATTCAGCCACAATTCCGTAGAATTCATGTCCTGGAATAACCGGTGCTTTCATCCAAGGGTCTTCTCCGCCCCAATACATTGCAGAACCATGATATGCCTTTAAATCACTACCACAAATACCACAAGCTTCGACTTTGATGATAACTTCCCCTGGTCCAGCCTTTGGAACTGCAACTTCCTCCACTCGATAATCCTCTGGACCATGTGCTACTACAGCTTTCATTGTTTCTGGTAATACTGACATTGTTCTACATCTCCCTGTATGTTTAGAATTTTAATAGATTAAGTAAACTTACATATTGTTAACGCCAGTGCTTAGCATTCTAGTATATTAGTCTTTTTGACGAGTACTACTATAGTAGATCGCACCAACGATAATCACACCTTTAAGTACACGTTGTACATATGGCGATACACCCATAAGGTTTAATCCATTACTTAATACTCCTAATAGAAGAGCACCTAGTAACGTTCCAAAAATATGTCCTCGGCCACCTGCAATGCTTGTTCCGCCTAATACAACTGCTGCGATTGCATCTAACTCATACCCTTCCCCTGCCATTGGTTGTCCGGAAGAAAGTCTTGAAGTCATGATCATTCCACTGATAGCAGCTGTCACACCACTGAATAGATAGACAAACGTTTTGATACGTTTTACTTTTACTCCAGATAATCTTACTGCTTCCTCATTACCACCTAATGCGTAGATATAACGACCAATTGGTAAATGGTTCAAGATTATATAAGCTGCGATAAAAACAAGAATCATAATGACTGCAGGCATTGGAATTACCCCAAATAGATAGCCTCTACCGATAAACGCATATGACGATGGCAGACCTGAAAGCGGATATCCACCTGTATATAAAAGGGCTAAACCACGAGCCGCCTCCATCATTGCTAATGTGACGATAATTGCTGGTATTTTCGCATATGCGGTAAACAAACCATTGATATAACCTAGTGCAGCACCTAAAACAATCCCAATTAATACTGCTACAATTGGAGGTAATCCAGTATTAATCATCATACCTGCAATTATGGTCCCGGTAAGTGCCATTACCGATCCAACGGATAAATCAATACCGCCTGTTAAAATAACAAAGGTCATCCCTACAGCGAGGATCCCGTTTATTGAAACTTGTCGAACAATATTCGAGACATTATCTGCCGTTAAAAAACTTTCTGCTGCAATGGAAAAGAATATACATAACACTAAAAATCCAATCAGCGTTAGCATCTCAGGGTACTTAAATATTTCCTTAGCGCTAAACCCTTTTTTCTTGTAATCTAATTCACTCATCCTTCAGCACCACCCGTTGCGTAATACATTACTTTTTCTGAAGTTGCTTCACTTCCCGGAAGTTCTCCCTTAATTTTCCCCTTATGCATAACAAGAACTCGGTCACTCATCCCTAGAATTTCAGGTAATTCTGAGGAAATCATAATGATGGAAAGTCCTTCGTCTGCTAGTTTTTTCATTAGTTTATAGATTTCTTCCTTCGCCCCTATATCAATTCCACGGGTAGGTTCATCGAAAATTAACACTTTACAATCGGTATTCAGCCATTTTGCTAAGACAACCTTTTGTTGATTCCCCCCACTCAAGTTTTTTACTAACTGTGAGCTGCTAGGTGTCTTGATCAATAAGTCCTGAATGGATTGCTCGACAATTTCGTTTTCTTTCTTCTTATTAATAATTCGTACGAAGTTGGTCAAATCTCTTAAAATTGGAATACTAATATTGTTTTTAATAGATTGGCTAAGCACGAGACCTTGCGTTTTTCTACTTTCAGGAATTAATGCGATTCCATGTGCTAGTGCATCTGTTGGATTCTTGATTGACACTTTTTGACCGTTGATATATACATCTTTCTCTTGTGCATCATCAGCGCCAATAAGTGCCCTTACAACCTCTGTTCGTCCTGAACCAACAAGACCAGCAATTCCGATGATTTCACCCTTTTTCAGGTTGAATTGAATATCATGAATCTGTTTATTTTGCATTCTCTTAACTTCTAAAAATACTTCCTCATTTCCTGTTTTCACTGGCTTATCAGGAAACGCATTGACAATCTCACGACCTACCATCATTTTGACAATATCTTGTTTAGTTGACTCCTTCACTTCACGGGTTCCTACAAACTCACCATCCCGTAAGCAGGTATAGCGGTCGCACATTTTTAGAATTTCCTCTAAGTGGTGCGATATATATATAATGGTTACACCATCAGCTTTCAATTTGGCGATTAATTCAAATAACTTATCAATTTCTTTTCCTGTTAAACTAGCTGTTGGTTCGTCGAAGATTAATACCTTTGTATCAATTGCAATCGCTTTAGCAATTTCGATAAATTGTTGATTTGCCACACTTAAATGTGCGACAGGTTTATTGATATCAATATCTGCATCTAGCCTTTGTAATACTTCCCTTGCTTCCTTACGCATTTGTTTTCTATTTAATAACCCATTTGCTTGCCTTTTCTCTCGACCTAAGAAAATATTATCCACACCACTTAAATAAGGAATTAAACTAAATTCCTGGTGAATAATACTAACCCCTAATTGTTGTGCTTGCTTAGGATCTTTGAATGTGACTTCTTTTCCATCTAAACGAATTGTTCCCGAAGTAGGTGTGTAAACACCAGATAGTATTTTCATCAATGTGGATTTTCCAGCACCATTTTCTCCAACTAATGCATGCACTTCACCACGTCTAATAGTAAAACTAACTCCGTTTAAAGCTTTTACCCCAGGAAATTCCTTCGTAATATTCTCAATCTCTAGAATGTTATCCATAGCAATCACCTTCCTTCTTACACATATTTAGGAGAGGCGCTATGCAAGTTTGCAAAAGCGCCCTATTTTGTTAGATTACCAGCTAAAGTCAGCTGCGTTTTCTTTTGTTTGTAGTTCTACATCAATTGGAACTTCAGTTGGTACTACTTCTGCACCCCAAAGTTTAGCCAAAGCCATACCAAGACCAATTCTTACTTGGTCACGTGGGAATTGAGCAGTCGTTGCCTTGAATGGTCCACCCTTTGTGATTGCTTCAATTGCTTCTGGGTGTCCGTCAACACTATAAATCGCTACATCTTTACCAGATGCTTCAATTGCTCCTAGAGTACCTAATGCACCTTCATCGTTAACACTGAAAATTGCATTTAATTCTTTGTTTGCTTGAAGCATGTTTTCTGTAACCTTCATTGCTTCTGCTCTATCTTGTTTACCGTTTTGCTTGTCAACAATTTCGATTCCTGGAGCCTCTTTAACTGCATCTTCGAAACCACGTACACGCTCTAGAATAGGAACAACTGGAATACCATCAAGAATTGCAACTTTACCTTGTCCACCTAAATCTTCTACCATTTGCTTACCTGCTAAATAACCAGCGTCATAGTTTCTTGAACCTACGAAAGAGTCGATAGGACCTTTTGCCTGTGCGTCAACAGCCACTACGATAACTCCAGCTTTTTTCGCTGCCTCTACTGCTCCTTCAACACCGTCACTGTCAGTCGGGTTGATTAATAAAATATCAATATCCTTTTGGATCATGTCATCAATATCATTAATTTGCTTTGTTACGTCATGTTGAGCGTCAGCAATAAATGTTTCTGCACCAATCTGTTTAGCCGCATCTTCAAATGCTTCTTTCATTGAAATGAAGTAAGGATTGTTCATTTCCTGGAAAGACATACCGATTTTAATATTTCCTTTTTTTGCTTCTCCGCCTCCATCACTTTCGCCACCAGCGCTGCCTTGACTTGAGCAACCCGCTGCGATGAATAGAAGTAAAACGAGTGAAAGTACAACGAACTTTTTCAAATGTTTCATTGGTTAGTTCCCCCTATTTTTTAGTAGAAATTTAGTAAAATTATATTGTAAACAGAATGAATATAAAGCGGTTACATCTTTCTTGAGTCAGTCTTGTTAACTTGTCATAAACCAGAGATCAAGTAACGTGTTACCATCTCTATTCCATCCCCATCACAACCACTTGGTTAATCAGCTAGTTCTTGAAACATCACCCCTTTCAATGGATTGAACACGTTTGCATTTCTTGTAAAAAACAAAAGGGTGCCTTAGACACGTAATCCTAGTAAACTCTACAAAATGAGAGAATAACAGATTAACGTATATAAGGCACCCATAGCCATTATAAATTTTATACCAGCCATAAGTATAAAATTTATCGTATATGAAATTTGATTGTAAACGGTTGTAATTTTCTATACCAATCATTAGTATAGATTTCAACTAACCTTTAAATTTGTAACGTTATTGTAAATTTAGTATATTTCCTTAAAATCGAATAGTCAAGAATTTTTTTCTCTATTTTTGATCTGAATGGAATAAAGAATCCGCTTCAATGAGCTCTTTCGCAATTACAACTAATTTCTTGTTTTTATCTCGACTCATTTTCTGTAACCGTTTCATGGCCTCTGGTTCTTTCAAGTTCATCCGCTCCATCATAATCCCTTTAGCTTTTTCAATATATTTACGGGCTTCTAATGCATTCTTAGTACTTTGCAACTCTTCCTGTAGCTTCTTAAATTCCTCAAATTTAGCTAAACTTATATTGATGGCTATTTTTAATTCTTCTATATCAATAGGTTTTAGTAAATAATAGAGTACACCCTCTTCTGTTGCTCTATTAATTAATTGTTCGTCATGATAACCGCTTACAATAATACTCGGGATAAATAAGGTTTTATTAATCTCTTTAATGGCATCAATCCCATCAAGGTTAGGCATATTAATGTCCATAATAACAAGGTCAGGCTTTTTTTCTAATGCTAATTCAACTGCTTTTTCCCCGTCTGTTGCCACGCCTACAACTTCGTGACCAAGGCTTTCTACATAAGACTTCGTCGCCATTAAAACCAAAAATTCATCCTCTGCAATCATAACTCGTAAAGACTGTAACAAAGCTATCACCACCCTATTTATTCATTGTTATATCCACAAAGAAGCATGTATTTAAAAGTTCATTTATCTACCTAAAGTATATAGAAATCAGTCTAAAAATGAAAGCGAAAACAGTCGAAATTTGTATTATATTATAAATATAACAAAGATTACTAGTATATAACTACTTGAAATAAAAAGTTGGATTTGTCGTATTCATAAAAATGATTTATCATCAAATAAGGTAATTAAACTATTTTAAAATAATAGTACCTTCCATTTTAAAAAACACGGTTTTCTTACGATTGGGGGTATATGCTTGAGTGAGTATATTTTGGAATGTAATCGTGTAACATTTAAAAGTCCTGATGGAGATATAGATAACCTTAGCTTTAATCTAAAATATTCTGAAATACATGCTTTTATCCTAAAGAATAGTTCTGAGCAAAAGGTGTTCGTACAGGCACTTAAGAACATAGTAGAGAAACCAAGTTTGAATGGTGAAATGAAAATAAAGGGCAAAGTGCTAACGAATGATAAACATGTAATAAATAAAATTGCTATTTTACAACAAAAACCGTTGTTGATAAAAAACTTTTCTATCGCTGAAAATCTTAACTTATCTAGTTTGCCAAGACGGAGATTTCTTCCCTTTGTCGATTGGAAAAAAGTGAATAAAAGAGCAGAAAAGGTGTTAACCCTACTTGATTTTCAATTTGACTATCGGAAGAAGATAAAATACCTCTCGGATGAAGAAAGAAGAATCGTTTATATTGCACGGGGCTTTATGCAGGATCCCGAAGTCCTTGTGATTCAAGAACCAATGGAAGGTCTTTCTGATAGCAATGCTTCAAAACTATATAACACAATGAAGCAATTTAAGAATGATGGCAAAAGTATAATCTACATTACAAAACAATGGGAGGATGCGTTAAAACTTGCCGACCGAATAACCGTAGTAGCCAACGGAGAAATTACTGCTGAAATGACAGCAGATGAAGCAAAAGCCGATCCTCAAAAATTACTTAAAAAAATTGAGAATTACAATTTTAACGATAATGATGAGTATAAAGACGAAGAAACGCAAACGGTTCTTGACGCTGTCTTTAAGGCCGCCGAATTTCTTACATCTGAATATGAGTTGAAAGATGTTTTGTTACTATTAGCGAAAGAAGTTACGAGAGTGATGAAAGCTGACAGCGGTTCAATTAAATTAATTGATGAGATCACATGGACGATTATTGATGATTACGAATATAAAAATAAACAAAACGTCAGCGCTCAACTAACGCAAGATGCCATTTTACAGATAGCGAAGGGCAATGAAGTCTTTTACGCAAATAAGAATGATACGTTCTATCCCACTTTGTTTGAAAAAGTTGAGAATGTCAAAACAATTATCTGTATTCCCGTTTTGATACGTTCCCAGGTAACGGGACTTATTCAGGTTTCCTATGAAAACTTATATGTTCATTCAAAAGAGGAGACGAAATTCTTATCAGCACTGGCACGACATGCAGCAATTGCAATTGAAGATACAAGATTATTGGGGAGATCCGCGCTTCTCCAAGAAAGCCATCATCGAATTAAGAACAATCTACAATCAATTGTTGGATTGATTTCCTTACAAAAAGTGTTTGTAACAAACAATCCGGAGCAACCTGTTGATGAATTACTTGATAGCCTTATTTCACGAATCAAAAGCATTGCCTCCGTTCATAACCTTCTATCAAAGGACAAATTAGGCAGGAGTATCATTAATGTAAAACAAATTATCGAGTCTATTATTCACATTATCGATAACAGTCCCAAAGTAACGATTCAACTAGAGCTTGATGATATTTTCATTCCGTATAATAAGGCTACATCAATCGCACTGGTAATTAATGAGTTAGTGATTAACTGCTTTAAGCATGCATTTGCTGATGATGATATCGGAGAAATAGTAATCAAATGTAAGAGGGTAGATCAAACCATCTACTTATCAGTTACAGATAATGGCCGCGGTTTCCCAGAAAACTTTGACATGTCCAAGTCCGCATCCTTAGGATTATCCATCATCCAAGGAATCGTTACAAGCGAGTTCCAAGGTCAAATGACCTTTGAAAGTAAAAAAGGAAACACACTCGTTGAAATTAAACTGCCAACAGAGCGGATTTTTCTGCACCAATAGATGGTGCCACTTTCAGTTTGGCAACTTGCTGGGTTGGGGTGGTGGGTCACGGGGACAGGTCACGTGTCCCACCATATTTTCCCTTTTGGGACAGGGACCTGTCCCTCTTACCCCAAAAAAGAAGCAGAAGAATTTTCCTCTTCTGCTTCTTTTATCTTTATTTACATCTTTCAAATAATGCAGAGATACGTTGACCGTGACGATTCACATGGTGACGATGCCAAAGTATCTAAATCAGAGCGCATCATTCAAGTCAAACCAAAAAGGAAAAAACGAAAATTGGTATGGCTTACACTGTAACCTACTTTCGTTTTTTCCAATCACTCTTTTTCCCTATAGTTTTATCTAACCCGGATTATGACTAAAGCAAGCAATCCTTATAAAACCTTGCCCGTCACCGAATTCCATAATTTACTTATGGTTAAATAAATAAAGTGAAATAAACAATAACGTAATGGCTACAATCTTTTTTACATCAATTGGAATGCGTGTTCCACCAAATAACCCAAAATGATCAATAATTGCTCCCATAATAATTTGCCCCGCAACGACAGCAACTAAAGTAGACGCAACACCGATTTTAGGCACGGCAAATATCGCAATGATTACATATATAGCTCCTAAAAGCCCCCCGAACAGTTGCCATTTCGGTACCTCCAACATGGCTAATAGATTACCTTTTCCAAAAAAGAGAACGGAAAAAAACAATGCAAGGGTTCCTATAAAAAAGGAAATAAAAGAAGCTTCAAGGACACCTGCTTTTTTCCCTAATCCACCATTAATTTGACCTTGAATGGCGATCGCTATTCCCCCAATAATCGCAAGTATCGGAAATAGTATTTTCATAAACTTTAATCCCCTTATCATATGTAATTCTAATGGATTTAGGGGACAGAAACCGTCCCTTTTCCCTACCTAAAGCAAAAAGATCACTAATGGTATTGAAATCAAGCTAAGTAGGGTTGTGACTAGGGTTGTAAATGAGGTTAAGTCTGGTTTGCAGTCAAACTGTACAGCCAGCAAAGTTGTGTTTGCTGCAACTGGCATTGCGGCCAGGAGAATAAAAACCTGTTTAATGAGCTCGCTAACGGGCATGATTTGAACTAATACCACAGCAAGAAGCGGTGAAACGACCATACGTAATAATGTAGCACTGCTCACAAATTTCACATTAAATTTTTGCGGCTTAATTTCAGCCAACTGCATTCCCAGCATTAACATTACGACTGGAATGGATGCACTCCCTACCATACTTATTCCATCAATGATGGTAGAAGGTAATGGTATATTCAAAATCTGAAAGATTATCCCTAATAAAGCTCCATACAAGACCGGCATACGGCTCAACCGAAATAATGCACTTTTTATGCCATTTGAACCCGCACCACCAAGGGATGCAAGAAAGATTCCTAATGAATTGATTAAAAAACCATGAATCACCATAATAATGATGGCATAGTTAAAGGCCGTCGGACCGAATGCAAATAGTACCACTGGTGCTCCGTAATTCCCGCTATTTGGAAAAATACTACCTAGCTGCAAGGCAGACATATGTGGTCGATCAACCTTTAAAAGCTTTCCAGTCAAGAAGGTAAAACCGACTAACACAACAGTAATCAATACTGTAAAAATAAACATATAGAAATAATCTGAATTTAATTGATTCGTATAAAACGTATTAAAAGTTAAAAAAGGTAATAACAAATATAAAGATAACTTTGAAATCGATTTAATATCAAATTTGAGGAACCTTTGTCCAATGAATCCGGTAGTGAAAATTAAGAATGCGGGTAAGACTATTAATAATAACTCCATCGGAAATTCCCTTCCATATTTATACTAATATCTTATTCTAGCACAATGGTCAAGAATGGGTTGTATAAATTCAGGGGACATGGGGATAGGTATGTTGTCCACCATACCGCCTTGGGACAAGGAACCTGTCCCTCCGGCCCATTCGACAAACTTCGGGCCGTAAACTTCAGGACCTCGCTGTGACCTTAACAATTGAGCTATATCGTTCAGCAATCGTTTTTGACCTCCAAATACAAAAATCGCCCCGCTGTCCTTTTCTAGCGGTGGCGATTGTTTTTTTAGATAAGAAGAGGAATTCCAATACCTACCATCGTTTTCCTGGGACAAGGGACCTGTCCCTCTGACCCAGCACTTCAGTTCCTATCTTTTTGCAAATATATACGTATTTTCTTCATTGGAGATACATGTGACGTTATCGTTAATTTCTATGGACTCTGATAATCTGCCGGTAACTCGTAAGCCATTTTCTAATTCGATTAATGCAACGGTATATGGAGTTAAGTGTGCGAATTCCTGGGAGGTGACATGAATTTTTGTAAATGAAAATACTTTTCCTTCTCCTGTTACTTCCTTTGATTGAAATTCGGTATGTTTACAATTAGGACACACCCATTTCTTCTGTACGTACTGTTTTTCGCAGTGACTGCATTCATAGACGTGTACATTGGCCATCATAGATTCACCCCTTCAAAGATATGAACCGTCGAGTATGCACCTGTTCCACCAAGGTTTTGGGCCAAACCAATTCGCGCTCCATCCACTTGGTTACAGCTCGTTCCACGAAGCTGGGAGACAATTTGATAAATTTGTGCAAGTCCAGTAGCGCCGATCGGATGTCCCTTGGATAGGAGACCACCACTTGTATTGACTGGAACTTTTCCACCATGCTTGGTAAGACCTTGTTGGAGTGCTTCCCAGCCCTTTCCTTTCTCAAAAAATCCAAGCTCTTCAATCGCTAATATTTCGGTCATTGAAAAACAATCATGGAGCTCTACTACATCAATATCATCAGGACCTATACCTGCTATTTCATAGGCCTTTCTTGCAGACTCTCTAATTGCCGGCAAGCTTAACAGGTCAACAGCTTCCTGCATTTGTGTTGTTCCAGAAGCTTGTGCAGATGACCTTACAACCACACCATCTTCACCTTTTGACAGGACAATCGCTGCAGCGCCATCAGTAGTTGGTGAGCAATCAAAAAGCCCTAATGGTTCAGTAATCATCCTAGCAGACATGATTTCTTCTATGGTAGCCGGTTTCTTAAATTGGGAAATCGGGTTGTTTAAGGCATACTCTCTGTTTTTTAATGCAACCATCGCTAAGTGTTCTTTCGAAGCACCTGTTTCGTATATATAACGATTTGCTACTGTCCCGAAAAATCCTGGGAAAGTTAAGCCAGCGTTCTTTTCATTTGACTCATTATCCATTGCGGCATTAATCGCTCTTGTCGTAATTTCTGTTGAAGAATCTTTCATTTTTTCTACGCCAGCAACTAACACATGGTCATACTCTCCGCTCTTAACCATCAAATACGCTTGGCGAAAAGCAATCCCTCCTGAAGCGCATGCCCCTTCAACTTTGGCGGTTGGAATCGGTCCTAAACCAAGATCATTTGCGACGATTGCTCCCAAAATCTCTTGATTTCCCAATTGTCCTGACATGAAGTTTCCGACATATACCGCATCAATTTTAGGGAAATTTGCTTCTTTTAAGGCTTGCAGACATGCATCCATTAATAAAGATTTTAACGAGACATTCTCGAGTTTACCAAATGGTGTAATCCCTATCCCCGCTACCTTTACCTTATTCATTTCGCTACACTCCCATCTAACTGCTTCATTTCGCGTTTTAAAATTTTTCCGTAACTACTTTTCGGAAGCGCTTCCACGATATGAATCTCTTTTGGCTTTTTATAGCTTGCTAGATGATTTTTACAAAGCTCTAAAAGCTCCTCCGGGTCTACAGTTGCTCCTTCATTTAAGACACAGTAAGCAACAACTGCTTCACCCCATTTTTCACTTGGTTTACCGATAACACAAGTTTCCTTTATGCCATCATGCTTATTTAATACTTCTTCGATTTCGCGTGGATAGATGTTTAGTCCTCCACTTATAATGACGTCTTTCTTTCGATCTACAATATGTAAATAGCCATTTTCATCAACCCAGCCTAAATCACCTGTATGAAGCCAGCCATCTACAAGTGTTTCATTCGTTGCTTTCTCATTTCTCCAGTAGCCCTTCATGACAAGTGGTCCCTTACAAATAATTTCCCCGATTTCCCCTTGTGAGACTTCAGTTCCGTTGTCATCTACAATTTTCATTTCAACGAACGGGCCTACAGCACCACAGGATTCTAATCGATTAGCCAACTCATGACGAGGCATCGTCGTGATGGTCATTGGAGCTTCCACTTGTCCATATGTTTCAATAAAGATTGGTCCAGCTTTTTCAATGGCTTGTTTTAATTTACTCGCAGCTATCGCAGATCCTGCCATATTGATTGATTTAATGTTCTTCAGCTTATTGGCATCAAATTCTGGATTCTGGATCATTAAGTTAACCATTGTCGGAACCATGAAAATGATTGAAACCTTTTCTTTTTCAATATCATTTAAGAATTCTTGTGGATCGAACTTGTCAAATACGATTTGTGTTAACCCAAACAACCATGATACATGAGATAAAAAATTGCTCCCATGTGTTAATGGTGCAACATGACCGACTACATCATCAGAGGTAATTTCGCACACAAGTGAAAGGGATAAGGCACCCGAAATCATATTTCGATGTGAAAGCATGACTCCTTTGGGTTTGCCCGTTGTACCAGATGTATACATGATTGCAAAAAGATCTTCTTCTCCTGTATGTATTTCTGGTTCAATTCCTTCTTGAGATGTGACCCATTCTTCATATTCACTACCAATGAGAATTTTTTCACTAGTCGTATGAACAGGCTTCAAATATTCTTCTTCACCAATCAGTACGTTCACTTCAGCATTTTCTAAAATATACTCGACTTCTTTCGGGTGAAGACGATAGTTGATAGGAACCTTAATGAAACCGCCAATCGCTGTGGCTAAATCTAGTTCAATATGTTCTGCTCGGTTTGACATAAGGATGCCGATACGGTCCCCTTTTTTTAACCCCGCCTCTTTTAAGGCTGCATATAATTGGTAAGTCCGTTTTTGTAGTTCTTTATAAGTAAAACTCCGTGTTTTATCCTTGACGGCTAATTTATTGGGGTATCTTTTAAACATTTTATTAGCTAAATGTGCAATGGTCTGCATTATTCTGCCTCCTTTTGATCATAAAAATTGAACAAGCGGAAACCGAGGGGCTTGTAAGGTTCCCGAACAGGCTGTATCGCCTCTGACACGAGAATCGTAAATTCTATAGTAATAGCTACAGGATTGCCTCCTTCCAAGAAGTGCCCGCCTGAGATCGTCTTTCTGTGATCGACAAAGACACCGTGGAAGTGAATATCAAGCTGTTCATTATCATCCAGCCCAATGAGGCCATTCCCAGATAACAGTTCGACAGGGGTATCCCAAATGATTGGCTTTGAATATAACATTTTACTATCTTCATAGTTTAATTGAACAATCGTTACCTTAGATAATGAACCTATGCATGAGATACTGCCAGAAGTAATATTATGACGTTGACAAACGTTCTTAAAGCCTTGTATGAGATCCTCACCAGGGGCAAGGTATCCCATAATCATGCCTCTTTTTTTATCATAGACAGATTGTGTAATGCGGCTCATAGGCATCTCCTTTTCTAATACTTTAGCCAATAGCAGCTCCTCCACATACTTTTAATACCTGACCTGTCGTATAGCCTGCTTCCTTTGAAGCGAAGTAAAGGACTGCTTCAGCAATATCTTCTGGGGTTCCCATTCTTTTTATCGCCTGATTATCAAGATTGTAATTTGATCCCTTCGTCAGCTCTGTTTCGACTGCTCCCGGAGCAACACTATTACAAACAATGCCTAGTGTTCCTACTTCTTTTGCCACCCACTTTGTAAAAGCAATAACGCCACCTTTTGAAGCTGCATATGCTGGACCTGAACGTCCTTTCGTACTTCCCGGTTCATTACCGGATGAAAGACCCCCAATAATGCCTGAGATCGAACTAATATTGACAATTCTCCCATACTGTTGTTCTTTCATATATGGATAGATAACCGCTTGAGTTAGATTAAAAGTTCCCTTTAGGTTTGTATCAAGGTCACGATCCCACAATTCCTCCGTCATTTCTTCTAAATCATGCCTACTGGCCGTTCCAGCATTATTTACAAGAATGTCAATTCTACCTAACTCTTGGTGTATTTCTTTTACTACCTTCTGAACTTCTTCCTTATTTCTTATATCAACTTCAAACGAAAGTGTTTTCGAATTTAGGTTAAGTTTTGCAATTTCATTTTTCGTATTTTCACTTGGTAATAGGTCGACCAACACAACATGTGCACCTTCTCTTGCAAGTGTTTTTGCACATGCAGCACCTATTCCTCTTGAGGCTCCGGTAACAATGGCTACGTGATTTTCAATTCTCATCATTATACCCCCTTCTATTTAACTCCCAGTAAGTCTGGTAAGAACGTTGTAATTATTGGAACATACGTAATTAGGAGCAATACGATAATAGATGCAACGACAAAAGGGAAAATGGCCCTTGAAATTTGAGCTAAAGATACTCCCGCTTGACCAGTTGCAACATATAGGTTTACACCAACAGGAGGTGTAAATAAACCAATTGCAAGGTTAACAGTCATGAATAATCCGAATACAGTTGGGTCAACTTCAAGGAATAACATAATTGGAAGAATAATAGGAACAAAAATGTAGTAGGCCGAAATCGCATCCATAAAGGCCCCTGCAATTAATAGAATAATGTTGATTAAGATGAGAATAATAATTTTATTTTCTGTCATTCCTAACAAACCATCAGAGATCTGTGTGGCAATTTGTTCTGTTGTGATTATGTAAGCGAAAATGGAAGCAGCACTTACAATGAACATAACAACAGCGGTTTGCACAGAAGAATCAATCAATATCTTTTTAATTTGTGGTAATTTTAATTCTTTATAAATGAAGACCCCGACAAACAACCCGTAAAACACAGCAACGACTGCAGACTCTGTAGGGGTAAAAATACCGCCATAGATTCCGCCTAAAATAATAACCGGGATGAGCAGCCCCCAAAAGGCATCATAAAAAGCTTTAAGTCGTTCTTTACTTGAGGCTTTTTCTCTTGTAGCAGAGATTTCAATGGTTGCATCATTATTCTTTGCTTTAAGCAGATACTCTTTGACATCTTTTCGTTTGACATACAAGGCTGCCAAAATAAAAGCAAGGCCTAAAAGTAGTCCGGGAACGATACCTGCAATAAATAGACGCCCGATTGATACAGGAATTTGATCACCAGCAACTACTGCAAAGACGATTAGCGCGATACTTGGAGGGATTATAATCCCAATGGATCCCGAACTTGCAAGCAGAGCAGCTGCCGATTCTTTTTTCATCCCACTTTTTACTAGCGCGGGAATTAAGATCCCACCTATTGCAGCAACTGTAGCCGGACCCGAACCAGAAATTGCCGCGAAAAAAATCGCTGTAATGACAGTAACAAGAATAATACCGCTCTTTTTGTGTCCTACCATAACATCAGCAAAGTGAATCAAACGCTTCGATATGCCTGCATAATCCATGATAACGCCGGCAATGATAAAAAACGGAATGGCAAGCATTGTAAACTTTGCCACACTCGTATACATAATATCTGAAACTACTTCTAAAGATGACATTCCCATCGTAGAAAACAACGTCACAATAGACGCAGATGCCAGCGCAATGGCGATGGGTACTCTTATCAGTAAGAGAAGTGCAAAAACACCAAAAAGGAGAATAGTAGCCATCGACATCACTCGCTTTCTTTTAATAAATTTTTGTATTCTATAACCGTAGATTCAATCGCTCGAATCACACACAACGCACAACCAACAGGGAAACTTAGAGTAAATATCCATTGTTGCCAACCTAAAGCTGGAGTCGTCTGATGAATCATCGACTGGAATTGCACCATCTTAAATCCATAGTAGGCAAATAGAATAAAACATGTTACAACAATGGCACCTATCAAAATGGACAATAGTTTCTTTACCGGCAGGTTGACCCTATCAAAAATAAGAGTAAAGCCGAGGTGAGCATTAGCCCTCACCCCGACTGAAGTTCCAACAAAAGTCATTAAAACAAATAGATTAATCGTAACTTCCTCTGTAAACGCTAAGGAATTACCGAGAAAATATCTTGAAACAACATTCGAAAATGCAATTATACACATAATAGAAACACTAACTATTAAGAGGCTATTTTCGATTTTTGATAGCAAATTAGACATGATTTTCACACTTCCTTCGTAAACGAAATTATTAGAGGATGTTCAAAAAGTCCGGTGAAAATGACACATCGAATTTCTTCGTTGGCTTGCTTTTCCGCTCCTCACGTATTAATTATATACGTTCTGGTGCTCAAAGCTTCGCCGCCTCGAACTTCTTGGTCCTTTTCATCCTCCTTTTTGAACACGCACTATTGTTGGAAGGCGTTCAGTAAATCTTCTCCCCAAATTTCCTTATACTTATCATAGATTGGCTGAGCTGCTTCTTTAAATGCTTCCATTTCTTCATCTGTTGGATAATAGATTTTCATTCCAGCTTCTTCTAATGCTTTGATTTGCTCTGCTTCTAGCTTTCTAGCTTCTTCGATTTGGAACTTGTTTGCGTTGTCTGCAGCGGTTTGAATAATCTCTTTATCGCCATCACTTAAAGAATCAAATAACTTCTTATTCATACCTAGAACAAGCGGATCATACGAGTAATTCCACATCGTCATGTAATCTTGAACTTCGTTTAATTTAGAAGAATGAATAACGTCGATTGGGTTTTCCTGTCCATCAATCGTTCCTTGCTGAAGGGAAGTAAACACTTCTGAAAAGCTCATAGTTGCTGGGTTCGCACCAAGTGTTGTCCAAAGGTCTGTATACATAGTGATTCCAGGAATACGCATTTTCAACCCTTTAATATCCTCAGGAGTTTTAATCTCCTTAACACTGTTTGTTACTTGTCGGAAACCATTTTGAGCAAATCCTAAAGGCTCTACTCCAAAATCGCGAAGGATGTCCTTAATCATATCTCCGCCTTCACCTGCAAGCTTTTCATCCGTTTCTTCTAAACTTTTAAATAAAAATGGAGCACTTAAAACACCAAGCTTTTCGTTAAGAATTGAATAAATAATGGTAGAATTATACGTTAAATCGATGGTACCTTTTGCAAGTGATTCTACTGCTTTCCCAGAATCACCGTTTGATAATTGTTCATTTGGGAAAATATCAATTGTGATTCTGCCGTCTGTATTTTCACTTACTTCGTTTGCAAATTTTTCAGCTGCTTTATACCAAGTGGAAGAATCACCGACTGTTACTGACATTTTAAGTTTCATTTCTTTTTCTTCTGAACCCTTGCCAGCACTAGAGCTAGACCCTCCGCCGCCACAAGCTGCTAATAGCATCGTTAAGATAACGCTTACAATTAATAAAGACCAGACTTTTCCTCTTCTCATTACTAGACCCCTTTCTTTATTCCATGTTCTAATTGATACGATATTTCGCTCGCAATCTTCGTAGCTTTTTCAACAATCATAGATATTTTTTCATCGGTTAATCGATGAGAAAAACCCGCTACACCTAAAGCAGCTACCAAATTCCTCGAGTAATCATAAATTGGAAATGCCATCCCTTGTAAATATTTCTCCCATTCTTCACGGTCAAGCGCATACCCATTTTCCTTTATTTTCGCGATTTCTTTCCGAAGCTCTTTCCTGCTTGTAATCGTATTTTCCGTTAAAGCCTTCAGTTGCTGTCTCTCAAAATAAGAATCTAGCTCCTTTTCGCTTAAATGAGCTAAGTACAACTTGCCACTTGCAACACAATATAATGGCGCTGTTTTTCCCGGCTCAACCACAATTCGTAGAGCTGCCGCTGAACTCTCAACTTTATCCAAATAATATACTTCGTCCCCTGTATATGTAGCAATGGCAGTGCTTTCCTCTATTTCATTAGCAAGCATCTGTAAATATGGGAGCGCCACTTCACGCAGCTTATATTGAAAAACATTCCGTGTAACCATCGAATATACCTTAGATGTTAATTGATAGCGCAGCTGTGCATCCTTTCTGATATAGCCAAGATTCTCAAATGTAGAAACAAAACGATGAATTGTAGCTTTATTACTTTTCATCAACACAACCAATTCTGAAAAAGTTTTCGGTCTTTCGGCAATTTCCTCAAGTATCATCATTGCTTTTTCAACAGTCTTAATATTTTTTTCGATTTGACCTCCCCCCCTTTTGGTTTCATTTTTTGAAACTAGGTTTCATTACAAGTATTATAAATTTTAAAATTATTAATAGTCAATATTTTTTGAATATAATATGTTTTTATAATTGCAAAAAAATGCTAGAATAAGAGGGTCCAAGCTATTTATAATTATTTATATTTTTTTAAACGAAAGGAAATAGAGATGCAGATTGTAATCAACTTTATATCTAGCAGACTGCCCTTATTTATTTTGTTGGTCGGGGTTGGTACATACCTATCCCCTGTGTACATAAAAACAGATTCTTGGGTTCCGAGTCTCCTATTAGGCATTGTCATTTTTTTCACTGGCATTTCGATGAATATCTCAGCAATTAAGGATATTCGCACAAAAAAAAGAGAATTATTTTTAACTACTTTTTTAAAATGGACAATAACGGTACTCATATCAATCGGAGTATCTTATCTATTTTTTTCTTCTCACCCTGAAATTATGGCAGGGATGATCTTAGCAGGTACCGTTCCAAGTGCCACCGCTGCAACACTATACACATTTTTGGCCGGAGGGAATACATCACTTGTTATTGCATCATCATTAGTTGATATTGCTTTTAGTCCCATCATCACCCCACTTGCCATGCTAGGACTATCCGGAAATGTTGTTTCTATTTCGTTTCTAAACCTGCTTCAATCTTTTATGATTGTGGTCGTCATACCACTCGGAGCAGGTATTTTGATTCAACGCGTATATCCTAAATCGATGACCTATTCAAAAAGTGTGACAAAGCTCGGTTCATCATTGACACTTTTACTAATCATCCATACTCTTGTAGGGAGTGGGAAACATGCAATCTCTCTAGAAATTAATCTCATTCCCCTCATGGTATTTGCGACTTTTATACAGGTTGTACTGCCGATGATTGCTGCCTATTTTATCGCAAAAAGGTTAAGGGTTCGTGAGGCTGACGCCAGAGCAGTATTATTTCAGGTTGGACTTTGCAATACAGCACTTGCCGCTATCCTTGCCTTCGAATTTATTGGTGAATTAGCAGCAATTGCGCCTATCATAAATATGATTATTAATCTTTCAGTCGGAGCATGGATATCAAACTATTTTGCTAAAAGACCGATTTTAGAGGATGTTGTAGATTCTAAAATGATTGTAAACAGCTGATCTAGGAAACTTGTCTTAAAATAGAAAAAGAGAGACCGGCTTTGGGGGAGTATAGTTTAATTAACGTGAGGAAATACGAAATCACAGATTAGATAATGTAAATAAATCACAAAAAGCTTGAGGAATTTTCTAAACCTCAAGCTTTTTTTTTATGGTTTATTGTTTCTTATCCCATTATATATTCAGCACGTAAAAAGGAATGTGTATACATTTTATAGATTGGTAGGATAAAATCATTCGTAAAAACCAATAAATGGTAGAAGTTTCCACTTTCGTATCGTTTTTTAGCAAACTAACGAGAAAAGCATTCGTAAAATAGAATTGCGTATGCTTTTATATAAATTAGCAGGATAAAACCATTCGCAAAATCCAATAAATGGTAGAAACAACATCAAATAAGACACTAAATGGTATTATTATCCACTTTCGTATCGTTTTTTAGCAAACTAACGAGAAAAGCATTCGGAAAATAGAATTGCGTATGCTTTTATATAGATTAGTAGGATAAAACCATTCGCAAAATCCAATAAATGGTAGAAACAACATCAGATAAGACACTAAATGGTATTATTATCCACTTTCGTATCGTTTTTCAGCAAACTAACGACAAAAGCATTCGGAAAATAGAATTGCGTATGCTTTTATATAGATTAGTAGGATAAAACCATTCGCAAAATCCAATAAGTGGTAGAAACAACCTCAGATAAGACAT
>NZ_JCAXEW010000040.1:0-10606 GCF_059759275.1 Ferdinandcohnia sp. GQ5
ACTTAATATCACATATTTACGATGCTTGTTGAACAGCTTCAACTTTAGTAGGTGGGTTATATTTGCCTTCCCATTTAGCTACAACTAGAGCTGCCAATGAGTTACCTACGACGTTAACCGCAGTACGTCCCATATCTAGAATACGGTCAATACCAGCAATAAAAGCCAATCCTTCAGCCGGTAAACCAATTGTACTAAACGTCGCTAATAGCACTACAAAGGATACCCCAGGTACTCCAGCCATGCCTTTAGATGTTACCATTAATATTAGCATTAGCATGATTTGTTCCCCAATGCTCAAGTGAATTCCATACATTTGGGCGATAAATAAAGACGCTATGGCCTGGTATAAAACAGATCCATCCAAATTAAAAGAATAACCTGTTGGTATAACGAAAGTTGCTATGTGCTTAGGACTTCCGGCCTTTTCCATTTTATCCATAATCCTCGGAAGTACGGTTTCAGAACTGGATGTTGAAAAAGCAAGGATTAACTCTTCCTTAATCATCTTCAATAATTTAAAAATATTTAAACCAATAAATTTAGCCAATAATCCTAAGATAACTACTACAAAGAAAATCATTGTTCCATAAACAGTAATGGCTAGCTTGCCTAATGGAATAAGTGATTCAAATCCATATTTTGAAATAGTTACACCAATTAATGCAAAAACACCAACCGGAGCATATTTCATAAATAAATTTGTCACATAAAACATGGCATTTGCCATACCCTCAAAGAAACGTAAAACCGGTTTTCCTTTTTCACCAATAGCTGCAATTCCAAGACCGAATACAACTGCAAAGAAAATAGTTGCCAGCATATCTCCTTCAACCATAGCCTGGAACGGATTTGTTGGAACAATATGAAGGAGTGTATCTGTAATAGATTTTCCTTCTTGCGCTTCTGATGTTTCTACATAACCTGAGATATCAGTTTGTTCTAACTGCTCCATTACAAGACCAGCACCTGGTTGGAATAAATTTGCAGAAATAAGGCCGACTGCAATTGCAACCAAGGTCATTCCAATAAAATATGTCAGGGATTTAGCACCTAATTTACCAACTGATTTTAAATCACCAACGCCAGCTATCGCAACGATGATACTTGAAAGAACAATTGGTACAACAATCATTTTAATTAAACGTAAGAAAAGATCTCCGAATGGCTGTAGAAAGGTTTGAGCAGTTTCACTTCCGTAGAAAATCCCACCAACGATAATACCTAAAATAAGACCGATCAAAATTTGACTTGCTAAACTTAACTTGAATTTTTTCATAAATTACCCCACCTTCTTAATAATATGATTCTGATTACTCAGGTTAGGGAAACATATAGAAAGATAAGATAACAAATAAACGGCTGTTGCCGATTCACTATTCTACCATACTGTTTCCTCTTAATTGCTTACGAGGTTAGCTTTCAGGTTAGGACTAAGGGAAACAATAAGCCCCTTCTATTTAAGAACTCACCAATAGCGAAAAAAATTCCGCATGATAATTTGGGTCCCCCGCTCTAGAAAAAGATTTAGCAATAATGTACTACTCTGATTTTATACTAAAATATTATTCTAGTAAACTATTGATCATTTCCAGTTGTGGGTCCCACCCCTGATTATCTAAAGCGTTAACACTCCAGTGGGGCGGGACCAGCTTTCCAAGGTCAGCTCTTTGTTTCCGGATGAAAAATTGGCGCAGTTTCAACCTCTATCAATACTGGCCCATTATGTAATAATGCTTTTTTTAAGGTAGCTTCTAATTCACTATCTTCTCTGATTGAATAGCCTTTCCACGAGCAAGCTTCGGCTATTTTTACAAAGTCAGGATTCGTTAAATCCACATCCTTTTGAACGCTTCCGCTGGCTATCATTTTATCGCGTTCCATTTGTAACGCATGATTATTGAAAATGATGACTGTAATATTTAAGTTATATCGTATGGCCGTTAATAAATCGGCTAAAGTCATTTCAATCCCGCCATCCCCAACGACTGCAACCACTTGCTTCTCCGGGAAGCACAGTTTTGCTGAAAGAGCGGCAGGTAAACCAAATCCCATTGTTCGCCATTCTCCTGAAAAGATGATTTGTTGTTTAGTTGAGCGAAAATTACGATTGAACCAAACAGTTACATCACCCGTATCTAGAGTAATAATTGCATCGTTTTGAACAGTATTTTCAATAGCTCTAACAATTCTTGATGGATGGAGCGGTTGTGAAGATTGTAATCCTTCTTGCTCGTTTTGAGTATCCCATGTTTCTTTTGTCATTTGGATGTTTGTTACCCAAGTTTGATTTTGTGAAACGCTATGAAGACTTTTCGTTAACAGTGGGACAAGCATTTCAGCTGAACCTACAATACCTAACTCAACAGGTATACCTTTCCCGATATTCTCTTTCGCAACATCAATTTGAATCACCTTCGCATGCTCTGGAACATATCTTTCCGGCCACCACAAGTTCCCTACTAATAAAACAACATCTGACTCTTGAAAAAGATCTTTAGCATGAGGGTTTCCCCCTTGTCCAATTCCTCCTAAAAAGTGCGTACAGGATTGAGGAAACACCCCTTTTGCACCTAAACTTACAAGGATACCCGCTCCCCAAAGTTCTGCTAGTTTCTCTACTTCATTAACAATATGTATTGCCCCAAGGCCTGCTAAAATCATTGGTTTTTTTGCGGTTTTCATTAATTCAACAACCTCTGTGATATCTTGTTCATCTATAGATGTGGCAGTCTGTATCATTTTTGGTTCCCGCTGAATTTTTGCAGTCGAATTCATTGAAAAAAGATCTTTTGGAATCGATAGATGAGTAACAGCCCCTTTATCAACTGATGTTTTCATCGCTTTTGTTAAAACATCTATAATGGCGTCAGGGTGTGCGAGCAAAGACGTATATTCTGCGAGTGGTTTTATTAATTCTTGTTGATTAAGATACTGCTTATAGTCAGTCCCGATTTTTTGACTAGGAGCCTGACCAGTAATAGCCAGTACGGGTGCCTTATCCATATAAGCATCCCCTAGACCATTAAGTAAGTTTCCTAATCCTGGTCCCATCGTTGCCAGACAAACGCCAAGCCTTCCTGTTATCTTTGCCTCAGCTGAAGCCATCATGGCGGCAACCGATTCATGTTTCACCGCTATAAATTGTATTGAATTCTGCTTTGCTAGTTCATCCATTAACCCAATAATGGCATCCCCCACAACCCCATAGATCCTCTTAACTCCCCACATCTCAAGTTGCTTTAACATAAGACTTGCAACAGTTTCCTTTGTTGATTGATTAGACTCTGAAATCACGCTACAACCCCCTCCTAAAATTACTTTCTCCCTTACCTTTCCAAATACTGGGGTCTACTATTCAGAGCATGTTTTTAATCATCCATCAACAGTCCAACATATTTTTCATTACATCTTCGTTTGAATATCTGTCCGTAAACCGATATATTTTATGTTAAAAATGTCGAGTAATCTAGATTTGCCTTTGCTATTATGAAGACATGAAAAGGAGGGATACATTGCTAAAGGAATTAAACCAAGTGATCGATTATATCGAAAATCGTTTAACTGATGACCTATCTCTTGAAAGAATTTCTGAATATGCCGGGGTATCCGATTATCACTTTAGAAAGATCTTTTTTTATCTTTCAGGGCTGACGCTAAGTGAATATATTAAAAACAGAAAATTGTCAGAGGCAAACAAGGATTTATTACATGGTGATAAAGTTACAGATGTTGCATTTAAATATGGGTATCAATCAGTCGACGGCTTTACTAGAGCATTTAAAAAATGGAGTGGTTTTTTACCATCGGATGTAATTAAAACTGGAATAAGCAAATCGTTTCCCAAACTTTCATTCGTAATAACTGTTAAAGGAGGAACATCTATGGAATTTAGAATTGAAGATAAACCTGCATTTAATTTAGTTGGTGTAAGCAAACGGGTCCCAATGCAATTTGAAGGCGTGAATAATGAGATTGTAAAGCTTGCACAAAGCATAACGGACGAACAAAAAGAAGAAATGCATTCCCTTCAAAATATAGAACCTTTTGAAATTGTGAATGCCTCTTATAATGCGGACGCTAACTTCATAAAAGAGGAGGGCGATTTAACACACTTAATTGGTGTATTAACGACGGAAACTCAAGTAAGTAATCGTTTGAATAAGGTACCTGTCGAAGCCTGTACGTGGGCCATTTTTCCGAATGAGGGACCCTTTCCATCAACATTGCAAGAAACAATGGCAAAAACCTATTCTGAATGGCTCCCTTCTTCCGATTATGAAGTAATCAATGCCCCTTCGTTTTCTTTTACGAAAATGAATCAACATAAAAAAGGTTACGCATATAGTGAAATTTGGATTCCTGTGAAGAAGAAGTAAGAAAACTTTTCCATCCGGCCATAGGCTCTATATTCAATGGGGCTATGGCCTTTTAAAGTTCTTGAAATAACCCATTTGAAACTTGGGTGCAATCCAAGAAATGTATGCTCTTTCTGACTCAACCATCTTTGGAATCAGGTAACTCTGTCAGAATGCAGCGCTCATTCGGACACCTATCCCCTTGTATTCACTAAAACGGTCCAATGATTTGCTCAAGTTGTTTCTCTTGGTTACTCTATATGAAGTCTCAATTTTATCCCCTCTACAAATAGGATATAATGAACGGTACATACAATCTTGAAGGAGTTCATATACATGCAAACATTGCAAAAGCTTTCCAATCGTCTCTTCTATCTTCCTCCAGTTCAACAAACAGACCGTCCGATTTTGGTAGCGATTGTGGGAGACGACCAGACATTGTTAATTGATGCTGGAAACTCTTCTAATCATGCTAACCTATTCAAAGAGCAACTAGCTTCCTACAAAGTAACCGGAGATATTCTCGCTCTTACTCATTGGCATTGGGATCATATATTTGGCTTGATTGAAATGGACATGCCTTCAATCGCAAATAACATGACCTATGAAAAAATAAAAGAACTGCAGAAACTATCATGGGATGATAAAGAATTGGATGAACGTGTTGAGGCAGGGATTGAGATTCCATTTTGTGCAGACGCAATCAAGCTGGAACTTGGAATTGAGCGAAATGTTATTCTACCCGATCCCACGATTATTTTTAAAGAGCAAATAAAACTGAATCTCGGTGGAGTTACCTGCATCATCGAACTTATCGGTGGAGACCATTCAGCTGATTCAAATCTCCTCTATATTGCTGAGGAAAAAACGATAGTACTCGGTGATTGCCTCTATGCAAATCTGTACGCAGAAAAATGGCATTATACAATTGAAAAAATGAGTAAACTTCTAAAGAAAATTGAAAAATATGATGCAGAAATCTATTTCCTCTCTCATCATCCAAGACCACTAACAAAAGATGAATTTTCTTCATTTGTAAAACTATTAAAGAAGAGTGCCTTATTGACTGAGAAACATAAAGGGAATCTAGAAAGAATCACAACAGAGATGGCCTCCTATTTTCAACGTGAGTTGACGGAAGATGATTTAGAAATCATCACATACTTTGTGAATGGGTATGAGTAATATGAAGATTACCCCAAGGTGATTATTTACCTTGGGGGTTATTTAGTTGTATCGAAATTGCTCCTTTCCCCTCCCTCTTCATATTGTTACAACATTTCAAACAGAAATATGAAAGAAATGTGAACCTTTTCACAAATGTATTTTTAAACTATTTAATCGAGATATACTTTAAGTAGTTTAAAAATATATCTTCCAAGGAAGGTGCTAGGTAATGAAAGGTACAGCATTATTAATCAATAAAGATCACTCTGTTACAGTATTTGAAAATGTTGAGCATGATGTATACGAAGATCTAGTAAGTCTTGAAGATTCTAAGAAGATAAAATGTACCATTAATAACAAAGAAGTTCAATTTGACCCCATTGATAAAGTCGTTTGGTATGAAGAAACAATTGACTGGGAATACGGTTATTAATCATAAAAAATATTTCATCCATAAACAAAGCTTGCTGTATGTAAAATTACTGCAAGCTTATTTTTTATTTAATCGACAGAGAATGAGCAATTATGGCAAATCGGCTTACTATAATGGATAACTATTCCTCTATTTCCACATTAATCTACATTCCTAGACAATTCTATAGTATAATTATTAACTAGAATAATAGATTAATGAGGAGGTACAAACCTTGGGTAATAAGAAAATATATATGTCCGTGACTGCATCTGCAATCATTGCCTCTGCATTTTTTGCTGCGGAAGAGGCTGAGGCAGCAAGCACGTACAAAGTTCAGAGTGGTGATTCACTGTGGAAGATTGCTCAAAAACATGATCTTACTGTTTCACAATTGAAGTCTTTAAACAAGTTGACTAGCGATCTTATTTTCCCAAATCAAGTCCTTAAGACAGAAATAACTACCAACAATAATTCAGGCAGCAATAACACGAAACCTACTAATGAAAAAGAAACCCAAAAGCCTAGTGCGTCGAAGGCAACTACATATACGGTTAAATCTGGTGATACACTAAGTGGTATTGCCGTGAAACATAAGATTTCAATTAATGATTTAATGAAATGGAATAACTTGAATTCTACCCTTATCTTCCCAGGAAATGTGTTTGTTGTAAGTAAACCTACTACTGCTGAGGAACCAAGTAACTCTACTCCGGAGAAACCAAACAACACTTCTACCGAAAAAACGGAGAAACCTCAAGAAGAAAAAGTGCAGTCCGCTACTGTTTATACAGTTAAGTCAGGCGATACTCTGTCAAGAATTGCAATTGAATATAAAGTAACAGTTCCAAATCTTAGAAAATGGAACAATTTGAAATCAGATATGATATACATTGGTCAAAAGCTATCGATTGGTGAGGGAGCAAAAGAAGAAACACCTACAGTTGAAACCCCATCAAATAATAGTAGCTATAACGTAGATCAATTGATTAAGGTAGCTAAAAAACAATTAGGCATCAGCTATGCATGGGGTGGATCTACTCCAAATGGATTTGACTGCAGTGGATTCATTTACTATGCTTATAAGTCAGCAGGATTAGATACTCCTCGTTATTCAAGCGAGGGTTACCATATGCGCTCTTATTATGTGAATACACCTAATGTTGGAGATTTAGTATTCTTCCAGGGAACTTATAAATCTGGTATTTCTCATGTCGGGATTTATCTTGGTAACAATCAATTCATTCATGCTTCAAATGACGGAGTTGTCATTTCGAATGTAAATGACTCTTACTGGAAAAAACATTTTGAAGGGTTTAAGAGGTTTTATTAAAAGATTTTGAGGAAGTCAGTTCTTAGGAATTGACTTCCTTTTTTTCGGACTACATTTAAGAATGATAACCCAAACCCTTCTCTCATTTTAAATCTCTATTATTACTTTCCCTTGTGAATGTCCTTTTTCAAATTTCGAAATGCTTCTGGTACCTCACGTAAGGAAAAACTTCTATCAATAACTGGTTTTACCTTTCCATCTTCAATAAGCTCTTTCATCAAGAATTTCTTTCATGACATAACTCCATTTCAGTTTTAAGTTCTTCATGAAAGTAGTTCCATTTCTTCCTTTCGAAATAAGCAACTTATCCATCTTTATACTTTCCCAGCATGTAAAGTTACAACGGCTATCAATGTTTCACATAGGACAATTCTCTCTATTTTAAACATCGTTTACGTATAAAGTTTGATTGTTAACAAACGCTAATTTTATCGGATTAATTTGACTCTCGCAAAAACTCAGGAATGAGGAAGGATAATGGGAATTGTTGAACGCTTATTTGCTCAATATGGATATTTTGTGTTGTTAATTGGTCTACCTTTAGAACTAATTGCTTCTCCGATTCCACCTGGCAACTCAACACTTGCATACACCGGTTATTTATCGTACAAGCACGTACTTAAGCTTCTTCCCGCTCTTACTGCCGCATACTCTGGTTCCGTGTTAGGAATAACTACTACCTATTGGATTGGAAACAAGTTTGGGATGACACTAATTGAAAAATACGGAAAGTGGTTGTTTCTGAAGCCAAAACATATTAAGAAAACACGAAAAACTTATGAGAAATATGGAAACAAAATGCTATTATTTGGTTTCTTCTTGCCCGGTGTGAGACAGTTCAATAGCTATTTTGCAGGAATCATTCAGGTACCCTTTCGCACTTTTGCGCTTTATGCTTATTCAGGTTCCCTGTTATGGGTATCCTTTTTCATCGGAATCGGTTTTATATTCGGGAACCAATGGCAGTTCGTTTTCACTTGGATTGAACAATTTATGAAGGTGATCTTACTAATTTTGTGTGGGATGATAGTGATTTATCTATTTACAAAATGGCGAAAAAGAAAATTGGTACGGTGAATGCAACTAATTTGTTTTGGCTGCTCCTTTAAAGTAGGAGTCAAGTTGATACTAATAAATGAAAAAATGAAAACTCTCTATTCTACTGATAATTCTGGTTTAAACGCAAAAAAAACACTTCTCATCAAATGAGAAGTGTTTTTGTGATACCGGTGGTCGGGGTCGAACCGACACTCCAGAAGGAACACGATTTTGAGTCGTGCGCGTCTGCCAATTCCGCCACACCGGCGTATATAGAAAGAAAAAAGACATCAGAAGATGCCGAGGACCGGAATCGAACCGGTACGGTAGTCACCTACCGCAGGATTTTAAGTCCTGTGCGTCTGCCAGTTCCGCCACCCCGGCAAGTCATAAAAAAGCACTTACATTCAGTTTAAAATAATGGAGGCGGCAACCGGATTCGAACCGGTGGTAAAGGTTTTGCAGACCTCTGCCTTACCACTTGGCTATGCCGCCATTGGAGCGGAAGACGGGATTCGAACCCGCGACCCCCACCTTGGCAAGGTGGTGTTCTACCACTGAACTACTTCCGCAAATATTAATTAAGTAAAGAAAATGGCTGGGCTAGCAGGATTCGAACCTACGAATGACGGAGTCAAAGTCCGTTGCCTTACCGCTTGGCTATAGCCCAGTAATTAGCTGCGCATCAGCAGAAACATTATAAAATAAAATGGGGCGGCTGATGGGAATCGAACCCACGAATGTCGGAACCACAATCCGATGCGTTAACCACTTCGCCACAGCCGCCACTATTGTAATGGCAGGGGTAGTAGGAATCGAACCCACACCAAAGGTTTTGGAGACCTTCGTTCTACCTTTAAACTATACCCCTATGTTATATACTATTCAGATTAAAATAAAATGCAACTAATTAAATGGTGGAGGGGGACGGATTCGAACCGCCGAACCCGGAGGGAGCGGATTTACAGTCCGCCGCGTTTAGCCACTTCGCTACCCCTCCACTATTAAATTAAAAATGGTGCCGGCGATAGGAGTCGAACCCACGACCTACTGATTACAAGTCAGTTGCTCTACCAACTGAGCTACACCGGCATAAATATGGTGGCTCAGGACGGAATCGAACCGCCGACACAAGGATTTTCAGTCCTTTGCTCTACCGACTGAGCTACTGAGCCACTAAATATGGCGGTCCCGACCGGGATCGAACCGGCGATCTCCTGCGTGACAGGCAGGCATGTTAACCGCTACACCACGGGACCTTTTTGAATTATTAAATCTTTCAACGCACAATTTCTTTCGTTTGTTAACTGTCCCTTCCTCTACTAGTTTATTCGAGGATGATTATCCGTCGGGACAACTCGTAGTTGATTCGATGATGTTTTGCTCGTCGCTACACCACGGGACCTTTTTTATTGAATATTTCGTCTATTGATTAGGAACAAATATTATATTACTATATTATTTCATTCTAGTCAACATTTTTTTTTGGTTGCGGGGGCAGGATTTGAACCTACGACCTTCGGGTTATGAGCCCGACGAGCTACCAGACTGCTCCACCCCGCGATAATAGAAAATATATAGTTTTTGTTATGCACTTAGTTAGCTGTTGACTGTCCCTTCCTCTGCAAGCTAATTCAAGAAGCCTTATCCGTCGGGACAACTCGCAGTAACTTCGATGATGCAACGCTCGTTGCTCCACCCCGCGATAATAGAAAACAACTTTTTAAATGGTGGAGGATGACGGGATCGAACCGCCGACCCCCTGCTTGTAAGGCAGGTGCTCTCCCAGCTGAGCTAATCCTCCATAATGGTGACCCGTACGGGATTCGAACCCGTGTTACCGCCGTGAAAGGGCGGTGTCTTAACCGCTTGACCAACGGGCCAACTTACTTTTTTAATATATATATAGTGGCGGAGAGCAAGGGATTCGAACCCTTGAGACAGTGTTGACCGCCTACACGATTTCCAATCGTGCTCCTTCGACCACTCGGACAGCTCTCCAAATGGCTCCGCAGGTAGGATTCGAACCTACGACCGATCGGTTAACAGCCGATAGCTCTACCACTGAGCTACTGCGGAATATTACAAAACCTAGCGACGTCCTACTCTCACAGGGGCAATGCCCCAACTACCATCGGCGCTGAGAAACTTAACTTCCGTGTTCGGTATGGGAACGGGTGTGACCTTCTCGCCATCGTCACTAGATAAAGTAAAGACAAGTATTATTATACTATCTTTAGAAAATATTTCAAGAAGAAATTTTCATTCCTTCAAAACTAGATAACGTACATGTATTCA
>NZ_JCAXEW010000041.1:0-9072 GCF_059759275.1 Ferdinandcohnia sp. GQ5
CGAGGCAGTCCAGTCCGAAGTTAGTTTGACTTCAGACACAATCAAGCTATATCGAGGCAGTCCAGTCTGAACTTAGCTCAGCTTCAGACACAATCAAGCTATATCGAGGCAGTCCAGTCCGAAGTTAGCTCAACTTCAGACACAATCAAGCATCCTCGTCGCCCCCTTGTCCGAAGATTGCCCGATTTAAGACACAATTCTGCATTTTTGTCTCATGCGTGTCCAAAGTTAAACCGATAGTAAAAACCGACACAATTTATACTCAGGTCGCGCTAGGAGCATTTACAAACTAATTATGTTACCATGGTGAAAACTAACTAAATGAGGTGTGAAAAAATGAAAATTGAGGTTTGGTCAGATTATGTATGTCCATTCTGTTATATAGGAAAGCGACGCTTGGAACAGGCTCTTGAGCAATTTCCACATCGTGATCAAGTCGAAGTGGAATTCAAAAGCTTTGAGCTAGATCCGAATGCAAAGCCATATTCAGGTCAAAGTATTCATGAATTACTTGCTTCAAAATATGGTATGCCAGTGGCTCAGGCCAAGCAAATGAACGAAAATTTAGGTCAGCAAGCTGCAGAACTCGGTCTAAACTATAATTTTGATGAAATGAAAAACACAAATACCTTTGATGCCCACCGTCTTACAAAGTTTGCAGCGACCGTCGGCAAAGAAAAAGAACTCACTGAGCTTCTTCTTCACTCGTATTTCATTGAAGGAAAACTAATCAGTGACCACGAAGTATTAGCGGATCTTGCAGAATCTGTAGGGTTGGAGCGACAGGCCGCGTTAGAAGTGTTAAAAGATGAGAAGAAATATGCGAATGATGTCCGAATTGATGAGGCGACTGCTCAACAAATCGGTGTTACCGGCGTTCCGTTTTTTGTAATCAATCAAAAATATTCTATTTCTGGTGCACAGCCAACTTCCACTTTTCTTGGTGCACTCCAACAGGTTTGGAAAGAAGAACATCCAGCACCAAAACTTCAAGACCTTTCAGGTGGCCAAGGTGCAGTTTGCACAGATGAAAGCTGTGAGATTCCTACAGATAAATAATAATCATGTGCAAAGCCCTTGTGGTTTTGCACATTTTCTTTTACCTGAAAAGGGAATTCATAGTATCATTACGAATATATATGAAGGTATAAAAAAAGGGGTGGTATCCATAACGTTTCAGTTAGATTTTGAAATTGGCCTTGTTTCGGTTATTACGTTATTAATTGGATGTGGAATGATTGGTTTTTTATCTTTTAGGATTTATAGAAAACAAGATGTGAAACCAACTATATGGAAGATAATTCTCGTTTTACTTATTGGGCTTTTTTCTTTTTCCTTTAATATGAATTTCTTTGATACATTCATGAAACTTCCAATTTTACCCTTAGGTGTATGGATTCTCTACTTTTTTCTTAAATCAAAAAAAGGGCGCTGGGATAGATTCCGAAAGTATGCATGGCTCGGCTTTTTCGCGAACTTTCTATTTTTAGTATTATCCTTTGCCTCGATTGGTCTCCAGCATGTTATTTACTCGCCTAGTAATCTATCAACCTATATTTCTAATGTGGAAAATGCAACAATTATCAACACTCACCCTTCTGCAGGGGATGTAACTTTACAAAAAGATCAATTACTAAAACTACTTCCAGTTATGAAAGAAACTGAGTTTTTTAGTGATAAATGGTATGAGGAAACGTATATGAGTGGAGAGCCGAATACTCGAAAAGAACGATTTCCATATCAAGTGGTGGGTGTTAAGGAAAAATGGGGAAGTGGGGTTGTTACCACCATTGTTATAGAAGATGATGGGAAAGGTTTATTAATTACAACACCTAAAATCCAATATTATTTTCGCTCCCCAGAAGTTTTTTTAGAAGGGGTGAAAAGTAAATGAGACGAAGAACGATACTAAGTTTACTTGGATTGGTTGCTCTGCTTTTCGTCATTTATTATTTTTATCTAGCTAGACCTACAAACTTTGCTACGACTGATACTTATAAAAGGTATTCTGAAGTAACTGAGATTCTTGATGTAATAGAGATTGATAAGCGCCACGTTTTTGTACCAATGGTTACAGAAGAAAACAAATATGGAATGAGCTTGTGGGTGTGGAAAAATCATAAATGGAATATGGAATTTGATAGTACAGTTGGTGGCCCTAGGATAATCAAACTAAAAAATAATGATCCAAGTTCCTATCAGGTTTTTTGGAATATTCATCCCGATGACCAAGTAAGTTATGGAGAATTATATTTATTGAAAAAACGTAATTATCATATTACAGAAGGAATACATAATTATTATCCTGGTTTGCAATTGAAAACGATTTTAGATTTTGAGGGTACACCCTTTGGAGTAACAGAGCTTCCGAATGAGTGGCAAAAAGTGATGGAAGCATCGATAAAATTGGAAGAAGCAAGGCAACCGGATCCTATTTTTGAAAGCATGTTTCCTGTGATGCAGGATGTGTACTTCGGCTGGATTTCCTATAACAGCGACCATGTAAGGCAACAAGCGGATGCTACTAATGTAGGTGGAGCATCATGGGGTGGTGGTGTTGATATCCAGCACGTCGTAGATATACCAGAAGAGGAGCTTGAGTATTATAAGGTGGAGGACCAATAAGGAAATTAACAGACCAACTTAGCTCATATAATCATTACTCATCACTGATTAATCTAAAATTGAGATATATATTATTTAAAATTGATATTTGTTAGATTAATTGAGAAGTTATAAAATATTTCTAGGGGATATGAATCAAATATAGGCTGAAATTTATTAATGAATGGATCTGCCCCTAGAAATAATAAAAAAGAACTTTACGTGTGAGGAAGGTGAGCAGCTTGCTGAGTATTAATCCTGAGCAATTTATCTTGAAACCATCTCTTGCGACCATTACCTGTGAACCAAACTGGCAATGGAAGCGGAAAGAGCCTATTCCGAACTATGATTTGTTTTATGTTTGGAATGGAGAAGGAAATTTGATTTTAAACGGTCGAGATTATTCAATAAAACGAGGAAGTTGCTTTTTATTCCTTCCAGGCGATTGGACGACTGCCACCCAGAATCCTCAGAATCCACTTACAATAACCTACATCCATTTTGACTTAGAGAACGAACCAAGTCTAATACCAAATTCATATCGGATTATTCAAGACGCAATACCTTTTGAGTCTCTCTTAACACAATATGTTCGATTATTTTTAATCAAAACATTTGGGGCAGAAACGGAGGCAAAGCTAATTCTCAAACAGTTGATGATTCAGCTTTTGCGAGAGGAGCATCAGGTCGAAGAACGAAACGACCAAGGTCAAACTTCTCTCCTGTCAGCGATTAGGGAAGTGGCAAATTATGTGCAGCAACATCCTAGCGAGGGACATACGCTTGAAAGTTTGGCGGCTCGTGCGAACTTTTCTCCAAGGTATTTTTCACTGAAGTTTAAGGAGATTATTGGCAAATCAGTGCGCTCCTATATTGTAGAAGCTCGTATAAAAAGGGCGGAGCATCTCCTGCATTATACAGGAATGACGGTAACTGAAGTAGCTCAAGCATTAGGCTATGATAATCTGCATTTTTTTAGTCGACAGTTTAAAAAATACACAGGGAAAAGCCCTTCTGAAATTCGTTAATTAAAGTAATTACAAGCACCTAACCATTGTGGTTTAGGTGCTTTTTTTTTATCTGAACTGGGTTCAACACTCTGTTTGAATTATGCACTCATCTGACACTGTGGCCCATGATTATAAGCTGTTAGTCCAAATCATACACCTTTTCTGACTGAAAGCGTAGTTTGATCAAAAAGCTCGTCGCAATCCCAGGCTTATTGTGACTCTTGGACGCAAGATTTCAAGCTGTAAGTCAGAACCACACCTATTCTGACTGAATGCGCCGTTTGATCATTATCCTAGTCGCAATGCCGGCCATATTCTGACTCTTGGACGCAAGATTTCAACCTGCAAGTCAGAACCCCACACCTATTCTGACTGCAATCGCCGTTTGATCATAATGCTTGTCGCAATCCCGGCCATATTCTGACTCTGAGCCCCATGTATTACACGCTTGGAGTCAGAATCCCACCCCTATTATGACTTCAAGCCCCATTTGATCATACCGCTAGTCGCAATGGGGGCCTTATTCTGACTACAAGTGCCGTTTGATCATAATCCCTGTCGCAATCCAGGCCATATTCTGACTCTGAGATCCATGATATCAAGTTGTAAGTCAGAATCCCCCCACCTATTCTGATTGCAAGCACCTATTAAACGTGACCGTTGTCCCTTAAACAGTGCATTTATTCAAACAGGAAAAATTATGTAAAAAAGTGCAAACTTTACACAGAATAGTCTAAATATTTATGAGAAAGAGGATGATACGATTAAAATGACAGATCAATATACATGTTTGGCTTTTACTGTGAGCAATAAAGCCAGAAAAATTCTTAAGAAAGAGTGATCTCAATGTGTGGAATTACAGGATGGATTGATTGGCAACAGGATTTGAAACACCAAGAACAAATCGTCGGTAAGATGGCGCAAACATTAGCAAAGCGTGGTCCAGATGCTTCTAATGTTTTTAGTGATCATCATGCTGCACTGGGTCATACAAGGTTAATTGTTGTGGATCCTTCCGGAGGGACACAGCCGATGACAAGGAGATCAAAAAACGGGCATGCCTTTTCAATGGTCTATAATGGAGAACTTTATAATACAGAGGATTTGCGTAAAGAATTACAAAGCCGTGGATATACATTTCAATCCCACTCCGATACGGAAGTTCTTCTTACTTCTTATATTGAGTGGCGAGAAGAATGTGTAGAGCGGTTAAATGGTATTTTTGCTTTTGCAATTTGGGACCATCAGCAAGAAAAACTTTTTATTGCAAGGGACCGACTTGGGGTCAAACCGTTATTTTTCAAACATACAGATAGCACTCTTTTATTTGGGTCAGAGCTTAAAGCCATTTTGGCACATCCAAATGTAAAGGCGGAAGTAGATCGCGAAGGTCTTCAGGAGGTTTTTGGGTTAGGACCATCCCGTACACCAGGGCATGGGATTTATAGAGGAATACAAGAATTAAGGCCGGCACATATTCTTATGTTTGATCGGAACGGACTAAAAATTAAACGTTATTGGAACGTCGAAAGCCGCAAACATTCTGATTCATTAGACGATACGGTGGAAGAAGTGAGATTTCTAGTGAAAGATGCCGTTGAAAGACAACTAGTTGCGGATGTTCCGGTCTGTACATTTTTGTCAGGTGGGTTAGATTCAAGTGCCATAAGTGCGATTGCCTCGAACTACTTTAACCAACAAGGAAGAGGAAAGCTTCATACGTATTCGATTGACTATGAGCGAAATAGTGAGTTTTTCAAATCAAGCTTGTTTCAAGTGGATGAAGATAAACCATGGATTGATAAGATGACGCAATATTTGGGTGTCAATCATCATTCAAAGATTATTACGCAGGAACAACTTGCTAGTCGATTGGAGGATGCGGTAAAAGGTAGAGACCTACCTGGAATGGCGGATATTGATTCTTCTCTGCTTTGGTTTTCCGAGGAGATCAAACAAGACTTTACGGTTGCTTTATCTGGAGAATGTGCGGATGAAATTTTCGGTGGGTACCCTTGGTTTTATAAGAAAGAGTTACTGCAGGATAACCATTTTCCATGGATGAAGTCTGAAGAAGAAAGACATAAGCTTCTATTACCTCATTGGCAAAACAAATTAAATCTAAAAGACTATGTTCAAGAACGATACAACGAAACATTACGAGAGGTTCCAAGATTAGAAGGAGAAAGTCCAGAAGAGTCACGACGTAGAGAAATATTTTATTTGAATATGATCTGGTTCATGTCTACTTTATTAGAACGAAAGGACCGCATGAGTATGGCTGCTAGTCTAGAAGTACGTGTTCCATTTGCGGATCACCGACTCATTGAATATGTGTGGAATATCCCATGGGAGATGAAGATGTTAGAAGGAAGGGAAAAAGGAATCTTAAGGAAAGCATTAGAGGGAACTTTACCTAATTCCATTCTGTATCGAAAGAAAAATCCTTATCCGAAAACTCATAATCCAGATTATTTGAATCTCGTAAAAAATATGCTAACTAGCGTAATCGAAAAGAAAAACTCTCCAATTCTAGAATTGGTTTCAAAACAAAGGGTAAGAGATATCATTGATTCTGATGGTGCATCATTCACAGTTCCTTGGTTTGGGCAGCTAATGACAGGACCTCAGCTTATCGCACATTTAGTGCAAATCAATGTGTGGCTTGATTCTTATAACGTGAATATTGTTGATTAAACTCCTATTTCGACAGGCGAAAAGGTAGAGATTATACCAAATGTGAAGGTAAAACAAGTTGTGTCATTCAGTGTAAATTTTATAGCGAATAGTTTAAATATCTTCCAAAATAACGATGCTACTATTAACTTAACAACGAAACAGATAAGGAACAGGGGTGATACAAATGCATCGATTAAAAAGACATGGTTTATATGATCCTCAGTTTGAACATGACGCTTGTGGTATCGCCTTGCTTGCAAATATTAAAGGTGGTAAAACACACACCTTAGTAAGTCAGGCACTAACGGCTCTTGAACGATTAAATCATCGCGGGGGTCAGACTGGTAGTGAGAAATTAGGAGATGGGTCTGGAATTCTAACAGAGCTCCCACACGATTTATTTGTACATGAGTGGAAGTTAAAAGGGAAACAACTTCCATTCATGGGTGATTACGGAGTTGGGATGCTATTTTTACCCCAAGAGTTAGACCTAGCGACAGAATATAAATTGAGAATAGAAGAAATCGTGCAGAATGAGGATCTAGTGATTTTTGGATGGAGAGATGTACCAACGAATGATGAAGAGTTGGGAAGCACGGCTAAACAATCACAACCATCTGTTCATCAATTATTCGTTACTTCCGTCAATAAGGAACTAGACAATGATCAATTTGAGCGGTTGTTATATATGGCTCGGCGAAAAGTAGAGAAAGAATTCAATGACGCTGAAGTAAATCAGGATGACTGCTATATTGTTAGTTTTTCATCAAGAACCATCGTATATAAAGGACTTCTTTTACCGAGCCAGTTAAGAAGCTATTATGAGGATTTAAGGCGAGATGATTACCAATCCGCGATGGCCATGGTGCATAACCGATTTAGTACGAATACCTTTCCTAGCTGGAGAAGAGCGCAGCCAAACCGAACATTAATGCACAATGGAGAGATCAATACGATAACGGGGAATGTAAACTGGATGCTTGCACGTGAACCTGTTCTTCGTTCAGACCTTCTGGAAGATAATGAAGCTCTTCACCCAGTGATTGACCTGGATGGCAGTGACACTGCAATGTTTGATAACGCATTAGAATATCTAGTGATGTCAGGATGGTCACTCGCTAAAGCAATGATGTTGATGATCCCAGAACCTTGGCAGAATAACAAACTTCTATCTGACAAGAAAAGGGCATTCTATCAGTTTCATAGTTGCCTCATGGAGGCTTGGGACGGTCCAGCAGCCATGGGCTTTACAAATGGAAAACAGATTGGAGCTTGTCTAGATAGAAATGGGTTAAGGCCAGCTCGTATTATCCTTACAGATGATGATTTCCTCTGTTTATCTTCGGAAGTAGGAGTAGTAGATATTCCAGAAGAAAACATTATTCTAAAGGATCGTCTAAAACCGGGACAAATGCTTTTAGTAGATTTTGAGAAGAAGAAGCTACTACTAGATGAAGAAGTAAAACAACAGCTTATTAACGAACATCCTTATGAAGATTGGGTAGCTGAGACAATTACACCAATTGAAAATCTACCTATAACAAAGAAAAAAGAATCAACAGAAAGCAAAGAGGAACTATTACGTATTCAAAAAGCGTTCGGGTACACCTATGAAGAGTGGGAGAAAATAATTAAACCGATGGCGCAAGAAGGAAATGAACCAATTGGTTCTATGGGATACGATGCTCCGCTAGCCATTCTATCATCAAAACCTCAATTACTATTTAATTATTTCAAACAGCGTTTTGCCCAAGTAACCAATCCTCCAATTGATGCAATCCGAGAAGCATATGTCACATCAATGGAAGTATTACTAGGAGCCGAGGGGAATTTATTACAACCGAAGACTGAAGATTACAAAAAAATAAGGTTAAGCACCCCGATCCTGTCTGAAGTAGAAATGAGAACAATTCAAAGTTTGGATAGTGATGTTTGGAAAGTATCGACTATTTCGATTCTCTTACCTGTACAAGGAATGACGATTCAGGAACGTCTTCAAGAAATACACGCAACTGCTGAAAAAGCAGTAAGGGATGGAAGCAATCTAATCGTGTTAAGCGATCAGGGAATCAATCAAAATCAAGGTGCAATTCCTTCTCTACTAGCTGTTTCAGCTCTGCACCACCATTTGATACGACAAGGGCTTAGAAGCAAGGTAAGTATCATTATAGCATCAGGAGAGCCTAGGGAAGTTCACCATTTTGCAGTGCTACTCGGATATGGGGCAAATGCCATCTTTCCATATCTAGTATACAAATCGCTTTCGAAACTAACTGGTGAAAACTTAATCAAAAATTATAAAAAAGCAGTTACAAAAGGAATCCTGAAGATCATGTCAAAAATGGGGATTTCGACAGTTCAGAGTTATATTGGTGCCCAAATTTTTGAGGCTGTTGGGATTAGTGAAGAGGTAATCAACACGTATTTTCCGCGCACATCTTCTCGAATAGGCGGTCTTCAACTCGAGGATATTGCGAAAGAAACCATTAATCGACACAACCAGGCATGGCTAAATGAAGATCCCACCCTAGATGAAGGTGATGACCTCCAATGGCGTGTAAACGGAGAGTCACATTTGTACCGACCAGAAACTATCCACACCTTACAGCATGCCTGTCGAACCGGTAACTATGAGGTTTACAAAAAATACAGCCACATGATGGGGGAAGATACTGAAAAGAGCATTACGCTCAGAGGGATGTTCCGCTTAAAAAGTAACAGAAAGCCGATTCCTATTGAGGAAGTTGAACCAATTGAGTCTATTTTTAGACGCTTCAAA